>JBFWQE010000057.1:0-30639 GCA_050249615.1 Vicinamibacterales bacterium
CCTTCCAGATCGGGCGGAACAACCAGGTCATCGGCTTCCTGAACAAGCGCGAGAAGCTGCAGGAGCTGCGCGACCTCGGCCCGCTGGTGCCCCTGTCGGCCGCGCGCTACCAGTCGTCGCGCAACTATCCCTGGAAGTGGGAGTGGACCAGCGTCCTCGGCAGCCGCGCGTTCCTCGACGTGATGTACGCCAACTGGTACAACTTCTTCCCCCTCGAACCCACCGACCAGTACGGTTTTGCCAGCAACGTCGAGCCGGGCCGCATCGACACCGGGACGAACCAGCGCACGGGTTATCACGACTCGTACCAGGACCAGAAGCGCTTCAAGCCGCAGGTGTACGTCTCGCTGGCGTATTTCAAGGACGGCTGGGCGGGGTCGCACGACTTCAAGTTCGGGTACGACTGGAAGCGGGACCGCCGCTTCTTCACCAAGCCCCAGCCCGGCAACATCTTCTACCGCGACCTCAACGGCGCGGTGAACGAGCTCGAACTCTACAACTCACCCACCACCTCGCAGAACGACGTGGTCTACAACGCGGGCCACATCAGTGACACGTGGAAGGTGAACAACCGGCTGACACTGAACCTCGGCATCCGGTTCGAGCGCTACGTGGACGAGTTCCCGGAGCTGTCGGTGACACCGGGCGGACACGCGGCCCTGGCCAACTGGCCGGCGAATCTCAACCCGACGGAGCGCGCGCGCTACCTGGCGCTCATCGCGCCGCGCACCGTGCAGGCGCGCGAAGTGGCCAACACATTCAACATCTCGCCGCGCGCCGGCTTCGCCTACGACCTCACCGGCGACAACAAGACGGTGGTCAAGGCCTACTACGGCCGCTTCTACTTCAACTCGGCCGACACGCTGGCCGACCGCGAGAACCCGGTGGGCGACGCCCGGTTGCGCTACCAGTTCCGCGACCTCAACGGCAACCGGCTGCTCGACGGGCCGGAGGAGCTCGGCCTGTTCCGGCAGGCCCTGGGCAACGCCGGCGCCGTGGAAGTGGACGACGACATCAAGCGGCCGTACTCGCAGGAGATCTCGGGCCACCTCGAGCGCGAGATCGTCGAGGGGCTCTCCGGCCGCGTCTCGTACGTCTACAAGAACGTGCGCAACGAGTGGGTGGAGATCGACCCGAACCGCGCGCCCTCCTTCACCGTCCCGTTCTCGTTCGTGGACATCGGCGCCGACGGCGTGCGCGGAACCGGCGACGACCAGACGCTCAGCCTGCTGGACCGCCCGGCCGGCATCCCGCAGAGCCGCTTCTTCACCAACCCGACGGATCCGGCCTACAACAGCGACTTCCAGACCATCGAGTTCGCCATCAACCGCCGCTTCCAGGGCCGCTGGATGCTGCTCACCTCGTTCGGCTACACGTGGTTGAACCAGTTCCACGCCGTCACGACCGGCACCGGGGCGCTCAACGCCCTGTCACAGGACAAGTCGTACCTCTGGCGCCAGAACCAGCGCCTCTACGGCGACGAGGGCCGCGAGACCTCGACGCTGTGGAACTACAAGGTCATCGGCCGCTACACCATGCCCTGGGAGATCGGCTTCTCGGGCTCCTGGAAGGTCCAGAGCGGCCGCCAGTGGGGCCGCAACAACCCGGTCGTGTTCCCCGGTGACGGCAGCATCTCGATCCGGATGGAAGAAGTCACCGCCAACCGCGCGCCGACAGTGTCGATCCTGGACTTCCGCGCGGACAAGAGCTTCACCTTCGGCCGCTACGGCCGCCTCACGGCCATGGTGGACGTCTTCAACGCGCTCAACAACGGCACCATCGTCAACTTCGCGACGACGACCGGCACGAACTTCAAGCGGGTCCTCGGCATCCTCGACCCGCGCATCGTCCGCTTCGGCGTGCGGTACGACTTCTAAGGGGCCGGGGACGCGGGCGACGGCCCGCGTCCCCGTGGGCCCTGCGGGGAGGCCGCGCCTCGCGCGGTGGGCCCGTCGGGTGGGCCCTCGCTCTGCTCGGGTCGGCCGCGCGTCGCGCGGTGGGACCCGGTTCGGATACGGCCGGATCACCTCGGTGGTCCGGCCGTGTTCTCTTTCGGCCTGTCGTCGTGTCTGCAAGCCGGGCCCACGCACAGGGTCTGGTTCCGGGCTCAGCCGTTCTCGTGATAAATGTAAACCCGCCTGCCTGACATGGGTCGCCAGCCGTGGCTCACCCAACTCGGCGTCGTGCTGGGCTACGCGGCGATCGCGCTCGCCTTCGCGTGGCCATTGCCGCTCCTCCTGGGAACCCACCTGACCGGGGATCCCACCGGGGACTCCGGCGTGTACGTCTGGAACCAGTGGGTGTTCCGGCACGAGCTGGCGTCGGGGCACAACCCCTTCACCACGGACCGCGTCCTCTCGCTGTCCGGACGCGTGGACCTCTCGCAGCACAACTACACGGTGTTCCTCAACGTGCTGGCCTTTCCGCTCATTCCCCTGCTCGGCGTCGTGGCCTCGTTCAACGTGGTGCTCCTCGTCGCCATGGTCGCCACCGCGCTGTGCGCCTATGCGCTGGCGCGGCTGGTGTTTCCGGTCACGCGACTCGAGGCGTTCATCGCCGGTCTGGCGTTCGCGTGGTCGCCCGCGCTCGTGGCCCGAACCACCGGACACTACAGCCTCGTGGTCGGCGCGCCGCTGGCGGCCTTCCTCTACCTGCTGGTTCGGGCACACCGGACACAGTCGGCCCGCATCGCGGCCCTGGGCGGGCTTGCGCTGGCCTGGGCCGCATATTCCGACCCGTACTTCGCGGTCTTCTGCCTCCTGATGGCCGGGCTCTATGTCCTGGCGGAGCTCGTCCAGGTGAGCCGCCGGGAACGCCCGGACGCCCGCCGGTGGATTCGACTGCTCGACCTCGTGCTCCTGGCGGCGGGTGCCGGCGTCTTCGTGCTCGCGCTCGGAGGCGGGGGACGCATCGACCTCGGGATTGCGGCCGTCAGCGTCCGCGGGCTCTACACGCCCGTCCTCATCCTCACCCTGCTCGTCCTGCTGCGGGTGGCGGTGATGTTTCGCCTGCGTCTGGTGGAGCCGGCTCGGCAGCGCTGGGTCTTCAAGTTCGCTCTGAGCGCCGGCGTTGCCGGCTCGGCGGCCCTGGCCCCGGTGCTCTACGGGCTCGCCAGCCGGATCATCGACGGCCGGTTCGTGAGCCCGCCCATCCAGTGGCGAAGCAGCGCACGGGGCGTCGACCTGCTCGCGTTCTTCGAGCCGAATCCGAATCACGCCGTGTCGCGGTGGCTGCTCGGCGAGGAGCGTGCTGCTGCGATGGCCTGGTCTCCGGAGTACATCGCGGCCCTCAGCCTGGTCGCCCTCGCCGTCGTGGCCTTCGCCGTGTTCGCGGCACGATTCCGGCCGGCGCAGTACTGGCCGTGGCTCACCGTCGGCTTCATGACGCTGGCACTCGGGCCCTTCGTCATCGTCGGCGGGCTCAACACGCACGTGCCCACGCTGTGGGCGCTGCTCCGCTATGTCCCGGTCATCAACTTCGCGCGCACGCCCACCCGCTTCGCCATCGTCGCCGCGCTCGGCCTCGCGATACTCCTCGCCGGCGCGCTCGCGGCGATCGGGCGGAAGTGGCCTGGGCAGAGGCGAGCCATCGGGTGGACCATCTGCCTGGCCCTGGTGGTCGAGCTGTGCCCTGCGCCGCGCCGCTTGTTCCCCGCCACGTACTCATCGCTCAGCGACATCATCGCGGCCGACCCGCGTCCCGTCCGCGTCCTGAACCTGCCGTTTGGCGTGCGGGACGGCGTGTCGTCCGCAGGCAACTTCGCCGCGCGCTGGCAGTTCGACCAGACACGTCACGAGAAACGTCTCCTGGGCGGCTACCTGTCGCGCATCTCGCAGCGGCGCTTCACGACGATGCAGCGTGATTTCCCTCTGCTGGCCTCGTTGATGCGGCTGAGCGAGGGCCGGGCGCTCGAACCGGGCGAGGCCGAGCGCCTGGTTGCCGACGGTCCCGCGTTCGTCGCGCAAGGCGACCTCGGCTACGTTGTCATCGATGACTCACAGGCCCCACCCCAGCTCACGGCCCTCGCGATCGACGCCTTCCGGCTCGAGCTGATCGCGCGCGACGGCGTCCTCGCGCTCTACCGCCCGCGGCAGTAGGACACCGGCCCATCTGCGTCATCTGCGTCATCTGCGTCATCTGCGCCATCTGCGTTATCTGCGTTATCTGCGTTATCTGCGCCATCTGCGTTATCTGCGGCCCATTTGCGTTATCTGCGGCCCACCTGCGGCGCGTCTGTGTCCCCTCCCCGTCTGCTAATCTGAGTCCGATGGGTCGTGGTCCTTTTCTCGCGCTGTTCGCCTTGTCCGGTGCGGCGGCGCTCGTCTACGAGGTGGTCTGGACCCGGCTCTTGACGCTCCAGGTCGGTCATGGCCTCGCGGCCGCGAGCACGGTGCTGGCCGCCTTCATGGGCGGGCTCGCGGTCGGCGCCGCCGCAGGCGGCAGGGTCGGCCAGCGGATGACACCGCCCGCGGCCCTCAGGGCCTACGCGGTGCTCGAGCTGGCCATCGCGGCCGTCGCGGTGCTGCTGCCCTTCATCCTGTCGGCCCTTCGCCCCGTGCTGGCCGCGCTCTACGACAACGGCGACGGCGGCCTGGCCTTCGGCGCCGTGCGTCTCGGCGCGAGCCTCCTGCTCCTGTCGCTGCCCGCGGCGGCCATGGGCGCGACCTTTCCCATCGCCTCGCGCTGGATGGTGCGGGGGCCAGCGTCGGTGTCCGCCGATGCCGGCCGCCTCTATGCGGCAAACACGCTTGGGGCCGCGGCCGGGGCCCTTGGGGCCGGATTCGTGCTGCTGCCCTCGCTCGGGCTCGCCGGCGCCACCGCCGCCGGTGTCGTGCTGAACGCTGCGGCAGCGACCGGCGCGTGGTGGATGGCCGCTCGCATCGCGGCGCCGGACGCGCCTGCCGCGGTCGAGGCCGCACGCGTCCGCAAGGGGACTCGTCCCCCTGCGCGCGTCGGCCGTCCCGGCCTGGCCGCCGCGGCGCTGGGGGTGACCGGGTTTGCCTCGCTGAGCCTTCAGGTCGTCTGGACGCGGTTGCTGGCCTCCATCCTCGGTCCGACCACCTACGCGTTCAGCGCCGTGGTGGCCATCTTCATCCTCGGCATTGCGGGCGGCGCCGCCATCGGGGCCCGCCTCGCCCGAAGCCTGCGCCATCCCGCCCGGGCGCTTGCCATCTGCGTGATGCTTGCAGGCGGCCTGGCCCTGGCGGCCGCCACGATGGTGGACGCCACGCTGCTCTCGGTGGCACGCCTGGTGGCCACACCCGGCGTGACCTTCGGTGACGTGCTCCGCCGGGAGTGGATGCTGACCGCCGCCATCCTGCTGCCCATGGCGCTGGCCTTCGGCGCAGCGTTTCCCCTCGCCCTGGCTGTCGCTGCGCGGGGCGAAGACACCGTCGTGTCAGACGTGGGTTACGTCTACGCAGTCAACACCCTCGGGGCCATCGCCGGCTCCCTGCTGGCCGGCTTTGCCCTGGTCCCCTGGCTGGGCCTCCACGACAGCATCCGCCTCGTCGGCAGCATGACGGCCGTGGCCGGCGCCGCGGTCGCGCTGCTGGACAGGACTGCCAGGCCCTGGTTGCCGCTCACCCTGGCCGTCGTGATCGCGGCCGGCGCCTGGCTCGTGCCGTCCTGGGATCCGCGGCTGCTGTCGAGCGGGGCCTACAAGTACGCGGCGGCGCTGAGGGGCCCGGATCTCGAAACCGCGCTCACGGCCGGCGAGCTCCGCTACTACAAGGAAGGCGCGACGGCGACGGTGGCGGTCCGGCAGCTGGCCGGCACCACCTCGCTCGCGATCGATGGGAAGGTGGATGCGTCGGATGCCGCCGACATGCTCACCCAGCGCATGCTCGCGCACGTGCCGCTCCTGCTCCACCCTGCCCCGAAGACGGCGGCCATCCTTGGCCTGGGCAGCGGGGTCACCCTCGGGTCCGCGCTCACCCACGGGCTCGAGCGCGCCACGGTCCTCGAAATCTCCCCTGAGGTGGTGGAAGCCTCACGATTCTTCGACGATGACAATCATCGGGCGCTCGAGGACCCGCGAACCCGGCTCATCGTCGGCGATGGGCGCACGCACCTCCTGCTGGCCGACGAACGGTACGACGTCATCGTCTCGGAGCCATCCAATCCCTGGATGGCCGGCATCGCGTCGCTGTTCACGCGCGAGTTCTTCGAGGTGGCGAAGGCACGCCTGGCCCCCGGGGGCATCCTCTGCCAGTGGGCGCACACCTACGACATCAGCGATCCGGACTTGCGGTCCATCGTGGCCACCTTCATGTCGGTCTTTCCGAACGGCACCATGTGGATGGTTGGCGAGGCGGATGTCCTGCTGGTCGGCAGCACCGATCCACTCACGCCGCGTCTTCCGGACATCCGTTCGTCCTGGCAGCGTCCAGGCGTGGCTGCGGACCTGGCTTCGGTTGGCGCCAGGAGCCCGCTGGCAGTGCTCTCGTTCTTCGTCGGGGAGGGGGCGGCCCTGGCAGGGTGGGCGGGCGACGCTCCCCTCCTGACCGACAACCGCGCACGGCTCGAGTTCTCGGGGCCGCGCAGCGTCTTTGGTGGAGCCGGCAGCGACAACGCGAAGAGCCTGCGGGCCCTCGCGGCCTCCAGTCCGCGCCCGGCGGCGGTCGAGGAGGCCTGGGCCGGCGCCACCGCCGAGTCGTGGCGGCAGCTGGGTGAAATGCTGCTGCAGGCCGATAGCTACGGCCCGGCCGTCGACAGCTTCAGCCGGGCGGTCGAGCTCAACCCGACGGATGCCGCGGCGCTGGATGGCCTGATCCGGGCCTCGGCGCCGGCCGGGCGAACCGCCACCACGCGCGAACTGCTGGTGCGCCTGGCATCCACTCCGGGCACCGACGAAGCCAGGCTGGCCCTTTCTCGCCTGCTGGCGGCGGAAGGCAACTTCGACGAGAGTGCGCGCATCCCCCTGGCGTTGCTCCAGGCCAATCCCGGCCACCGGGAAGCGCTCGAGCAGCTGGCCTCGGTGTTGAGCGATGCCGGGGACGTCGGGCGCCTCGAACCCGTCGTCGCCCGGCTCAGGCTCGAGGCGCCGTACTCGGCCGTGACGCGGTACTACGCGGCCACGCTGGCCTTCCTGCAACAGCGGCCAGAAGTCGCGATTCGGGAAGCCGAGGCGGCGCTGGCGCTCGATCCGACGCATGCGCGCGCGCAGAACATCCTTGGGGCCGCGCTCGCTGGCCTCGGGCAGCGCGACCGTGCGCGAGCGGCATTCGTGGCCTCGCTTGCCGCCGACCCGCGCGATCCCGCGACGTACTCGAACCTCGCCACGCTCGAGCTCGAGAACGGCAACGCCGCCGCCGCTCACCGATACTTCGCCGAAGCCCTCACGATTGATCCGTCGAACACGGTTGCGCGAGATGGCCTCTCTGCCGTACTCGCGCTCCGCCGCTGACCCATCCAAAACGACGAAGCACGATCCAACCGACAGGTGAGTGTCGGAATCTCCCATCGTCTTTCTGGCGTCACAGCCAGATGGCAGGATGTCTGCTCCGGAGACGACAACGAGATTTTTGGCCAATCCGCGCACTGCTTTGGGACACCTCTGTCTCACCGATGGCCGGATTCGCTGTCGTTGCCGTTCGGTACGAACCTTGCTTGTCGATAATGCAGGGGGGCTGAAGGTATGAGCGTGGTTCGTTTGCTCGGGTTCGCCACGCTGCCGTGCGGCTGCGTCGTCGGGAGATACCGCGATGTCGCCAGCACGCGCGAAGTGGTCTACGTCGAAGAGAAGGGCGCGGCGTGCGAGAGCCCGGCGCACCGGCGAAACCACACGGTGACGCCGGAGCGCGAGCGGTTTGCCAGCACGCTGGTGTCCACAACGGCGCGCGCATCGTAGGGACGTGGGTCCCGGCGCTTGGGTCCCGGGGCTTGGAAGTCGGGCCTCGCACCCGAGAACTCGAGAACTCGAGAACTCGAGAACCCGAGAACCGGAGAACCTGCGTGCCCCCCTCGTACTACAATCGTGGGCGTCCATGCCCGGCTCGCCCACGCCGTTTGCCACCCTCCGGCCCGGTCCGCACGAACTCCGCTTCTACCTCGGTGACGCCCTCGACTACCTGCGCAGTGCCGCTGACGGATCCGTCTCGGCCGTGGTCACGTCACCGCCCTACAACCTCGGCATCCGCTACCGGAGCTTCGACGATGGAGGACCGCGGGACGAGTACCTCCGCTGGACGTCTGCCTGGGTGGCCGAGGCGGCGCGCGTGCTTGCCGCAGACGGATCGCTCTTCCTGAACGTCGGAGGCAAGCCCACCGACCCCTGGACGGCGCTCGACGTGGCACAGGCCGCGCGGCCGCACCTCCAGCTTCAGAACGTCATCCACTGGATTAAGTCGATTGCGATCGAGCGTGAGCTCGCCGGGACCCGGTCGGGGTTGGCGGATGACCTGGCCGTCGGCCACTACAAGCCCATCAACAGCAGCCGCTTCCTGAACGACTGCCACGAGTTCGTCTTCCACTTCACGCCGGAGGGCCGTACGCGGCTCGATCGTCGCGGCATCGGGGTGAAATACCAGGACCAGTCGAACATCGGCCGCTGGGCCGGCGCCTCTGAGGGGCTCCGGTGCCGGGGGAACACCTGGTTCATCCCGTACGACACCATCCAGAGCCGCGATCGCGAGCGGCCCCACCCGGCTACCTACCCGGTGCGGCTGCCCGAGCAGTGCCTGAAACTCCATGGGCTGGCCCGGCTGGGCGTGGTGCTGGATCCCTTCCTTGGCCTGGGCAGCACGGCCGTGGCGTGCGCCCGGCTGGGCCTGGCCTTCGCCGGCGTGGAGATGGACGAGCACTACCTCCGAGAGGCGGTGGCCCGGACGCGGCAAGCCCTGGATGCCCCGTCCACGATGCCTCTCCCCCTCTAGAGGCATCGCGAGCGTGGACGCCCGTCCATCTGCAAGACACGGATATTCGCCTTGAATCCATCTGTCAAGCAGATATATCCTCGCTCCTTCAGGGAGCGCACGTGGACCTTCGCCAACTCGAGATCATCCGCGCCATCGCCGAGACCGGCTCGTTCACGGCGGCAGGCCACAAGCTGCACGTGTCGCAGTCGGCCATCAGCCGTCAGATCCTGCTGCTGGAAGACGAGCTGAAGGAGCCCGTCTTCCTCCGGGTGGGGCGGCGCATCCGCATCACCCCGGCTGGCGAAGCGCTGCTCCAGCTCAGCCACCGCGTGTTCCAGGATCTCAAGGACACCATCGCGGGCATCACCGACAGCCAGGAGTCGCTCCGGGGCACGCTCCGCCTGCTGGGCGGCATGACCGTCTGCCTCTACGTGTTCCCCACGCTGATGACCGAGTTGAAGCGCCAGCACCCGGAGGTGGACCTGAAGGTGATGTCGGGCAGTTCCGAGCGGTGCCTGCAGCAGCTGCGGGCCGGGGCCGGCGACCTCGCGTTGCTCACCCTCCCCGTGGATCAGCCGGACCTGGTCACGGTGCCGGTCCTGCAGGAAGAACTGCTGTTGATCGCCGCGGCCAAGCACCCCCTCTCGCGGAAGCGGAAGGTGCTGCCCCAGGACCTCGTGCGCCAGCCCTTCGTCCTCTTCGAGCAGGGCTCGAACACGCGGCGGGCCATCGACGAGTTCTTCCTGTCGGCCCGCATCGAGCCGCAGATCGTGATGGAGACCGAGAACGTCGAGATCATCAAGGCGATGGTGCGCACCGGCATCGGCATCAGCATCATCCCCTACCAGGCGGCCGCCCGCGACGTGTCGAGCGGGCACCTCTTCTTCTCGCGGATCGAGGGCCGCTCGCTGGTCCGGGAGACCGGGTGGGTCTACCCGCGCATGAGCCGCACGCCCCGGGCCGTCGAGGAAACCATCAAGGCCTTCGAGCGCGTCAAGCCGAAGCTCCGCCTGGCGCCCTGAGGCACAGGATGACCCAGACGCATCGACGGAATACGATCATTCTATTTTCCAACTGGCTCGCCGGGGCCTAGGATCGGGGGGTCCCTTCAACCTGCGAGGTACCCCATGAGCGATCCACGCGACCACGTCATCTCGGTGGTCCTGTCCGACGAGGAATGGAAGGCGTTCCTCAGTCGCCAGCCGCAGCCCGTGGCGTGGCTGCGCGAGCGCATCTCGGAGCTGATCTCCGCTACTTCTGCGTCGGCGCCGCGGCCGGCTGGCGGAGGGTATACGACGTCCGCGAGATCACGTTGAGCCCTGGCTTGCTCACCTTCACCTCGACCTTCCGCGTCCGCTTCAGCGGGTCCGGGTTCGACGAGTAGTAGCCCAGCACGTAGTAGTCGCTCGTCTCGGCGTCAATCCGCTTCAGGGCCTTGTCGAAGTCGTTCTGGTTGACGACGGCGATGCCGCCCGTCTCCTCCGCGAGGATGCGCAGGCTGTCCTGCGTCTTGCGCACCCAGGTCCCGTATTCCACCGGGCTCAGCTGCTCGTCCAGATCCGCGCCCGCCACCAGGCCCCGCGGGTCCACGGTGTAGAGCGTGGCATTGGCGCGGTTGGCCGTGCGCGTCACCTCGGCCAGCTCGCGCGCCAGGTCCGCGTCGGCGAACTGTGCGCCCTGGTTGAACTGCTCGTTCAACCGCTGTCCGTCCTCGCGCGTCTGGCCGAAGCGGCCGCCGAAGACCGGGTCCTCGCCCAGCCGCGATTCGGCGAAGGGATTGAAGTCGTAGCCGTTGCTCACCCACACCACGGCCTTGCGGCGGTTCGTGATCTTCTCCATCTGCCGAAGCATGTCGTGGGCGGTCGAGAACGCGACGTGCGCCCGGTAGCGGACCTCGGCCGGGCCGTCGGCGTTGTCCTGTCCCTGGATGACGTCGGAGGGCTTCAGGCCGCTGCCCGTGATCTTCTTGATCGCCTCGTCCAGGACCTTGCGGTCATAGGTCGGGTCGATGGCGAGCGACGAGGGCCCCGTGGAGACGATGCAGAACATGTCCCCCTCGTGGATCAGGTTCTTCGAGATCTTCTGGAACAGGCTCCGGATGCGCCCCGTGTTGCGGAAGTCGAGGTGCAGGTCGTCCACGATGAGCAGGAAGATGCGGCCCGTCGTGTCGTTGCGCGGCCGGGAAGGCGGCAGGATCACGCCCTCCTGTGCGGGCGGCGGCGGCGGCTCCAGCAGGTTGTGCACGCGCCCGCCATGGACCAGTGTGAACGACGTGATGTCCTGCGGCACGCCATCTTCCAGGATCTGGAAGTCGTCCTTCGTCAGGTTCGCCACGAACTGGTCCTGGTCGTTCCGGACGATGGCGTCCATGGTGACCAGATCGATGTTCACGCGGAACGTCGGCTGGGAGCCCTGGGCATCCGCCGCGGGAGGGGCGGGGGCCTGGGCCCCGAGGGCGGCCACCGACAGGGCCAGTCCGAGTACGACGGCGAGGCGAAGGCCGTGAACCTGCATGGTGGAATTATAAGACGGGTAGGATAAGAGACACATGCGAATCGCCAACGGCGCGGATCATGCCGGGGTCGAGCTGAAGCGCGACCTCGCCGGATACCTGGCCCAGCAGGGCCACGAGGTGACCGACCTCGGGACGCACTCCACGGCCCCGGTGGACTACCCGGATACGGCCGAGGCAGTGGCCACCGCCGTCCGCAACGGGCAGGCCGATCGCGGCCTCCTGGTGTGCGGCAGCGGCGCCGGGGTCTCGGTGGCCGCCTCGAAGTTCCCCGGCATCCGCGCGGCGGTGTGCCACGACACCTACTCCGCCCGCCAGGCGGTGGAGCACGACGACCTGAACGTGCTCTGCCTGGGGGCGCGCGTGGTGGGCCCGGCGCTCGCGCGCGCGCTGGTGGATGCCTTTCTCGGCGCCACGTTCACCAGCGAGGAGCGCTACCTGCGGCGCGTGGCCAAGATCGACGCCATCGAGAGCCGCTTCCTCCGGGACGAGTGACCGCCCGCTCCATGCGCCACCCCGCCCGAACCCGATGAAGGCCCGCTGACCCGGGCGCTCGCTCCGCATGAAGACTGCCATCAAGATCGCTGCTGCCATCGCCGGGCTCGTCGTGCTCGCGCTCCTCGGGCGCGAAGCCCCGGCCATGCTCCCGAAGTTCGCAGCCTGGGTGGCCTCGCTCGGCGCCTGGGGGCCGGTGGCGTTCATCGCGGGCTACAGCATCGCCCCAGTGATCTTCGCCCCGGCCTTCCTGCTGACACTCGCGGCCGGCGCGATCTTCGGGTTCGTGAAGGGCGTGATCTACGTGATGATCGGCGCGACCATCGGCGCCACCCTCGCCTTCCTGACCGGTCGCTACCTCGCGCGGCACTTCGTGGAGCGACTTCTGCGGCGCGAGCCCCGGCTCGCGATCATCGACCGGGCCGTGGAGCGCCACGGGTTCCGGCTGGTGGCGTTGCTGCGCATGTCCCCGGCCGTGCCGTTCGTGCTGCTGAACTACGCCCTCGGGCTGAGCCGGGTCCGACTCGCGGACTACGTGGCGGCCTGCATCGGGATGCTGCCGGTGGTGGCGATGTACGTGTACTCGGGCAAGGTCGCGGGCGACCTTGCGAAACTGGCGGGGGGCGTGGCCCCGCCGAGAGGTCCGCTCTACTACGCCTCCATCGCGCTGGGCCTCGCCTCCACCGTCGCGGTCACCATCGTCGTGACGCGCATCGCGAAGAAGGCGATCGAGCAGGAGCTGCGTCTCACGAGAAGTGAGAAGTGAGAAGTGAGAAGCAAGAGAGGTGGGCTCCCCCTTCTCACTCCCGACTTGATCAGGGCACGCTGACGACAACCTCCGCCGACGGCGCTCCCACACCACACGCGTTCGTGCCGCGCACGCGCACGTAGTAGGTCCCCGGCGGGACGCTGCTGACGTCGAGCCCGCTGGTGATCACCGCCAGCGTGGCCAGATTCGCGAGACCGCTCGACGAGCCGGCTTCCACGACATAGCCGGTCGCGCCGGTCGAGGGCGACCACGACAGCGACACCGTGTGGCCGTTCACCGTGTGGGTCAGCCCGGCTGGCGCGGGCGGCGCACACGCAACGACCACTTCTACCTCGTTCGAGGCTGGCCCCACGGCGCCGTTGGCGAGGCCGCGGACGCGGACGAAGTAGCGACCATCCGGCACGCCTGCCACGCCGACGAATGGCAAGGGGCCCGTCGCGAACACGGCGATGTCCGACGCGCCGCTGCTGCTGCCGGCCTCGAGCCGGTAGCCGCCGGGCGCGGGCCCGCTCGCGGGCGGCGTCCAGTCGAGCGTCACGTTCCTGTCGGACACGCTGGCCTGGAGCGCGGTTGGCGCCTCCGGTGCGCCGGCCGCCACGATCTTCAGGATCCGGCCGGCAAAGGTGACGAGGTACAGCTCGCCCTCGTGATCGCGCGCGAACGACACGATGCCGCCCAGCGAGCCACCGAGTTCCGCCGTGTGCTCGACCACGTCGGCCACCGCAGCCTCGCCGGTCGACGGGCTCACGCTGAGGCCAACGGAGCCGACCACGGACGTCATCGAGTCCGCCACGAAGTACCGCCCGCGGTAGGCCGCCGGCAGCTGCGTGCCGCGGTAGACATAGCCGCCCGTGACCGCGCGGCCGATGGTCCGCTCGTAGTCGAAGAGCGGATTGGTGAGCGGCTGGTACGCGGCCGGCGGGGTCGCCGGCACGCCGGGCGTCGCGATGGTGCCTTCGCGCAGGCGCCAGCCATAGTTGCGGCCGCCAGCACCCGCCGGCTCGTAGTCCACCTCTTCGCGGGCGCCCTGGCCCACGTCGCCGATGATCAGCGCACCGGTCGCGCCCGGACCGTGGTCGTCGAAGCTGTAGCGCCAGGGATTGCGGAGCCCGAACGCCCAGATCTCGCCAAGCGCGGGAATGGGCTGCCCGTCACGGAACGGGTTGTCCAGGGGGATCTCATATCCGGTGGGATGCCCATCCGGTACGTTGACGTCGATGCGCAGCATCTTGCCGAGCAGCGAATCGGGGTTCTGCGCGTTGTGGTTGGGATCGTTGCCGCCGCCTCCGTCGCCGGTGCCGATGTAGAGATAGCCGTCGGGGCCGAACGCGAGGTGACCACCGTTGTGGTTGCTGTTGACCGGGTGAGGGATGTACGGCTGCCCGCCTGGCCAGATCAGATCGAAGCGGGACGCCGGATTGGCCGTCGGGGCGTCAGCAGGTGTGCGCGTGAACCGCGACACGACGATATCGCCATCCGGGCTGGTGAAGTTGACGAAGAAGCGTCCACTTGTCGCCGCGTCCGGGGCGAAGGCCATGCCCAGCAGCCCCTCTTCCCCGCCCCCTCCCGTGCGAATGACGGACCTCAGATCGAGAAACGTCGACAGCGTGCCGTTCTCGAGCATGCGGATCAACCCGCCCTGCTGAACGATGAAGAAGCGCGAGGCCGACGTCGGATCGGGTACGAAAGCCACGGGGCTGGAGAGCCCCTGCGCCACCACCTCGGCGCGCAACTGTGCCGACGCCGGCATCGCCACACCCGCCAGCAGGACCGACAGGCACACCCCGACCCACAGCATTCGACGCATCCCGGCACACTCCTTGGGGGGGACGGTGATCTTCTCACGAGAACGGCCGCGCGCCTAGTTCGCAGGGGAAGCCCCAGCCTGACGCACACCAGGCACGATGCAGAAGGCAATCTGCGGCGTCAAGCCGTTCTGCCTCTTGTTTCTTGCCTTCTGTGTTCTGTGTTCAGGCCTCACCGCGCGGCTGTTCGAGCAGCGCCCGCCGAAGCTCCTCGAAGCGGCTGTCGGCGTCGCGCACGCCGGCGAGCACGGCATCCGGCGTCAGCCACGTGTCGGGATCCAGCGTCTCGGCCCGGCTCACCCATTGCTCGAGCGTCGCCGCATCGAAACCCTGTTCGTGGATGCGTGCCATGACCTCGGCGTGACGCGCCCGGAGCCGCGTGGCAATCTCGCGGCCGACGAGCTCCTCGAGCAGGCCGCGCGTGGTGGGAGCCGGCGGCTCGCCGAAGGGCCCCGCTGCAGGCTCGGCCTCGGCTTCGGCGGGCTGGTCGGTGACCGCTTCCTCAGGCGTGACCGACGCGGGGCGCCGCTCCGCGGGACGTGGCGTGGGGCCGCCCTCCCGTCGCCCGGCGCGCCCCCGGCGAGGCGGCCGGACAGGTGCCTGCTCCTCCTCGGGTGGCATCGCCTCGCGCAGGGCAAGAATGGCCGGCCAGTCGAACTCGATCTCCGGGTGCTGCTCTTCGATGGTGCGGATGGCTTCTTCGTCCAGCGCCGCGCGCCCAATCAGCACGTCGGGCGCGGTGCGATACCAGTAGAGAACGCGCGGCCGCTCGCCTGGCTGAGCGGTGTGGAGCAGGAAGGTGTGTTCGATCCCGCGTCGGTCGCGGGTCAGTCGCAGGAACGGCACGCCTCTAGATTACCGCCGCTTCTTCGCCGCGGCGCGTCTGGGCGCGGGCCTGGACGCCTTCGCCTTCGCGGGCGTCGCCCCCTTCGACCCCTTCGACGCCCGCGCGGGCCTGGCTGGCGCGGCCTTCTTGTTCACGGCCTTCACGGCGGGTCTCGGCGCCGCCTTGGGCTTCGGCGTGGCTTTCCTCGCCGCGGACGGCTTCTTCTCCGCGGCGGGTTTCTTCTCGGCGGCGGATTTCTTCTCGGCGGCGGGCTTCTTCTCCGGCGCGGCCTTGGGCAGTGCGGCGGCCGGCGCTTTGTACACCTGGATGAAGCGAACCTGGTCCATCGCGATGTGATAGGTCCAGATCTCCGCGACGGGGAACTGATGCTCCTCGCACAGGCGCCGCGCCGCGTCCAGGGCCTGGGGCGGGACGTAAAGATGGAAGGGCGCCTTCAGCTTGCTGAACACCCCCCATTCGGCCCGCGCCTCGAGCAGGTGCACCGACTCGCCCGTCTCCACCTCCACGGTGCCCTCGAGCTTCCGCGCCCGCTCCTGGCTGAACAACACCAGGTCCGGGTAGACGGCCAGCTCTCCGACCGTGACGGACTGGTTCTGCTCGTGGCCCGGGTTGATGGCCACCTCATGCTTGCGCTTGTAACGAGCCTGCAATTGGCGGATGACGCGATCGTGTTCGAGCTGCTCGCGAATCGGGCGGGTGAGAATCGGGCTCACTAGGCCTCCGGATACTCCAGAGAAAACGCGATACTATAGCACGCACGTTCGGCCAGCCCGGCTAGAATGGCCGGATGCGCACTTTCGCTGCGTCTCTGGCCCTCGCCCTCCTGGTAACCGGGCCAGGTTTCGGTCAGTCGCCAAAACCGGCCGCGGGATCAGCAAGCCACGTCCCCCCGGCCATTCGGCAAATCCTGGCCTCCATCCGCGCCGCCGACAAGGGCCAGCTGGCCGTGTCGGAAGAGGACGGCCGATTTCTCCGGACCCTGGTGGCCTCCACCAACGCCAAACGCGTGCTCGAGATTGGCGCGGCCAGCGGCTACAGCGGCATCTGGATGGGCCTCGGCCTGCGTGAGACGGGGGGGCGGCTGGTCACCATCGAGTACGACCCCGTTCGCGCCCGGGAGGCCGCCGCCAACATCAAGGCAGCCGGCCTCGCCGACATCGTCCAGGTCGTCCCGGGCGATGCCTTTGCGCACATCCCGAACCTCGAGGGCTCGTTCGATCTCGTCTTCCTCGACGCCTGGAAGCCTGACTACAAGCGGTTCTTCGACCTGGTGTTCCCGCGCGTCACGCCCGGCGGGCTCTTCCTCGCGCACAACGTCATCAACAAGAAGAGCGAAATGGGCGACTTCCTCGCCGCCATCGAGACGCACCCGCAGGCGCTCACGAGCATTGTCTCGCCGGGCCACGAGGGCATCTCGATGACCTATCGGAGGCGGTGACCCTGTGCGCGCGGTTCATGTCATCGGCACCCCGCTCGACCTGGGCGGCAACCGTCGCGGCACCGACATGGGGCCGTCGGCGTTCCGCATTGCCGGGCTGGGCGACCAGCTGGCCGCTCTCGGGCTCCGCGTGACCGACAAGGGCGATATCGCAACACCGATTCCGGAGAGCAAGGGCCCGGGCGACGCGCGCAAGCGATACGTCAAGGAGATTGCCCGCGTCTGCCAGAAGCTGTACCAGGCCTCGCTCGCGTCGCTCGAGGACGGCGCGCTGCCGCTCGTGCTCGGCGGCGACCACAGCCTGGCGGCCGGATCGGCCGCGGCCAGCGCGGCCCATGTGCGCCGGCGCGGCCAGCCGCTGGGCCTCATCTGGGTGGATGCGCACGGTGACATGAACAGCCCTTCGACCAGCGAGTCGGGCAACGTGCACGGCATGCCGCTGGCGGCCCTCCTCGGGCGCGAGCCGCTCGAGCTGGCCCGATTCCACGGGGCAGGACCGGCCGTGCTGCCCAAGCACACCGTGCTGGTCGGCATCCGCAACCTGGACGAAGTGGAGAAGGGCATCGTCAAGGCATCGAAGGTGCACGTCTTCACGATGAAGGATGTGGATCGGCTCGGAATCACCGAAGTGATGGAACAGGCGCTGGCCATCGCCAGCCGTGGCACCGGCGGCATCCACGTGTCGTTCGACATGGACGTGTGCGATCCCTCCATCGCGCCCGGCGTCGGGACACCCGTGAAGGGCGGCCTCGACTATCGGGAGGCGCACGTCGTGATGGAGATGACAGCGGAGTCGGGGAAGCTCTTGGCGCTGGACCTCGTCGAGGTGAACCCGACCCTGGACGTGAGGAACGCCACCGCGGAACTCGGCGTGGAGCTGGCGCTCTCGGCGCTCGGCAAGAAAATTCTCTAGCCCTTCAGGGACCGCGCTTCCTCGAGCATGTCCTCGAGGGTGTCCATGAGCATGACCAGCGAGTAGGGCTTCTCCACCAGGCGGGTGAGCGGGCGGATGCTCTCCAGATCCGCGGACTCGGACCGCAGGCCCGAGAAGATGATCACCGGCACGTCAGGCGGCATCGACACCACCACTTCCCGGCCGGTGCCGCGCCTGAGCCGCAGGTCCACGATGGCGGCCGCGGGCCGCTGCCGGCGGATGGCGTCCAGCCCCTCGTCCGCCGTCTCTGCCGTCACAACCGTGTACTGTCGCATCTGGAGGAACTTCACCAGCGGCTGCCGCACGGCCGTGTCGTCTTCGACGACGAGGATGACAGGTGAGGGCTCGGGAGTCACGGTCAAGTCAGGGCGTCCAGGGATCGGAAAGTCGCGAGTATTGTGTGCGATCCGGCCGGAAACGACAAGCGCGGCCAGCCGCTCCTCACGATACCCGGCGGCGCCGATCGAGGATCTGCTTCTGGTGGTGCCGCGTGTGCACGTGATGGAACCGGCGCCACTGGGCCGGCGTGAACGGCCCGAGGATGGGGTGATCGAGGACGGGGCCGGGCCCGAACCGGGCTTCGGCGGCGTCGATGAGGGCGTTCATGGCCTCGAGGTCCGCCCGCGCGCGCGCCAGCACCTCGGAAAGCCGCAGGCGACCGGTGGGGACGACGTGCTTCGGCGCCTCGATGCCGGTCGGGAACCGCCCCAGCGAGACGACCCAGAACGTGAGGGCCCGCGACCGGAGGGTCCGCGCGGAGGCGCGGGCGGCTCCGCTGTCGAGACAGCGCTGCAGGCCCTTCACGGTGCCGGTGTAGGTGCGATCCAGGTGCTCGACGATCTCGGCGATGGACCAGCGCCCGCCCACGCGCTCCCCCGCCTGCTCGTCGTCGAGGCCGGCCGTCGCGTCGGATATGAGCGTCAGGCAAGCGGCCAGGTCGGGGTGCATACGCGTTTCGCGGGTTCTCGGGTTCTCGGGTTCTGGGGTTCTGGAGTTCTGTTCCAAGTTCGCCGCTTCTCGGCTACGGCGGACACCATTCGCGTGGCTTGCCACCCGTGCTCACGCCAGAATAGCAAGCGTGAGCGAAGGGTGGTGGGCCGCGCAGGGATCGAACCTGCGACCCTCTGCTTAAAAGGCAGGTGCTCTACCACTGAGCTAGCGGCCCTCCCGTTGATTTTACAGGTCTTGGGGGCTTGAGGTCTTGGGACTTGGGACTTGGGACTTGGGGCTGGGGGGTTGGGGGTTGGGGGTTGGGGCTAGGGGGGCCAGTTATCGCCCCAGCTTCCTCTGACGCTCCACCTGCAGGAGCTCGCGGGTTTCCTCGTGCTGGGCGTGCTCCAGCACCTGGTGCGGGTCGCCCTGCTCCACCAGGCGGCCGCCGGCCAGGATGATCACCCGCGACGCGAAGTCGCGAACGAAGTCATCGTCGTGCGACGTCAGGAGCAGCGTGCGGCCGCTGGACGCCAGCGCCTTCAGGACGTCGCCAAGGTCATTGCGTCGTGCGGGATCCAGCGAAGCCGTGGGCTCGTCGAGCAGCAGTAGCGGCGGGTCGACCGCCAGTGCGCGGGCGATGGCCACGCGCTGGGCTTCCCCGCCGGAGAGCTCGCGCGGGAGCGCGTGGGCACGATGGCCAACGCCGAGCTCGCCGAGGAGCGCCTCGGCCCGCGCCTGTGCCTGGGCGCGCGTCTGGCGCTGGGCGTGGATGGGAGCCAGGCACACGTTCTCCAGCGCGGTCAGGTGCTCGAACAGGTAGTGGAACTGGAAGACCATGCCGGCTTTCGGCACGTGGATCTCCCCGGCGTCGGTGCGCTCGAGGCCCGCCAGGATGCGCAGGATGGTCGTCTTGCCCGAGCCGGACAGGCCCATCAGCGCGACCACCTCTCCCGGCGCCGCATCGAGGTCGACGCCCGCCAGGATCTGCCGGTCGCCGCGCCAGAGCCGGAGCCCGCGCACGCGGAGCGTCGGCGTCACGCTGTCGCCACCTTCCACCGGTCCTCGAGCCTCCGCGCGAGGTGCGACAGCGGCAGCGACATCGCCAGGTAGAGCGCCGCACAGAGCAGGCCGGGGACGAGCCAGCTGCCGATGTTGGTGGCGAAGATCTGCGTCTGCTTGGTGAGCTCGACGACCGTCAGCACCGACACCAGCGACGAGTCCTTGAGCAGCGCGACGAAGTCGTTGGTCATCGGCGCCAGCGCGAGGCGGAAGGCCTGAGGCGCGCGCACCAGCCGCAGCGTCTGCAACCGCGTGAGCCCGAGGATACGCGCCGCCTCGAGCTGCCCCCGAGGCACGGCCTCGAGCGCGCTCCGGTAGATCTCGCTCTCGTACGCGGCGTAGTTGAGCCCCAGCCCCACCAGCGCCGCGATGAACGCCGGCAGCCGCACGACGCCCGCCAGGCCGTAGTAGATGACGAAGAGCTGGAGCAGGACGGGCGTGCCGCGCATCACCTCGACGTACACGGTGAGCGCCGCGCGCGTCAGCGGATCGCCGTAGACGCGGCCCGTCGCGATGAGCACGCCGAGGACCACGGCCAGCAGCATCGCCGCGCACGAGAGCACCAGGGTGAGCGCCGCGGCGCTCAGGAGCGAAGGCAGGTAGCGCGGCAGCGCCTCCCAGGCGCGCGCAAGGCTGCCGAGCGGCGCGCCGCCGGTCACGCCCGACGCGTCCGAACCCTCCGCCGCCAGCACGCGGGCATAGAGGGCCGGCTGGTCGTCGTTCCAGCAGTCCCACTTGCGGAAAATGCGCTCGAGCGTGCCGTCCCGCATGGCCGACCTGAGAATGGCGTCCACCTGGTCTCGAAGGTCGGTCCGCTCCGGCGCGGCGATGATGATGTAGTGCCCCACCGCCACGGCCTCCGGATGCGTGACCAGGCCCGTGTTGCGGCGCATCGAGCGCTCGGCCAGCACGTGGTCGAGCAGCACCGCGTCCACGCGCCCCAGCACCAGATCCGAGTACGGGTGCACGTCGTCGTCGTAGGACACGGCGGTGATGCCGTGCTCCCGCTCGGCCTGGAGCAGGATGTCATAGGCCATCGTCCCGCCCAGCGTGGCCACGCGGCGGCCCCGGAGATCGGCGAGCGATCTGAAGCGGTCGCGATCGGCCTCGCGGACCGTGATGACCTCGCGGAACTCGTAGTACGGCACACTGGCCGCCACTGAAGCGCGCCGACCGGGCGAATCCTCGATGCCGCTCAAGCCGATGTCGAAGTCGCCCCGCCGGGCCGACTGGTCCAGCGAGGAATAGGCGATCTGGACGAACTGGGCCGGACGGCCCAGCTCTGCGGCGATGTGCTCGGCGATCTCGACGTCGAAGCCGACCATCTTCGCCGGGTCGGCGGGATCGGCCTCCACGAACGGCGCGCCGCCCTCGGAGTCACCGCCCCAGCGGAGCGGCGGCTGCGCGAGCGCCGGGGCGGCCCAGAGCACCACGAGCGAGGCGAGAAGCGCGAAGCGGATCAACGGCGACAGTATAGGGTCAGACCAGCGCGTCGCGATCGCGCACGCCCAGGAGGTAGAGGATGCCGTCCAGCCCCATCGTCGAGATGGATTGTCGCGCGCTCTGCCGGACCAGTGGCTTGGCACGGAACGCGATGCCCAGCCCGGCGAGGCGCAGCATCGGCAGATCGTTGGCGCCGTCCCCCACGGCGATGACCTGCTCCATGCTCAGGCCCTCGGCGCGGGCAATCTCGGCAAGGTGGTAGGCCTTGCGAGCGCCGTCCACGATGTCGCCGCGCACCTGGCCCGTCACGACACCGTCCGCGATGTCCAGCTCGTTGGCGTGCAGGTAGTCGATGCCCAGCCGGCGCTGCAGCTCGCGCCCGACGAAGGTGAACCCGCCCGAGAGGATGGCGGTCTTGTAGCCGAGCCGCCGCAGCGTGGAGGTCAGCCGCTCGGCCCCGTCCATCAGCGGCACCGTGTCCACGACCTGCCGGAGCGCCGACGCCGGAAGCCCCTTCAACAGCGAGACGCGCTTGCGGAAGCTCGCCTGGAAATCCAGCTCGCCGCGCATGGCCGACTCGGTGATGGCCTGCACCTGCGCGCCGACGCCCGCCAGTCTCGCCAGCTCGTCGATCACCTCGGCATTGATGAGCGTCGAGTCCATGTCGAAGGCCACGAGCCGCCGGCTGCGGCGGTACACGTTGTCGTGCTGGAAGGCGATATCCACGTCGTGCCGGTGCGTCAGCTCCAGCAGCGCCGCCCGCATCTGGTCCTCGCTGCCGAGATCGCCCGAAGCGGCCAGCTCGACGCAGACGCGGCCCGCGGGGCCCGTGTCGAGCGGGGTGCGTCCGGACAGCCGCTCGATGCGGTCGATGTTCAGGCCCGCGTTCAGGATGATGCCGCTCACGTCCGCCAGGTGCGAGGCCGTCAGCGCCGGTCCGAGCACGCTGATCAGGTATCGGCCCTTGCCCTGCGTCCGCACCCACGCCTGGTACTCGTCGCCGGTGATGGCGCTGAACCGGATCTGGACCCCCAGCTTGTGCGCCTTCAGCAGCAGCTCGGTGAGCAGCGACGAGGACTTCATCTCGTCGGTGAGCTCCACCAGCATGCCGAGCGCGAGGGCGTCGTGGATGACGGCCTGGCCGATGTCCAGGATGCGCGCGCCGGATCGGGCGAGGATGCTCGTCAGCGCATGGGTGACGCCCGGCGCGTCGTGGCCGGTGATGTCGATGTGGAGGACTCGGGATTCCGGCAGCGTGGGCATGCGAACAGGAAATTATCCCCCCATTCGCGTCCCCACCCGCGCCGTCCGTGTCCTACTGCGGAAGCACCCGCGCCCCGGTGAGGAAGCGGCGGTAGCGTGCGTACTCGGTGATGGTGCGCAGCCGCGGCTGTCCCGATCCGCGCGTGATGCGCAGCTGCGTGGACGAGACCGGCAGCACGAGGGTCTCGTCGGGATCCGTGAACGTGATGGGCTTGAAGCGGATGGAGGTGTCCATGCGCTCGAGCGTGAAGTGAGGCTCGACGTTGGCGCGCCGCGCGATGCGCCGGGGCATGGGAACCTCGACCAGTCCCGACAGGCCCTGATCCAGCCGCAGCACCTCGTGCGTGTCGGGGTCGATCCAGATGCGCCCACGGACGCCCCCTTCCACGTTGTAGCTGATGCAGTCCTCGTTGCCCTCGACCTCGCTCACCTCGACGGCAACCGGCGTGGTGAGCCGGTAATCGATGACGAGAACGACCCGGCCGTCGATCTTCTGGGGCCTGGCCAGCGAGAACACGTAGTCGCGCCGCTGCTCGGGCAGCAGCATCGAGAGCGGTTGGGTTTCCGAGGCGTTCTGCTCGGGCGTGGTGCAGTTGTCGTAGTCGTTCTTCCGCGGCAGGTGGCCGTTCACCCTCAGCACCTGGCGGAGTGTCTTCGCCTCGACCGGCTGGACCGAATCGAGCAGCGGATCCCACGAGAGGCGGAGCTCCGATTCGACGACGCGCGCGAAGCCGTCGGCGGTGAGCCCGGAGTTGAGTGGCTGGAGGCGGACCGTCTCGACGCAGATGAGGCTCTGCGCACGCGCGAAGTACTCGGCCACCTTCTCGCCGGCGCGCGCGAGGATGGTGCCAAGCTCCACGGGCCCCTCGCGTGGCTGGGCGCCCACGGCGACGACGGAGGCGCCCGCGAGCACCGCCACCATCGCACCGACGCGCACACCCAGACGTAGCATCGCGCGGATTATAGCTAGGCGGCCAGCGCATTCAAGGCCTTTCGACTACCATTCCGCGCCAGGTGTACTCCTTCGACTGGACCGGCGACTTCCGCGCGTTGGTCCGCCGCGCCTCGAGCGGCGCCGCCTGGCGCCGCGTGGCGCCGAACGTCTGGCTGCTCGGCCTCACGAGCCTCCTCACCGACATCTCGTCGGAGATGGTCGCAAGCGTGCTGCCGCTCTACCTGGTCCTTGGGCTGGGCATGAGCCCGTTCCTGTTCGGCGTCATCGATGGTTTGTATCCGGGTGTCACCGCGCTCGTGCGGTGGGTGGCCGGTGCCCTGGGCGATCGGACGGCGCGTCACAAGGAGCTGGCCGTCGTCGGGTATGCGGCTTCGGCCGCCAGCCGCCTCGCCTGGCTCGTGATTGGCGTGAATACGCCCCTGATTGCCGGCACGGTCACCGCGGACCGCATCGGCAAGGGCATCCGCACGGCCCCGCGGGACGCGCTGATTTCCCTGAGCGCGGCCCCGGCCGACCTTGGCGGTGCGTTTGGCGTGCACCGCGCGATGGACGCGGCGGGCGCCATGGTGGGGCCCCTCGTCGCGTTCGCGCTGCTGGCCGTCGCCACCGGCCGCTTCGACCTCGTCTTCGTCGTCAGCTTCGCGTTCGCGCTGGTGGGGCTCGCCGTGCTGGTGCTCTTCGTCCGGAATCCGCCCGCCGGGGCGCGAACCGGCCCGGCGGCCTCGCTGGCCAGCCAGACTGCCGCGCTGGCCCGACACAGGCAGGTGTGGCCGGCCGTGATCGCGGGCACGGCGCTCGCCGCCGTGACCATCAGCGATGCCTTCATCTATCTCTACCTGGCGCTGCAGTACCGGGGCGTCATCGCGCCCTCGATGGTGCCGTTGCTGTTCGTGGGCACCAGTTTCGTCTACCTGCTGCTCGCCTTCCCCGCGGGGCTGCTGGCTGACCGCGTGCCTCGGTGGAAAGTGTTCCTGGCGGGCCACCTGTGCCTCGCCCTCCTCTACCTGGTCCTGTTGATGCCCAGCCTCGGACGAGCGGGCGTGGCGGCGACGCTGATCCTGCTCGGCGCCTATTACGCGTCCACCGATGGCGTGCTGCCGGCCATGGCGAGCGCGGCACTGCCGCGGGAGCTGCGCGGCTCCGGACTCGGCCTGCTGGCCACGGCGACAAGCCTGGCGCGACTGGTCGCCTCGGTGGCGTTCGGGTGGCTGTGGTCGCAGTGGGGGACCACGGAAGCGGTGACGGCATTCGCGACGGCGCTTCCCATCGTGCTGGCCGCCTGTGGCTGGGCGCTGGCGCGGTGGGAACGGGAGATAATCCGCCCATGACGTGGCGGGGCTGGACGCTCCTGGCCGTGACGGCGCTGGCGGTGGCCTTCGCGGCCGCCTACGCGCTGATCGTCCCCCCGCGCCAGCGGTCCGCGCCGGACGAAACCTCGCCCTCCCCCGCCACCGCTCTCACCGCTCCGCCGCCCGTGCCGTTCGTGATGCTGAGAAGCCTCTTCGCGGACGACTCGCACGGGAGCATGGGAATGGTCCCCCTGTCCGATCCCGGGGGCGCGCGCTTCATCAGCGGCCTGCGCTGCGAGCGCGTCTTCTTCGCCGCGGGCCGCGGTGTCTGCCTGACGATGGGCCTCGAGGGCATCGTTACGACCTACGCGGCGGAGATCTTCGACGAGCGGTTCGAGGTGACCGGTCGCCTGCCGCTCACGGGCCTGCCGAGCCGCGTGCGCGTGTCCCCGGACGGTCGCCGGGCGGGCATCACCGTGTTCGAAACGGGCCACTCGTACGCGGAGTCGGGCTTCTCAACGCGCACGACCATCGTGGACACGGCGTCGGCGACGGAACTGGCCGAGCTGGAACAGTTCTCGATCACGCGCGACGGCCGGCCGTTTCGCGAGGTGGACTTCAACTTCTGGGGCGTGACCTTCACCGCAGACAGCAACCGCTTCTACGCGACGCTCGCCTCCGGCGACACGAAGTACCTCGTCGAAGGCGACATCGACGCCCGGACCGCCCGGGTGGTGACGACCGGCGTCGAGTGCCCGTCGCTCTCGCCGGACAACAGACGCATCGCTTACAAGAAGGCCTTCACCGACGAGCGCGGCCTCGGGTGGCACCTCGAGGTGCTCGACATCGAGACGATGACGGTGACCCCGCTCTCGGCCGAGGCACGCAGCGTGGACGACCAGGTGGAGTGGCTGGACGATGGACACGTGATGTACCACCTGTCCTCGGCGCGCGGCGCGGACGTGTGGGCGCTGGACGTCGGGGGGCGCGAGCCGCCCAGGATGCTGATTCCCATGGCATACTCACCCGCCGTGGTGCGGAAGCAAGAAGTAAGAAGTGAGAAGTGAGAAGTGAGAAGCCAATGACGCAGATTCCATCGTCACGACGTGCGTTTCTGACGGCAACAGGGGCGACAGCGGCCTCCGTCTGGATTCCCCGCCCAGTGAAGGGCTACTCTGCCGCCGAGCTGCGGGCCGCACGCCTGGACGATGTCGGCATCTCGAAGTGGGAGATCGACACGCCGGCGCTCTGCGTGGACCTCGACCGCCTCGAGCGCAACATCGCGAAGATGCAGGCCGCCGTGAAGAAGAACGGGATCGCCGCACGGCCGCACGCCAAGACGCACAAGACGGCGGCCATCGCGCGACTCCAGCTGGCGGCGGGCGCCATCGGCATCTGCACGGCGAAGCTGAGCGAGGCCGAGGCGCTCTTCGCCGCGGGCATCGAGCCGATCTGCATGACGACCAGCAACCTGTCGCCGCGCAAGATCCGGCGCGCGATGCAGCTGCGCAAGGCGAACCGGCAGTTCATCCAGGCAGTGGACGACGAGCAGAACGCGCGGGATCTCTCCGCCGCCGCACGCGAGGCGGGAGTGACGGCGGACCTCGTGGTGGACGTGGCCGTGGGCACGCGCAGCGGCATCCCGCCGGGCGACGGTGCCGTGGCGCTGGCCAAGCTCGTGGACACGCTTCCGAATCTGAGACTGCGAGGCCTGCTGTCCTACGACGGCGGCGCACAGCACGTCAACGGCTTTGCCGCGCGCAAGGAGCGCGCGGTGAAGGGGCTTGAAGGCAACGTCGAGACGCGCGAGGCGATGAGGCGGGCCGGCCTCTCCACCGAGATTTTCAGCGGCGGAGGGACCGGCACCTACAGCGTGCAGCACCTCACCCCCGGCTTCACCGACGTGCAGGTCGGCAGCTACGTCTTCATGGACATGCAGTACCTGGCCATCGGCAGCGAGGACGGCGATGCCGTCTACAAGGACTTCGAGCCGTCGCTCACCGTGGTGGCGACCGTGCTGAACAACCGCTTTCCGGGCCGGCTCACCACCGACGCCGGCGCCAAGGCCCTCACCTTGAACGTGCCGCGCCCCGGCGTCGTCGGCGAGCCGGGCATGGACTACAACCCGGGCTCGGACGAGTTCGGCGTCATCACCTTCAGCGAGGCGCGGCGCACCTACAAGATGGGCGACCGCATCGAGATGATCGTCCCCCACTGCGATCCCGTGGTGAACCTCTACGACCAGGTGTACGGCATCCGCGGCGACAAGGTCGAGGTGGTGTGGCCCATCACGGCACGGGGGAAGTCACAGTAGAAGTGAAAAGTGAAAAGTGAGAAGTGAGAAGGGAGAAGTCAGGGCGAGGCGAAGCTGATGCCTGCCGGGGCTTCGGCACGGCGTGGGCGCCGTGCCCGGCCATGAACAGGCTGACGGCACTCGGGCGCTGAATTCCTGTGCCTTTCGTTCCACCTCCGATTGGCAGGGCTGATGCATCGGCCCTCCGTCGGAGGCGCTTTCATGTTCAAGATCTGTTCGACCCTCCTGGCCATTGCCGTGGCGCTTTCGGCCTCATCACGACTGGCGTCGGCCCAGACCTTTGACGGCGGCGTCAAGGGCGGCCTCACCTTCACCGACATCCCGAGGCTCGCCGCGGACCTGGAGGACGCCGGGGCCGACGACGTGGAGTGGCGCATCGGCAGGGCCTTGGGCGGGTTCATCGCCATCGGCCTGACCGATTCACTGGCCTTCCAGCCGGAACTTCTCTGGACCCAGAAGGGTCTGAAAGGCCGGGAGCCGTTGCTCGACACCGACCTCAAGGTCGAGTTCGACTACGTCGAGATCCCCGTACTGGTGCGGCTCGGTCCCTCGAACGGCCAGGGCATCCACGTGCTGGCAGGACCGTCCTTCAACTTCCTCACGCGGGCGCGGGCCATCGAGGAGGGCACCTTCGGCGAGGACGAGGACATCAAGGACGAGACCGAGAGTGTGGACGTCGGCCTGGTGGTGGGCCTGGGCTACTACGGCCGCCTGCTGCTCATCGAGGGCCGCTTCGAAGAAGGGCTGCGGAACGTGCCGAAGTTCCCGGAAAGCGACGAGAAGTATCGCAACCGGGCGTTCATGATCCTCGCCGGCCTCCGGTTCGGGCGGTAACCCGGCGCGCTCCCGGGCGCCCCAAAAAGGGAGGCGGCCATGCGGAACATGCTCGCGGCCGCGTTGGTCATCGTCGTATCGGCGATGCCTGCAGTCGTGCAGGCGCAATCATTCGAGTTGGGCGTGAAGGGCGGCGTTGTCTTCGCCACGTTGACGGGAGGCCCGGAGGAGTTTTCGGAAGGCACGTACGAGCGCTTCTCGTACGACGCCAGCATCGCCTTGGGGGGCGCCTTTGCGTTCCGCATCGGCGATCGCGTAGCGTTCCAGCCAGAGGTCCTTTTTGTCCAGAAGACGTACGAGCTGCATTTACGCGGTGGGCAGTGGGATGATCCGTTGCCACTGAATATCGATGGCCGGGTCAGGCAGAACTACCTCGAACTTCCGATGCTGCTACGGGTGGCGATGGGGGCCGGCGGCATTCAGGCGCTCGCGGGCCCCTCGGTCAACGTCAGCCTCGACTGTTGGGACTGCGGCCCCGCTGTCGATGTCGGCATCGCGATTGGCGCCGGGTTCTATGGCGAGACGTTCACCATGGAAGGCCGGTACGAGGAAGGGCTGAGAGAGATCTATCGGTTGCTGGGCGGCGAGTCCCACCGCAATCGGGCCATCCTCGTCCTCTTCGGCGTCCGACGCCGCTGAGCGGGGCTACTTGACCCGCTCCCAGTAGAGGGACTGCGTCACCCGCTCGCCGCTCTTCAGCGACAGCGTCAGGCCGTTGCCGTCCGGCGAGAAGGCGAAATGACGCACCTGGTTCGAGCCGACCCACGCCGGGTTGGACGATCCGGCCACGTGGTGAGTGACGATGCTTTTCGCCTCGTCCACGGTGAAGGGCCCGAAGTACCCGAGGTACCGGCGATACGCCGCCGCCCGATCCGCATCGGTGGCCGGCGGCTGCGTCGCCTTGTTGGACGAGTGCATCAGCTGCGCGGACATGTGGCCGGACGGGTCGTAGGTGATGCGTCCCACGTCGTACGCGCCCGGGCGCGAGGGGCCCCCATCGGGGTCCAGGATCTGGTAGGTGACCAGATGCCAGGTACCGACCAGTCGGTCGCGCGCTGTCCCGGGCCGGGGCTGTGCGGCCGGAGCCGCGGCCCCGGACACGATCGCTACCAACGCCACCATCGCCGTCAGGGCCCTGATGCACATGGGGCGCATTCTACGCCCGTCTCGTGCCGTTCCAGCCTGGCTCCTGGCGCCTCGCACTCAGGGTCGTGGCGTTCAGTTGGACGCCGCCGGGAACCCCAGGAACTTGCCGTGCATGAACGTGACCCCGAACTGCAGGCGGTTGATGTTCTCCAGGAAGCTCGCGTTGTAGTAGTCCTGACCCCGGTAGTAGCGCACGAACAGCCCCGCGCCGCCCCAGCCGCCCGGCAGGCACGCCGCCTCCGCCGAGGTCACCACGTCCTCCACGGACGGTGCGGCGCCGCGGATGAACGTCAGCGACAGGTCGGCCCACGCGCGCCCGCACGTGACGCGGCGGAGAATCGGAGGCCGCCAGTTGCCCACGACGACGTCGACCGAGAGGCCCACCCGCGTCGGGCCATACAGGGGCCGGAGCGTGTCGGAAATGGACCCGCCCAGGTAGCCGCGCGGGTTCAGCTCGAGGCTCGCGCCCACGCCCCATTCGCGGCGCGTGATGGCGCGGACGTCCACGGGGTCGTCGCCGCGCGGATAGAGCCGCCGATACTGGACGCCCACGCGGATGTAGTTGGTCGAGAAGCTGCCGTCCTTCCTGTTCACCGTCTCGGGCCGCGGATCCGACGGCTCTTCAGGCACGCACTCATCGTCCACGCGCGCCTGGTCCGTGAAGAGGCACCCGTCCTGGCCGTTCGAGTGATGGCCGAACGGGATGGCGCTCACCAGCCACATCTCGATGGGCCCCTCGAGGAATGCCACGGGCGAATTCTCCCGGTCCGCGCTGGAGAGGTTCTTGAGCCAGGCGAGCTGCACCGTGCCTTTCGGCATGTACGAGGGCGTCCGCACGGGGCTGGACGTGGTGTCGAACATGCGCAGGCGCACCATGAACGTGCCGAAGACCGAGAACGCGAACACGCGCGGCCGCTCGGGCCGGAGCACGCGCTCGAGCTGTCGGCTGACGTTGTCCACGATGCGGACCTCGGGCGCGGTCTGCGCCTCGAAGACGAGCGCGCCGTCGGTGTGGTTGAAGAGATAGCTGCCGTCCGGATCGAACGACACTTTCTCGTCGGCGAGGAACGTGAACGAGCCCACGCGTGGGAAGGCGTCGGCGTCTTGCGCCTGCGCCGTCTGGGTGAGGGCCAGCAGGATCGCGATGAGGGCGATGAGTCTGGTGGCCATGACTCAGGCCTCGATGATCTGCCGCGCCAGTTCGTGGTTGTGCTCGACCCGGATCCTGATGACGTCGTTGCGCGACCGGAGTGAGAACGTGTAGTTGAACTGGCCGTCGAGGTCGGTGCGGAGCCGGTTCAGGCGGGCGTTGGTGGCCTCGAAGTCGTTCAGGTTGGCGATCTCGCAGATGAGCGAGTCCTGGAGCAGGAGGCAGCGCTTGCGCTCGCCCCCGCCCGGCTTCAGGGCGAACGCGTCCAGAACGCGCAGGAGCACCTCCTCCACGGGACGCGCGCCCGGCACCAGCTCGTACGAGAACTCCGCGTACATGGGATCCCTCCCGTCGTGACGGCTGGTGGGGGGCCAGCCACCTCACTGGTGTGCGAGCGGCGGCAACCGTTTCACGCCGCCGGATGCCTGATGAGACGGCCGTCGGTCGAGGATTCCCGGCCCGGGCGCCCGCGACAACCCTGTAGGCGGGGCGACAATTCCGTATCTGGCGTCCTGCCACCACGCCCGGAATGCGGGCGATTGTCGGACAACCGCTGACGAGATCGCACGGCCCGGAGTTTGCCTAGGGCCTCGGC
>JBFWQE010000058.1:0-25669 GCA_050249615.1 Vicinamibacterales bacterium
CCGATGGCCCCGACACGGACTTCACGGCCAAGCTGGTGGACGTCTATCCGCCGAGCCGCGACTACCCCGCGGGCGTGGACCTGAACGTCGCCGACAGCATCGTCCGCGCGCGCTACCGGAACGGCGCGAAGACGGCGACGATGCTGCAGCCGGGGACGCCGGTGGAGATGATCATCGAGATGTACCCGACGTCGCTGGTGTTCAAGCGCGGCCACCGCATCCGGCTGGACATCTCCAGCAGCAACTTCCCGCGCTTCGACGTGAACCCGAACACGGGCGAGCCGCTCAACCAGCAGCGGCAGTGGCGGGTCGCGACCAACGCGGTGTATCACGACGCCGAGCATCCGTCGCGCATCGTGCTGCCGATCATCCCGGCGGGGCAGACGAGCGAACGGGCGCAGCGCTGACGCGGGCGGCCACCCGTGAAGACGCGTCGCGCGGGCGCGAGGGATCCTGCGCGGCTGCGTCGAACCGCGCGGGCTGCGACTTGCCGGAGTGTTCCGCCTTGGGCTGTTAACGGTAGAGGTCGCCGGCGAGGTGCTTGACGACTAGCCGGCGGCCAGCGGATTGCGCCAGTCGAGATCCGGAAAGCGGGCGAAGTCGCCGTCGGTGGAGCACAGGGTCAGCCCGTGCTCGATGGCCAGCGCCGCCAGGTGCGCGTCGGGCACGAGCCGCGAGGTCATCCACGGCGCCTGGCAGAAGCCGGCCAGTACCCTGCGGTGCCGTTCGGTTGGAGTCGGCACCCACGCCACGTCCGCCTCGAGCCATTCGTCAACCTGTCCCCATGCCGCAGCCATCGAGGCCGGCCGGCGCACGACGAGCGGATTGGTCGCCAGGCGCACGAACGCCAGCAGCGACGGCCACGGCAACCCGACGCGTGTGGGGCCCGAGAGCCGGTCATCGAGCCACGCACGCGCCGCCTCGTGCTCCGGCGCGGCGTGGTTGGCCGCGTACAGCAGCAGGTTCGCGTCGACCAGAATCACCGGTGTGCCTCGCCCTCGACGCGTGCGAGCACGCCCTCGACGTCATCCAGGCTGCCCACGAGGCTGGGCCCCAGGTCGAAGCCGGCGGTCCTGAAGGGCGCACGCGGGGCAGCCGGCCGCTCGACTTCCGCGAGCCCGGCGCGCAGCACCTCGTTCACCACGGCCTTCATCGGCTGCCGGCGCTGCCGCGCCAGGCGCTCGAGGCGCGCGGCGACGTCCTTCTCGAGTGTCATCGTGGTGCGCATGAGGTGATGCTATGATGCGTGACATTGGGTGTCAACAGCACCATCTTCGCGCCGACTGACCACGCCCGTCGCATCGGGACCGGGAGCGCTCGTCTGCGCGAAGGTGCCAGCAGCGGCGACAGCAATCAGCGGTAGAGATCGCCGGCGAGGTACTTGAGCCCTGAATCGCACACCGTCGTGACGATGCGCGACCCGGCCGGCAGCTGCTTGGCGCGCTGGAGCGCGATCCACACGTTGGCGCCGGACGAGATGCCGCCGAAGATGCCCTCCTCGCGCGCCAGGCGTCGGGCCGTCTGGTAGGCATCGGCGTCGGTGACCGCCACGACCGCGTTCGCCAGGTCGGCACGGTAGTTGGCCGGCGCGAAGCCAGGGCCGGTGCCTTCGATGCGATGGCCACTGAAGGGCCCGCCCGTCGTCAACGCCCGGCTGCTGGCCGGCTCGCCCGCGACGCAGCGCACCCCCGGCACCTTCGCCTTGAACACTTCGGCGTTTCCGGAGAAACATCCCGCCGTGCCCACCATCATGACGAACTCGTCGAGGCGCCCGCCGAGCGCTGCGAGCGTCTCGTCGGCCATGGCGTGATACCCCGCCGGATTGTCCTTGTTGTTGAACTGATCGGTCCAGAACGTGTCGGGCTCCGTGGCCAGTTCCCGCGCCCGCGCGACAATGGCCTGGATGAGGCCCGGCGTGATCTTGCCGCCCTCGCTCGGCAGCACCTCGAGCTGCGCACCGAACGCCCGCATCGTCTGCAGCTTCTCCTCGGCGAAGGCGTCCGACGAGACGAAGTGCGCCTGGTAGCCGAGCGCGGCGCACACCATCGCGAGCGAGCTGCCGGTGCTGCCGCCGGTGTACTCCACCACGCGGCCGCCGGGACGGAGCTGGCCGCGGTCCACCGCGCCCTGGACCATCGAAAGCGCCATGCGGTCCTTCATGCTGCCGGTGGGGTTGGCCCCCTCCCACTTCACCCAGATCTCGACGCCGTTGTCGGGGACGACGCGTTCCAGGCGGATGAGCGGAGTCTGTCCGATGTGCATGGCGCCATCCTATCGCGCGTGCGCGGATCGGCCGATCCGGATCGTGCGCGCACATCACTGCATTTCCCTTGATTCGAGAAGCTCCGCCGACGTAGCGTCAGCCAACTGCAGAGTGACTCTCTCCGAATGACGTATCTGCTGGAGGATGCAATGACGAGTGTCCGGGTGGCAGCACCGATCGTGGCAGCCGCGTTGATTCTGGCCCTGGCGCAACACGCGGCGGCGAGCAGCGGTCCGAGGTGGACCGAGCAGCAGCTCACCGCCCTTTCAGCGGCCGTGGTCAGCGGCCATGTCACCGCCATTGCCACGGCGGCTGACGCGAGCGGTGGGATTTACACCTACGTGTCCATTGCCGTCTCGGAAGTCCTGAAAGGATCCGTGCCCGACGGTCGTGTCGTGCTCAAACAAGCGGGCGGGGTCGTCGGGGACATCGGCCTCGACGTCTCCGGCCAGGCGAGTTTCGCGGTCGGGGAGGAAGTACTGGTGTTCGCGGAGGTTCGGCCCCGCGATGCGACGCTGTGCACCACGGCGCTCTGGCAGGGCAAGTGGACGATCGAGATCGATGCCGCCAGCGGCAACCGCGTGGCGGTTCAGCGGGACGACAGCATTCGCAGCGGCTCCACCGAGATGGCGCGGGTGGAACTGGCGTCGCTCCTCGACGCGGTGCGTTCTCACGCCCGGCCGGGCAGCGTCGAAACGTTCAACGCGGTGCCGGACGATGTGCCGTTGAGCGGCGAGTCCTCCTTCACCCTGTTCTCGAGCCCGGCGAAGTGGCGGACGCTGCCGGCTCGCGTCGATGTGCAGGCAGGCGGACAACCGGGACTTGCCGGTGGAGGCCTCAACGAACTCGCCAACGCCACAGGCCAGTGGAACGCACCATCGAACTTCAAGTGGCAGGCGGGCTCCCTGGCCGGCACACTCCGCTGCGGCAACACACAGCCCACGAGCACGGCGACCAACCACCTGATGATCGAGTTCAACGATCCGTGCGCCGAGATCTCCGACGCCGGCGGAACGCTGGCTGTCGCGTTCACGTGGTTCACGAACGCGATCGAAGAGACGTTCAACGGCGTCGGCTTCCGCCGGGTCATTCAGGTGACGATCGTCACCAACAACAGCGGCACGGCGCAGCAGTTCGTCACGAACAGCAACTGCTTCAACCAGGTGCTGCTGCATGAAGTCGGGCACGCCCTTGGCCTCGGTCACTCGGGGGATTCGACGGCGGTGATGGCGGCCACGGTGGCGTTCAGCCAGTGCGCCGCGGCGCCCCGCCCGTTGCAGCCGGATGACATCGCTGGTGTTCAGTTCATCTACGGGGGTGCCGCGGGTGGCGCACCTGGTCAGCCAACGGTGACCTCCGCAACCGCGGCGGGTGGCGTGCTCACCGTCCAGTGGACGTCAGGCTCGGGCGGTGCGCCAACCGGCCACCGGCTCGACTTCTCCTCCGGCGGTGTGCCCCAGGCGAGCGTGACGGTGAACAGTCCGTCGACGACGTTCGCCGCGCCGCTGCCGGCCGGCATTCAGGGCACGTTCGACGTCACCGTGACCGCCGGCAACGGCGCCGGCATGAGCCCGCCGTCCGCCCCGTTCTCCTTCACGATCGGCGGCGGCGCCCCCGGGCAGCCGACGGTGACCTCGGCGGCAGCCGCCGGCGGTGTGCTGACCGTCAACTGGACCTCTGGAGCCGGCGCGGCGCCGACGGCGCATCGCCTCGACTTCTTTCAGGGAGGCAGCCTCCTGACGAGCGTGCCGACCGGCGCTGCGACCAGCGTGGGTCTACCGTTGCCGGCGGGCGTGCAGGGGAGCTTCGGTGTGCAGGTGATCGCGCTCAACGGCGCCATTGCCAGCCCGCCGTCGGCGCTGTTCGATTTCACGATTGGCCCATCGTGCACGCCGCCGACCGCGCCGGTCGTGACCGGCAGCGTCGTGAACGGAACTGCGAGTGTCGGCTGGCCGGCGGTGCCTGGCGCGACGAACTACATCCTGTCGGCCGGGACCACGCAAGGTGGCACTCAGGTCCTCGGGCCGACGAACCTGGGCACGACGACCGGGGCGAGCGCGAGCGGGCTGCCCCCGGGCTTCCAGGCGTGGGTTCGCGTGATTGCGGTGAATGCCTGCGGTCAACAGAGCGCCCCGACCGACCTCCTGCTGCAGTGAACCTGGCGGCGGCTGGCGTTTGCCGGCCGCCGCTCATACGGGCGCATGTGGCCGGATCCCCGGGAGCGCGGAGCCCTTCTCATGGCGCGCTGGCCCCACTCGCTCCAGCGTCAGCCGGCGCGTCCATCGCTCGTCGCCCGCGCGGATGGAGCCCTGCGCGGGACCGAAGAGCAGCCGGCCGTTCTCGAAGCGGAAGTACCTGACCTGCTCGGTGCCCACGTAGTCCGGGCGCCAGGCGGCCTCCACCTTCAGCGTCACGCTGCCTTTCGCCTCGTCTACCACGCACGGCCCGCTATAGGCGATGTAGCTGCTGAGGAGCGTGGCCTTCATCTGCTCGCCGATGGCCGTGGTGCCCGCGGGGAACGAGGGCACGTCGCCCGACATGATCTGCAGGTAGCAGTGCCCGCCCTCCACGACGATCGTCCCCACGGGATGCGCGCCCCAGGGGAGGCGCGCCACCGTGCCGTCGGCGCGCAGGTCCTCGGCCGCCAGCAGCTTCCAGCGGCCGGTGATGGTGTCCGCGGAGGTGAGCGCGGGCAGGGCGAGCAGGAGCAGTACAGCGGATGGACGGAAAGCAACCAGCACATTCCCTCCTTTCAAGCGCCTGACCGAGACCGGGCCTGTTCGAACGTCGCGAGCAGGTCGCTCTGGCCGAGTGCCTCTTCGAGCAGGGCCAGGACATGGCGCACGCGCTGGACGTCGATGCGCGGCCCCTGAACGCGCAGCAGCGTCAGGACGTCCTCGATGTCTTTGGGCCGCCCGGCCAGCACCTTCAGGATGACCAGGTCGGACACCTCGACGACCGGCACGTCGACGTCGCCGATCGAGTGTGTCACGGCGCGCGCCAGGAGCTCGTCCTCGAGCCCGGGTCCGGCGAGGACGAGATCGACAGGGAGCCCGGTGGTCTCGTGCACCAGCGGGATCACCCGGCTGTGCTCGATGAACGCCGGATCGTCGACGCGTCTTCGGAAACCGTGCTGCTCGATCACCGGGAGCCACTCGCGCACGGGCGGCGCCGATGGCGCCCGCACCGTCACGTCCACGTCTGCCGTCAGGCGCGCGACGCCGTAGACGATGGACGCCTGCGCGCCGAAGAGATACCACGGCATGCCGAGCTGCCGGAGGGCACGGGAGAGATCGGTGAGGAGGTCAGCGATCGGCGAACGCACGGGCAGCCCGATCCAATCGGTCGCAGGTCTCTACGTGGCTGGCCAGATCAGCCGAGCGGTCGGCCTCGGAGGGAAAGCCCGGCTGGACGTGCCGCGCGTGTTCGAGGAGCAGCAGCGAGGCGCGGCTCGCTGCCGCGGGACCTCGCGTGCGGTACTGTTCGGCCCAGTAGTCGCGCCTGGCATCGGCCAGGGCCGACCAGTCGCGCCTGGCGAATCGGCGGAGTGCCTCCCGGTCCACGCGCCGATTGTAGCGCGTGACCCGCCGCCACGGATGGGAAGGCCGCCGGCTGCGCGTACACCGGCCCCGACGTGTCGGCGTGGGTCGCGGTAGACTGGCAGGGTTCTCAGGGAGGTCCCCATGCGTGTGAATCACCTGTTCCCGATGGTCGTGCTGGGCGCGGCGATGGGCGCTGTCGCACTCGCGCAGGGCGTGCCGGGCGTGAAGCTGCCTGCCTCCCCGGCGGGACAGGCCTCAGTCCAGGTGGGCGGCACCTGGGAGAAGACGGCGGAAGGTGGCCAGCGCTACCGCGACGGCAAGTGGATCGTCGTGGACTACGGCCGCCCGCTGCTGCGCGGGCGGAAGGACATCTTCGGCTCCGGCGCCGAGTACGGCAAGCAGGTCATGGACGGCTCGGCCATCTGGCGCGCCGGCGCGAACGACACCACGAAGCTCACGACCCAGGCGCCGCTCATGATCGGCGGCAAGACCATCGAGCCCGGTGTCTACAATGTGTTCGTGGACCTCGAGCCCGGCGCCTGGACCCTGGTGCTCAACACCCAGACGCGCCAGGAGAAGTACGACCCGAACGACAAGGTGAACCTGTTCGGCGCCTACAACTACGACGCGAAGTTCGACGTGCTGCGTGCGCCCATGACGGTGCGCACCACGAACGAGTCCGTGGAACAGTTCACCATCGGGTTCGTGAACGTCACCGACAGCGCCGCCACGCTGACGATGGCGTGGGAGAAGACGGTGGCGTCGATCGACCTGCGGGTGGCGTCCGGGACGAGGTAGTCGCGCGTCAGGCAAGCTCTCTGCGGTACACGACGAAATTCCGCCGGATCCGCCCGCCCAGCTTCTCCGCCGTGCGCCGCGAGCGCCGGTTCGTGTCCAGCACGGTCGTGTAGCTCGCGCTGCGGTACCCGCGCGCCATCATGGCCAGGTACACCCGCGCGGCCATCGCGAGGTTCAGGCCGGTGCCCCGCGCCTGCTCGAGCACGCTGATCGAGATCAGCGCGCCGTGGTCGATGGTGTCCAGCGCCGCCGCGAACGCCTGGGCGCCTGCCGGGGCGCCGTCCTTGAAGCGATGCAACACCTGGTTGATGTCCGGCATAGCGAGCACCGCCCCAACCGTCTCGCCGGAAGCATCCGCGAAGGCGGTGAAGTCCGCGGGGGTCACCGGGCCGAGCTCGGTGATGAGATCCTCGCAGTCCTCGACCGTGAACTGCGGTGCGCCCCAGTGTGCACCGAACGTGGCGTTGTAGATGCGCGAGAAGAGCGCCGCGTCGGCCTTGGGTTCCGAAAGGCGCCAGGGCCGCATGACCACGCCGCCCGAGACCGAGCCGGCCACCATCTGCTCGTAGCGGGCCGCCAGGTCCGGGGTGAAGTCGATCAGGTACTCCACCACCCCGCACTCGGTGGCGAAGCCGGCATCCTTGATGTACCGGTGGTAATAGGGCGGGTTGATGCTGTGAAATGCCGTCGGCCTCTCGTCGTACGCGTCGATCGTGAGGGGCAGCTGCCAGCCATAGAGGAAGCCGACCCGTGCCGCCGTGCACCCCTGCCGCTTCAGCCAGTCACAGGCGGCGTCGAGCAGCGCCCGCGACGCGGCCTCGTGACCCGGGAGCGCCTCGAAGAACAGGACGTGCCCGACGGCGTCCCGCCAGTGGGTGTTGAACAGATCATCGACCACCGCGGTGACGGTCGCGACGATGCGGTCTCGATCCTCCGCCCAGAAGGGCTGAATCCGCGAATGCTCGGCGCCGAATGCCTGCCCGCCCAACTGGGCAGCCAGGTGAGGTTCGTCCGGGGGGACCCACGCGGGAACGTCGCGATACACCTCGGAGGCGAAGCTTACGTACCGCCGGCGTTCGTCGCCTGATTCCACCTGGCGGATTCTCATGGCCGCTCCTTTCTCATCTCATGGCAGCGGGGTGCCGCATGCACGGCGGCGTGCACAGCCGTACCGCCGGGTATGAATTACGGGCCTGCATCTCCGAATCGTGTAGCGGACGCCTGCCGGCGCGGCCGAAACCGCCGAAAACCGGCCTGATCCCCTGGTGAACCAGCTGGGCATGGATTATGCTTCGCTCCCCCGGGGAGATCGAATGCGTCTGATGCAACTTGCCGCCGCGTGCGTGGTGGCCGCGATGGCGGCCACGACCCTGGTGCGTGCCCAGGGGGTTGTCGGGGTCTTCTTCACCGAGGGCTGGGAGTCGGGCAGCGCCGCCGGCAGCTTCAACAGCCAATCGTACGGTCGCGCCACCTCGTCGCAGTTCTCGGTGCAAGGCGGGGTGCGGGCCGCGGGTTCGTGGGCGCTGCAGCACCGGTTGACCGCCGGCATGACCGGCGCCGACATCCAGTACGCCACACAGCACTTCGGCGATGCGATCACGGGCCCCGTGGTCCCGGCCGGCGCCGGGCAGCACTTCTTCGACATCTACGTCCAGTACAAGATCTACTACTCGCCGGGTTTTGACGTCTCGAACATCGACAAGCAGCTCATCATCGGCACGCAGGACAACGCCCGGCACGACAACCCCTGCTGCAACCCATGGGTGGCGCACTACCTGACGGTGTTCCCGGTGCTGGGCACGCGGGACCTCGTCGCAGAGGCCAACAACAAGCAGGCGGCGAGCGGGCAGTGGCTGGGTTTCCGCCAGAATGCCAGCGGGTACGGTCCCGGCAACCGCTTCACCACCCGGCCCGGCGAGTGGCACACCATCGAGGTGCGGCGGCGCCTGAACGACGCCGGCGTCGACAACGGGATCTTCCAGTTGTGGATCGATGGCACCCTGCTGTCGGACTACCGGAACGTCCGATACCGCGTGCCCATCAACGGGTCGTTCGGCGCGAACTTCGAGTATGGGACGAACTTCGCGATGATCAGCGACTACACGCTGCAGCCGGTCACCCGTGACGAGATCGTCTACTACGACGACATCAAGTTCAGCACGACGTACATCGGCGTCGGGTCCTCGCCGCCGCTGCCTTCGGCCCCCGGAAACCTCCGCATCATCCCACCGGCGCCCGGCATCGCCTGGCCCTCCGGTCGCGCACATCATTGACGCTTCCGGCGTGGGCTGCCGGTTCTGAACCGTCACGTTCAGTGGCGAAGCCGGAGAACTGGATCGTCGCGCACCCCTCCGGGATGATCGCCGGAGCTCGCGACCGTCGGGCGAGGAACGGCTGCAGCCATGAGAGCGCCAGATCGGGCGCCGTGCCCGCCCCTGCCTGCCCCAGGCCGCGGCCCGGCGGAATCGCGTGGACCATCGCCGGCGAGCGCCTGGCTCTGCTGGCGTGGCCGCGCGCGATCGCCGGCCTTCAACACCTCGCCAGATGCCTTCCTCGTCCAGATGTCGAAGGGGCCCGCGCCGGGCCGGGCACTCGACGTCGGCATGGGCCAGGAGCGCAACGCCCTCTGCACGCCAGCGGGCGCCCGAGCGGCGAAAGCGCCAGAGAGATCAGATCGAATAGCGCGGGTCGCCGTCCAGGACCTCCTGTTCGAGCCTGGGCGTCTCGCCCGGCTTCCACATCCGCGTCCGGTGGACGACCCGGTAGGCGAGGGGGCCGCCATCGCTCCTCTCGCTCCGTTCGAGCGGCCGCGGGATGCAGACGAACTCGACGTCGAGCTGATCCGCGGTGGCGGTGACCATCGCATAGCCGTGCCCGCCCTGGTCGAGAAACGACAGGTGCGGCGAGACCTCCGGATTGCGCACGGCGCGCGCCCGCTCCATGTCGCCGGTTTCCTGCAGCACGAGCGCCGAGCGCACGCCATGCAGCGCGGCCACGTTCATGGCCGGCAGCACCGAGCCGTCCGGCCGATCGCAGAGGTACAGCGCCCGCAGAGGGTCGTCCTTCGGGATGACCTGCTCGGCCACTTCGACCAGCGCCTGCTGTGAGAGCGATCCGGTGATGAATTCGACTCCAATCGGGCTGAACTCCCTTGGCGGCAGCGACCTGGCGACGAGCCCGGCATAGAACGCATGCCGGTCGCCGGCGACGATGGCAAACCCGGAGATGCCCTTGTCGCGGACGAAATCGAAGATCTCGTCCTTCTCCCGATAGAACCCGCTGTTGAACAGGGCATAGCCGGCGTCCCTGGGCCACTTCTCGCCGAGTGCACCGGGCAGATTCTGATAGTCGCTGCGCAGGTCCATCGTGCCGAACGAATGGCCCCAGATCTTCCAGCGTGCCCGTGAGGCGTCCAACTGCTCCAGGAACCAGGCGCGCTGCTCGCGGCCAAGGAACGTCTGGAAGTGCGCATCTTTCGCCGGGTTGGGGAAGTCCCGCCCATTGAAACGGATGGTGGCGGGCGGGTGGCTGCCATTGCAGGCCCGACCGTAGTCCAGGATTTCGTTGGGCACCTGCGGAGCGGCCCAGCGAAAATCCGGCACGCCGAACTCCGCGCTGTCCACTGGCGCGGACCGGAAGGAGTGGTGGTCGGTCAGGAAGAGATCGACGTTCCTGCCCCAACGCAGAACGCGATTGATCTTCAGGCTGTTGATGGCAATCAGGTTGTTCGGCTCGTCGCCGAGGCCGTCTTCGTCGAAGCGCTCGATCGGCACATCCGCGACCGCCGGTGCCTCGTACCTGTCGAGCGCCGTGCCGCCGGGCTTCTTGACGCGCGCGGGGATGTATTCCCACCACGCCTGATTGGCGATCACCTTCTTGCTCTGCGACGGGCGGTTGACACCGGGGGCCACGTACTGGCTCTGGAAGCCGGCCCAGGCGAACTCGTGATTGTCCCAGACGCACACGAAGGGCCAGCGTGCGCGGGCGTCCTGGAGATCGGGGTCTTCGAGGTACGCGCGGTACAGCGTGCGGTAATCCTCCAGCGTGACCGGGAGGTGGAAGCTGCCGACCTTCTCGCCGTGCGGGAACTTGTAAAGGTTCTTGATCCGCCGGCCGCGATTCATTCCGCCTTCGCTGTCTTCGGCGTACCAGGTGACCTCGTAGATGAAGTCGCCCAGGTGCAGGACGAAGTGCAGGCGCTCGTGTGCCAGTCGGGCTTCATCCTCGAAGATCATCCGCCGGTACGCGTTGAGTGCGCTCTCGTTCGGGCTCTGGCAGCTGACGAACGTGAACCGCACGGGCGTGTCCGCCTCGTCGGCGGGCGCCGTGAGGGTGCGGCCAATCCGGCTCGAGAAGCCGAGGTCGTCGATGAAGCGAAACCAGTACTCCCGGTTCGCCTCCAGGCCGGTGGCCAGGAAGCGGCACGTCCAGTCGGCATCGGCGTGGATATCGGCAACGCCGCCGGCCACGACATGGCTGAACGCCGGGTCCGCCGCGATTTCAACGGTGAGCCGCCTGGCCTGCTCGTCGCCCCGGGGCGGGCGCCGGGTCCACAGGATCACGCTGTCGGCCGTCGGGTCGCCGGAGGCGACGCCCTGCGGGTAGAGATCGCGCCGTTCAACGGCCGGCGTCTTCCTGGCGCAGCGCATGGCCGACGCCAGGGCAGCGCCCATGGCGGTGGCCAGCATGAATTCGCGGCGTGTCACACCCAATCGCTCGTCCTCCCGTGATCAATCGACGATGACGAAGGCAGTGATGTTCGTCGTGACGAGAGGACGTCCGGGACGCGTGGTGTGACCAACGCGCGGGCCCGCCCTACCTGCTCCAGGGCGGGACCACCTTGTTGCTGCGCGCGTAGGCGATGAGCTGGCCGAGGTGCTCGTGCACGTGCGTCACCGTCATCACCCACGTGCTGCGGACGCTGGTCTCGCGGCCGAACATCTTCTGCATCGTGTCGAGCTTCGCGTCGGGGGTGTCGTGCATCGCCTTCTCGAGGAACGCGAACGACTGCTCCACCTCGGCGATGATCTCGGCGCGGGTGCGCGCCTTCTTCTCGTACGCCTCGACGGTCTTGTAGTCGGTGCCCGAGATGCCGGTGGCGGCCGGCGGCGCGATGCCGAGCGCCGCGGGCATGAAGTAGTTGTCGGCGGCCACGTGCGTGAAGGCCTCGCCCACCGAGCGCACGCCCGGCATCGGTCGCCACGCGTAGGTCGCCTCGGGCATCGCCTTCGCGAGACCGACGATCTTGCTCTCCACGTCGCCGACGTCGGCCAGCAGGTCGCCCATCAGGCCTGTGCGCGTCTGGGCGCTCACGGCCAGCGATGCGGCGACGATCATTGTGACGAACACGAAGAGACGGCGGCAGGTGGTCATGGGGTCCTCCAGGCGGCCATTCTAGCGGCGGGTCGCGCCGGCGGAGCGCCGCCCGTCCCTGCGGTTGGTCCCGACCATCTCCTTCTGGCCCGGCGGGTCCCTTCGTCTGGCGGAGTCGCCCGCGACTGGCGAAACCGCCTTCCGCCACGCCCGCTCAGCGCGTCGGCTTCCGCGCGTCCAGATCCAGCCTGTTGAGCGGCACGTCCCAGTGCGCCGTCAGGATCTCGAAACGCCGCTGCTCCTCGCGCTGGAACTTCGCGCGGTCGGGATAGAGCTTGGCGATGATCTCGTCATCCGTGGGCGTGGACGGCGGGTTGGGCGGGACGACCAGCTCCACCGCAAAGGTCCAGTCCGCGCGGCCGTCGCCGTGGAACTCCGGCACGTAGACGCGCACCGACGAGAATCGCCCGGCCTTCTCCTTGGCCTTGAGGATGGGGTAGTGGTTGCGCTGGAAGAGATCGACGAACTCGTCCTGCAGCCCCCATTTCACCGTGTAGAAGTACCAGGTGGTCTTGGGCTCGCCGCCCGCCTGCTTCGCCGGCGCCTGGGCGCCCGCGGCGAGGGATCCGAGCACGCACGCCACCGCGATGGACATCAGGCGCTTCGTCATCGACATGTCCGGCCTCCTGTGGAGACGCGGATTATAGCGTCACGTCCACATCATCGGCGCGCCGTAGGGCTCCAGCGCCCGGTCGTGACTGACGATGGTGGCGCGCTCCACGAGCGCCTGCGCCACCAGCATCCGGTCGAACGGGTCCGCATGGTGAGGCGCCAGGGCCTGGAGTCGGGTGGTGTGCGCCAGGGTGAGCGGCAGCTCCGTGAAGTCGTCCGCCCGGAGCAGCACCGCGAAAGGCTCGTCGAGCCTGAGGCGGCCGAGCGCCGACTTGATGGCGACCTCCCACCCCGACACCGCGCTCACCCACACGATATCCGCCTCGGCGATGGCCCGGCGGGCCGCCTTGTTCAGCCGCCGGTCGTCGCGCTGCCACCACAGCACGACGTGCGTGTCGAGGAGCAGCGTCATTCACCCCGGCCGGCGAACGCGTCGGCGAGCGCCGGCGGCAAGGGCGCGTCGAAGTCCTCGGCGATCCAGATCTTCCCCTTCGCGCTGCCGGGACGACGGCGGGCCACGTCGCGGATGGGCACGAGCTTGGCCTTCGGCTTGCCGGCCTTGGCGATGATGATCTCGGTGCCGGCCGCCGCCTGTTCCACCAGGCTGGACAGGCGGGTCTTGGCCTCGTAGAGGTTCAGGGTGAGCGGCTCCATGGCCAAGGCTACCCCGGGAGCCGGCAGTTGGTCAAGTTGGTCAATGTGACTGAACGCCGCGTGGTCGCGCGCCGCCTGTGCTACCGTCCCTCTCCAGCTTGCTCTCGACGCCGCCCACCCCTTCCGGCGCCGCCGCGGCCCCCCCGGCCGGCGCGCATCCGTCCGCCGAGGAGACCGCGCGGCTGCTGCACCGGTTCACCGGTCCGCTCGCCCCGGACACCATGGCCGCCCTTGCGGGCCAGCTCGAACGCGTCAGCCTTCCCGCCGGCGCGCTGCTCCTCCGGCAGGGGGATCCCGGCGACGCGGTCTTCTTCGTCGTCGCGGGTCGCCTGCGCGTCTTCACCATCCGCGACGATGGGCACGAGGTGCGGCTGGGTGAGGTGGGGCCGGGGGAGTCGGTGGGGGAGATGGCCCTCGTCTCGGGCGACCGTCGCATGGCCAGCGTGCGCGGCGAGACGGCCTGCGAGCTGCTGCGCCTGTCGAAGGCGGGCTACGACCTGCTCGTGGCGCGGCCGCAGGCGATGGGCATCTTCGCGCGCGTCATGGCGGAGCGCCTGGCCCGCAGCGCCCGGGCGCGCGTGGCGGTCGCGTCGATTCGCGCCAACCCCTTCGTCACCATCGCCGAGTGCGAGGACGCCGTCGCCACGCGCGATCCGGTGATGCTCAACCTGCGCATCACGCAGCTCTATCACCGCATCGCGCTCGACCTCACCGTGCTCCTGGGCGCGCAGGACGTCAACTGGTTCGGCTTCGCCTGCCGCGCGTCGAAGACGGCGGGTTCGACCATTCGCGGCGAAGACGTGCCGGTGCTGAGGCCTGCCGCACGCTTCGTCCTGAACCGCCTGCCCGCGCGTCTCCTGGATCGCCTCAGGACCTGGCGCGTCGTCCGGCGGATGGACGCGGCCCTGGAGGCGGTGAGCGAGCGGATTGCCGAGGGGAACCGGCTGATCTTCTCGGAGATCGGCCCCGTGTTCGTGCGGCTGGTGGAGGCGTGCGCCACGCGCCATGCCTACGTTCCCGCGGATCTGGAGCGTGTCCTCGCCACGCTCGCGCCCGGCGGATCCGAGGCGGGTGGCCAGGACCTCCTCCGCGGCGCGGTGACCGCGTACTACGAGGCCGCGTTCGAGAGCCACCCGAAGCGGCGGGCGGAGCTCGTGCTGCTCGGGTCGCTCAAGATCGGACTTCACGAGCAGATCCGGGTGGACCCGATCATCGACGACGCACTGGACCGGCCGATGGCCGACCTCGTCGCCGGGCTCGCGCCGTGGCTGTCGCGCCTGCCGCGGTCGTGGCGCGCGGAGGAGCGCGCCCGCGCGATGGTCTGCCGCCGCGCGCGCCGGGTGGTCACGGCGCGCATCATGCGCATCCGCCTGCCGTACGGCGACCTCCGCCTCGGCGACGACCTGCCGGAGCTGCCCGCGAAACGCCTGTTCCCGGACCTGCTGGCCACGCTCGAGCATCCCGAGCTCGCCGAGCTGTTCCAGCGATTCGACCGCGGGGCGCGGACGCGCGCCATCGACTGGAGCGAGCTGGACGATCGCATGCGCTACATCGCCAACTTCTTCCGCTCGCGGCAGAAGAGCCTGGAGCTCTTCGAGCCGCCGTTCCTGTTCGAGCAGCAGGCGGCGATTGTGGCGGGTCGTGTGCCCGAGGGGCCGCTGTGACGACTGGACGATCGCCGGCCGATGACTCGGAGGTGGGTGGAGGCGGGTATGAAGAGAATGGTGGTCAGCCTGGTTGTGATCGCTGCGGTGGTCGCGGCTGCCGTGCCCGTGGGAACGCAGCCACAGGCTGCGACGTCCCGCGCGCCGCGAAACGCCGCGGAGTACGACGCGCTGTTCCAGCAGGTCAAGAACTGGGGGCGCTGGGGGCCGGACGACCAGCTGGGCGCCGCCAACCTCGTCACCGACGCCAAGCGCCGGCAGGCGGCGGCCCTCGTGAGGCTCGGCCTCACGGTGTCGCTGGTCCACAATCCCATCACCGTGAAGGCCGAGGACAGCGTGCTGCCGTTCGAGCACACGATGAACCGCGGGTTCACCACCGATACGTATCGCGTCTCGTATCACGGCTACGCGCACAGCCACCTCGACGCGCTCTGCCACATCCTCTACAAGGACCAGACCTACAACGGCTACGCGCGTGCCGACGTGAACACGGAACGGGGCTGCACGAAGCTCGGCATCGACACCTTGAAGCAGGGCGTCATCACGCGCGGCATCCTCATCGACATCCCGCGCCTGAAGGGCGCGGAATACCTCGAGCCGGGGACCGCCGTCTTCCAGGAGGACGTCGAGGCGTGGGAGAAGAAGGCGGGCGTGAAGGTGGGGCCCGGCGACGCGCTGCTGCTCCGCACGGGCCGATGGGCGCGGCGCGCGAAGGTGGGGCCGTGGGCCGTCGGGCGGAGCGCCGCGGGGTTCCACGCGTCGATCGCCACGTGGCTGAAGGCGCGCGGCGTCGCCTTTCTCGGCAGCGACGCCGCGTCCGAGGTGATGCCGTCGATGGTGGAAGGGGTGAACCTGCCCGTGCACACCCTGGTGATCACCGCGCTCGGCATCCACATCCTGGACAACCAGGATCTGGAGCGCCTGGCCGAGACGGCGGCCAGGCTGAAGCGCTGGGAGTTCCAGCTGGTGGTCAACCCGCTGCCGGTGACCGGCGGCACGGGGTCGCCGATGAATACCCTGGCGGTGTTCTAGTCCCCCTCCGTTAGAATCCGCCGCATGGTCCGACGACTGCTCGCCTCCGGCATCGCGATCGCCCTTTCGGCTCCGCTCCTCGCGCAGGAACCGGTCGATACCGCCACGGTGGCGAGGATCCGGGCCGAAGCGTTCGAGCGCGGCCGGGTGCTCGAGACGTTCAACCAGCTCACGAACGTCATCGGCCCGCGGCTTACCAATTCCCCCGGCCACAAGCGGGCGGTGGCCTGGACCCAGGAAGCGCTGAAGGGCTGGGGACTGGCGAACGTGCACGCCGAGCCGTTCGAGTTCGGCCGCGGCTGGACACTGGAGCGCTTCTCGGTGGAGATGGTCGAGCCGCGCTACATGCCGCTCACCGGCTACCCGAAGGGCTGGTCGGCCTCCACGGCAGGAACGATCACCGCAACGCCGACCTGGCTGCCGAACCCGTCGGCGGCGGACCTGGACGCGCGTGCGGGGAAGCTGAAGGGCGCCATCGTGATGACGAGCCCGATTCAGGAGTACTTCATCCGGGCGGATCGCCCGCCGGCCTCGGGTGACCTGCGCTCAGGCCGGCCGCCGGCGAAGCCGGCGATGCCGGCGGCGAATCTCCTGGCGCGGCTCAAGGCCGAGGACGTCGGCGTGACGCTCGAGCCCAACATCGGCGAGCACGGCACCATCTTCGTCACGGGGCGCGACGCGGGCGCCAACGCCATTCCCGCGGTGGTGCTCGTGTCCGAGCACTACAACCTCGTCGCGCGCCTGCTGCAGCAGGGGATACCCGTGAAGCTCTCGGTCAACGTGCAGGGCCGGTACGACGAGTCGGATCGCAACACCCACAACGTGATCGCGGAGATTCCGGGGACCGATCCGGCCGTGGGCACCGAGGTCGTGATGGCGGGCGCACACCTCGACTCCTGGCACTCCGCCACCGGCGCCACCGACAACGCCGACGGCGTGGCGACGGTGATGGAGGCGGTTCGCATCCTGAAGGCGCTCGGCGTCCGGCCGCGTCGGACCATCCGTATCGCGCTGTGGGCGGGCGAGGAGCAGGGGCTGCTGGGCTCGCGCGCGTGGGTGAAGCAGCACCTGGAAGGCGAGGCCAACGCGGCGGCGCGCGAGAAGCTCTCGGTCTACTTCAACTTCGACAACGGCTTCCCGCCGATCACCGGCTTCTACATGGAGGGCAACGAGCCCGCACAACGCATCGTCACGCAGTGGCTGAAGCCGCTGGCCGACCTTGGCGTCACCCAGACGACGTCAGGCGGCATCGGCGCGACCGATCACCTGGCGTTCACGGCGTTGAAGCTGCCGGGCTTCCAGGCCGTGCAGAGCTATGTGGGTTACGACGTGCGCACGCACCACACCAACGCCGACTTCGTCGAGCGCATCGAGCCGGATGCGCTGAAGCAGGCGGCGGTCGTCACCGCCACCGTGCTGTATCACGCGGCGATGCGGGACGGGACGATGCCGCGGTAGCGCGCAGCTGGGGCCTCCGCGCGCGCGCGTGAGCCATCGCCGCGGTGACGACGAGCGCGTCCCGGATCGCCGGCCGCGCCGCATCCATCGGCGTGATGGGCGACACGCCGTGACGGACGCGCGCGTCGTCCAGGATCATCGCGTCGAAGGGCCGCGAGAGCCGGAAGCTGGCCAGCGGCACGCCGGCCGGATTGGCAATCGTCGTCACGCCGTGCGCCGCGTTCCGGCGTCCCATCAGCATCACGAGGACGAAGTCCACGCCGTCACGGTGCATCCCCTCGGGTGTGGGCTGTCCCAGCTCGCCGGCGTGCGCCTCGATCCGGAACTGGTGGACCTCCACGCGCCAGCGGCCGGTCGTGCCGCGCAGCCGATCCGACATCGAGACCAGCAGATCGATCACCGATCGCAGGATCGGGGCGTCACCGATGTCCGCGCGGATGGGGGCGAACCATCGGGCGATGCCTCCATTCAGCGGGTTGTGGGCAAGCGTCTGGAAGTGCGGCTGGTCCGGCTGCCGCGCCAAGCCACCGGCCTCGGCGATGTACACCGCATGTCGCCGCCGCCGGTACCGGCCGCCGTCGGCCATGTACTCGTCCAGCGGCAGGTCGTTCCAGCTGTCTGCAAAGGCCGCGGCGTCGGTCCCGGGGACGCCAGCGCCGAGCAGTTCACGCATCGCTGGCGCATCGACCAGCGCGAAGGCCCGTGATTCGACCGATTCGGCGAAGCGGGCTGGTGTGCTGGCCGAGGCGATCGACATTCGCGAAACCGTATCCGAAGCCGAGACCATGATCGCACCCGGCTAGGCCTGCACCGAGGCCGTTACCGCCACCGGTGTCAGCCAGGCGGCATAGTGCGGCTCCCGCCCGCAGACGATGTCCATGAAGCGGCGCCGCAACATCGTCGCGATCGGCCCAGGCTGTCCGGCGCCCACCGGCCGGCGATCCACGCTGACCACCGGCGCCAGTTGTGCCCCCGTCCCGCACAGGAAGATCTCGTCCGCCAGATACAGCTCGGTTCGGTCCACCTCTCGCTCCTCGACGGGCAGGGCCATGTCACGCGCCAGCTGCAGCAGCGATCGGCGGGTGATTCCCTCGAGGATGTCGCCCGTGATGACGGGCGTGATCAGGGTCCCGCCGCGCACGAGCATGGGGTTGGCCACCGATGCCTCGGCCACCTTGCCCCGCTCGTTGAGGACGATGGCATCGTCGAAGCCGGAGACGCGAGCGTCTTCGCGCACGAGGGCCGAGTTGACGTAGGCGCCCGAGATCTTGCCGCGGGCCGGGATGGCATTGTCGGTGACGCGCCGCCACGACGAGACCATCACGTGGAGCCCGGTCTGCGCGAGCAGGTCGCCGACCGGGAGCATGTAGATCGCAAAGCCGCGCCCGCCGAGCGAGGGGCCGAGTCCCTCACCATCGTCGTAGGCGAACGGCCGGTAGTAGACGTCCCCGGCCGGGGCGTTGCGCCGCGTGAGCTCTGTGGCGATCTCGACGAGAGCGTCGACCGGCCCCGGCAGGGTGACCTTGATCAGCGAGGCCGACTGGACGAACCGCCTGAAGTGATCGGGCAGGCGGAAGACGTTGATCGTCGAGCCATCCTGGTCGAGGTAGCCGCGGATGCCGGCGAACACGCCCTGGCCGTACTGCACGGCGTGGCATCCGATCGGAAGCCGCGCCTCGGCGCCGGGAACGAAGCGGCCATCGAAGTAGGCCCGCGGGAGGCAGGGACTGGACACGTCGGCACTCCTTGTCCTGGTGATGTGAACGGGTCCCCAGCATGGCAATAAGTGGACTTGAAATAAAGGTCCACTTCGGGAGAATCTGGACTTCATGGGATCGAGAGACCTCGCGGTGCTGGAGCGTCAGCTCGGGCGCTGGTCGGCGGGGGCCGGGGCGCTGTACCAGAAGCTGGCGGCCGGCTTGACGCGGCTCATCCGCGAAGGCGTGCTCGTGCCCGGCGCTCGCCTGCCGTCGGAGCGTCGGCTCGCCGAGGCCCTGTCGCTCAGCCGGACCACCGTCGTGGCCGCCTACGACTCGCTGCACGAGGCGGGTTGGGTGGAGCGTCGAGCCGGCAGCGGCACGCGCGTCAGCCCCACGTCCCCGGTCGTGCTGGCGGCGCGCGCTGCCGCGCGGGCGACCGCGCTCGTGTCGAGCCCGCTCCTCGACCTGCTCGGGCACGAGGATCACGGACTGGTGGACTTCGCGCTCGGGGCGCCGCTGCCGCTCCCCGCCCTGGCGCTCGACGATCTCGAGCTGTCGCGCGCGGAGTTCGCGGCCGCCGCGGCCGACGTCCAGTACCATCCCCTCGGCCTGGCGGCGCTGCGAGAGGCCATTGCGGCCGCCCACACGGCAGGCGGCCTGGAGACCGACGCCCGACAGGTGCTGGTGACCACCGGAGCGCAGCAGGCCATCAACCTGTGCGCGGCGGCCTACCTGCAGCGCGGCGACACGGTGCTCGTCGAGGATCCCACCTATTTCGGCGCGCTGGATGCGTTTCGCCTGGCCGGCGCCCGGCTGGCTTCCGTTCCCTCTGGTCCACGTGGCGCCGATCCGGCGCTGCTCCGCACGCGCACGGTGGCGTCGGCGCCGCGGCTGATCTATCTGTCGCCGACGTTCCAGAACCCGACCGGTGGTGTGATGCCGCCAGCCGCCCGCGAGCGTGTCGCCGCGCTCGCCCGGGAGACGGGCATCACCGTTGTCGAGGACACGACGCTGGCCGACCTGGCGCTCGACGGCACGGCGCCGAAGCCCCTTGCGGCCTACGCGCCCGAGGCGCCCATCGTCACGATCGGGTCGTTGAGCAAGGTCGCGTGGCCCGGGCTGCGCATCGGCTGGGTCCGGGGGCCCGCGTCGCTCATCCCGACGCTCGCCCGCGTGAAGGGCGTCATGGATCTCGGCTCGCCCTCGCTCACCCAGGCGGTGGCGGTGCGCCTGCTGGGCCATGTCGATCGCGTCCGCACGCTGCGTCGTGAACAGCTCCGCCCCAGGCGCGACACGCTGGTGCGGCTGCTGCGCCGAGCCCTGCCGGACTGGCGGTTCACCATCCCCGCCGGCGGCCTGTTCCTGTGGGTGGAGCTGCCGTCAGGCGACGCGCAGGAGTTCGCCCAGGTGGCGCTGCGCCGCGGAGTGGTGATCGTGCCGGGCGCCGTCTTCTCGCACGAAGGGCAATACGAACGGTTCGTGCGGCTCCCGTTCCTCGCCGAGCCCGAAGTGCTCGAGGCCGGCGTCGAACGCCTGCGTGCGGCGTGGCACGACTATCGCGCCGCAGGCGCACGTCGGGCGGCGGCTGCCGTCGCCATGGTCTGACGAGGCGACATGCCTGGCACGGCGCGGGCCGTCGTGGCGCGAGACCATGCTCCACTGTCGCGTCGCCCGTTGACCACGCCAGCCCGAGTGTGACACCGTGCGCCGCATGGGCCTGCTGTCCCGACTGCTGGGAAACGCCTCGGAAGCCGATGTCGCCGACGTCGAGGAGTACCTCGAGAAGATCCTTGCAGAGGGCGAGAAGGTGCAGCGCGCGTTCTCGCTGGTCCGTGATCTGTTCATCTTCACGGATCGCCGCTTCATCATGGTGGACAAGCAGGGCATGACGGGGATGAAGACGGAATATCACTCCATCCCGTATCGTGCGATCACGCGCTTCTCCGTCGAAACCGCAGGCCCGACCGATCTGGACTCCGAGCTGCGCATCTGGGTGTCGAGCTCGGCGACGCCCATCCAGAAGACGTTCCGGCGAGGCACCGCCATCTTCGAGGTGCAGCAGGCCCTGGCGACTTATTGCCGGTAGTGCGGGTGTACGGAGCGCCGGCGAGCGGGTCCAGCACGACCGCATGCGGACGGCCCCGGAGGGGTGACTTCTCCGTCCCGATCAGCATCGACAGGCCGGCGAACCGGTCATCGCGCAGCAGCCGCCGGAACGGCTCGAGCCCCACGTCGCCCGGCCCGATGTGCTCATGCCGACCCACGCGGCTCCCGCGGGGGCGCTTCGAGTCGTTCGCGTGCCGATGGAACCCGACCACCCGGCCGAAGGACTCGAACCTGCTCGAGTCACCATCTTCGCTGGCGATGTCGCAGCTGCGCGCGCCGGACCCGGAGGGCACGTATGATGACGCCGTGAATGCGCGTGCCCCGTACCGCTGGCTCACCGTCCTTGCCCTGGCTCTCGCGTGGCTCGCCTCCCATCCCGCGATGCACGCGCAGGGTGACCGCGTCCCCGTCGTGCTCCTGTCCATCGACGGCCTCAAACCCGACTATGTGCTCGACGCCGACCGCCACGGCCTGAAGGTCCCCAACCTGCGGAGGCTCGTCACCGAGGGCGCACACGCCACCGGCGTGACGGGGGTGACGCCGACGGTCACGTATCCGAGCCACACGACCCTGGTCACCGGCGTGGCGCCGGCCGTGCACGGCATCCTCAACAACGGCCCGTTCGATCCACTCGGGCAGAACGCCAACGGCTGGTACTGGTACGCGGAGGACATCGAGGTCCCCACGCTGTGGGACGCGGCGGGCGCGGCCGGCCTCGTCACCGCGAACGTCGACTGGCCGGTCACGGTTGGCGCGCGGATCCGCTACAACATCGCCCAGTACTGGCACGGGGCGCCAGCCGAGGATCGGAAGCTGCTGCGTGCGCTCTCCACGCCGGGCCTGCTCGACGAGGCGGAGAAGGAGGCGGGCCCGTACCCCGCCGGGTACCAGTACACGCTGGCCGACGACCAGAAGCGCGCGCGGTTCGTCACGTGGATGATCGAGCGGAGGCGCCCTGACTTTTTCACCGCGTATCTCTCCTCGCTCGACGAAGAGCAGCACCACACCGCGCCGTACAGCCCGGCCACCGTCAGGACGCTCGAGGGGCTCGACGTGCTCGTCGGCCAGGTCCGCGCGGCGGCAGAGCGCACCTACGGTGGGCGGTTCGTGCTGGCCGTGGTCTCGGATCATGGGCACATCACGGCGAGGGAGGATGTACACGTCAACGCCGTGCTCCGACAGGCGGGCTTGATCGACCTGGACGACCAGGGCGGGGTCACCGCCTGGCGTGCATACGCGTGGGGCGCCGGCGGTTCGGCAGCCGTCATGCTGAGCGATGCTGCGGACGAGGCCGCGCGAACCCGGGCGCGGGACGCCATCGCGCGCCTGCGCGCGGAGCGCCCGGACGCCATCGCGCGCGTCGAGGAGGGCGAGGCCATCGGTGCGCTCGGCGGTTTTCCCGACGCGGCCTTCGTCGTTGGCCTGGCGCCCGGGTTCAGGACGGGCAGCGCCCTGGCCGGGCCGGTCGTCCGGCCCGCCGCATCACCCGGCGGCACTCACGGCTACCTGCCCGGCCACCGCGACATGGAAGCCTCTTTCTTCATTGTCGGCGCCGGCGTGCCGGCGGGGCGGAACCTGGGCGCCATGGACATGCGCGACGTCGCGCCCACCCTCGCGGTGAAGCTGGGTGTCTCGCTCCCCCGCGCTCAGGGACGCAACCGGCTCTGAGGGTGGCACGGGTGGGGGGAGGTGCGAACAGGTGCGGGCAGGTGCGAACGGGTGCGGGCAGGTGCGGCAAGTGCGAGCAGGTGCGAACGGGTGCGGGCAGGTGCGAACGGGTGCGAGCAGGTGCGAACAGGTGCGGGCAGGTGCGAACAGGTGCGGGCAGGTGCGAGCAGGTGCGGGCAGGTGCGAACGGGTGCGGGCAGGTGCGAAGTGCGAGCAGGTGCGAACGGGTGCGGGCAGGTGCGGCGTCGGGTGGATATCGGCTTCTGCGGCCCCCGCGAAAGCGCCCGGTCATGCGCGGGCTCTCGCTCTCGTCGCCGTCGTCGCTCGATCGGGTGCCACCTCGACCAACGGCGCAGCCGTCCGCACCTGCCCGCACCTGGGCTATGATTCCGCCCCAGGTCGATCCCGGCCCCGGACGGCCGAGGTGTCGTCGCCGCCGGAAACGCTCGGTTCAAGGGAGTTCGATATGACGCGCGCGCTCGCGGTTCTGGCAGGATCCTTCGTCCTCGCGCTCACCTCGGTCACGGTCTCCTCGGCCCAGACTCCGCCCGCCGCGATTCCCGGCGGCACGACGTTCACGAAGGACGTCGCGCCCATCCTCTTCAAGCACTGCGTCAGCTGTCACCGGCCCGGCGAGATCGGCCCGATGTCGTTCCTCACCTACGAGGCCGCGCGCCCGTGGGCGCGGGCCATCCAGAAGAAGACCGTCTCGCGCGAGATGCCGCCCTGGGGCGCCGACCCGGCGCACACCATGAAGATGCGGAACGATCGCAGCCTCTCGCAGCGGGAAATTGACACCATCGTGGCCTGGGTGGCGGCCGGTGCGCCACGCGGCGACGCGGCCGACATGCCCCCCGTCCCGACCTTCGCCTCGGGATGGCAGCTGGGCGAGCCGGACTACGTCTTCGAGATGCCGCTGGAATGGACCATCAAGGCCGAGGGCGCCGAGTCCTATCTCTACTTCTACCAGCCCATTCCCTTCACCGAGGACAAGTTCGCCAGTGCCATCGAGATCCGGCCGAGCAACTTCGCCGTCGTCCATCACTCCGGCGCCTACGTCGTGGACATTCCGGACGGTTACACGGTGAAGGACGGTTACCTGTACGACGCGGCCGGCACGCAGGTGCCGCCCACCGAGCCGATGGGGACCTCCGCCACGTCGGGCGACGACAAGCCGCTCGCCGGCGCCAACAAGCTGATCTCGTACGTGCCCGGGCGCGGCATCGAGGAGCACCCGTCAGGCTTCGCCAAGCGCATCCCAGCCGGCAAGTACATCCGCTGGGTGATGCACTACAACCCGACGGGCAAGGAGGAGAAGGACCGCAGCCGACTGGGCATCTGGTTCGCGAAGGGCACGGTGACCCACGAGGTGCTCAATCTGCAGGCCGGCGACCCGGTCCCGGGCAGCGGCAACCGCGGCCTCTACTTCGCGCAGGGCAGGGAAGTGCTCTACGAGTCGGACGACACCACGGGGCGCCGCGGCAAGACGCCGACCATCCCGCCCTACGAGGCGAACTTCAAGATGATGGGCATCACGCCGGTGAACGAGCCCATCACGCTCTACGCGCTCACGCCGCACATGCACCTGCGCGGCAAGAGCATGAAGTGGTGGGTCGTCTATCCCGACGGCCGCGAGGAAACCATCCTGGACGTGCCGAACTACGATTTCAATTGGCAGGTCCAGTACGAGCTCGAGAAGCCGCTGAAGGTCCCGGCCGGCAGCAAGATCATCAACGTGGCCATCTACGACAACTCGCCGCAGAACAAGTGGAACCCGGCGCCGCACCTCCCGGTGTACTGGTCCGAGCAGAGCTGGGACGAGATGTACCAGCCGACGACACAGTTCTCGGTGGACAGCCACGACCTGACGAAGATGCCGAAGAAGTCGACGACGAGCGAGCCGCGGCAGCGGCAGTGATCGCGTCGGGAGTCGGGAACCGGGAGTCGGGAGTCGGGCCTGCCCGCCGTGGCGTGGGCAAGCGGAAGTCTGGGGGAAACGGTCGAATGAGCGGACGGATGACGGGGATTGTGGTCTCGGTGTCTCTCGCCTGGGCTGTCGCGTCTGGTGTTCTGCTCGCGGCGCAGGCGCCGGTGGAGAAAGTCCCCATCGTCGCCGTCGCGGGCTGCCTGGCGCAGCAGGACGATCGATGGCTCCTCACGAGCGCCACGGATCCAGAGCCCAGCATCGCCAACGCCCCTCCCGCGGGCCAGCCCTACAAGGGACCGACCTCCGGCAAGAACACGTTTCACCTGATCGGCGTTTCCGAGTTCGACCTGCCCTCGCTCAAGGGCCACACCGTGCTCGTGAAAGCCCTCTTCATCAAGGCCGAGCCCGTCAGCCGGCTGAACATCACCTCGGTGACGATGATCGCAGAAACCTGCCCGCCGAAGTAGACGCCGGGGTTCTGGAGGTTCTCGGGTTCTCAGGTTCTCGGGTTCTCGGGTTCTCAGGTCCGCCGCGCCGCGGCTCTGCGCCATCTGCGGCCGTGGCCTGTGGCGGCTCTACGCCATCTGCGGTGCTGCCTTGGCGGCTCTGCGCCATCTGCGGCCGTGGCCTGGCGGCTCTGCACCATCTGCGGCCGTGCCTGGCGGCTCTGCGCCATCTGCGGCGCTGCCTTGGCGGCTCTGCGCCATCTGCGGCCCTGGCCTGGCGGCTCTGCACCATCTGCGGCCGTGCCTGGCGGCTCTGCGCCATCTGCGGCGCTGCCTTGGCGGCTCTGCGCCATCTGCGGCCCTGGCTTGGCGGCTCTGCGCCATCTGCGGTGCTGCCTTGGCGGCTCTGCGCCATCTGCGGCCATG
>JBFWQE010000058.1:25769-30271 GCA_050249615.1 Vicinamibacterales bacterium
GCGGCCATGAACTTGTAGAAGAGCAGCATCCCGTCGCTGTCGGCCTCCGCCAGGCGATCCCAGCCCGCCAGCACCTCGGCGGCGCGCTTCGCTCGGGCGGTGCCCATGGCCCTCGCCGTCGAGACGATGTCATCCACGAACTGGTCGGCGGTCTCGACGCGGGTGTCGAGTTTGCCGCGCTTGATGTCCTCGAAGCTCATCTTCGCCGGCGCGGTGCTGAGGATGCGGATGCCGCGTTGCGCTCGCTGCGTGATGCCCTGCGGCGCGGCCATGCCGGCCGGAAACTTCGCGTGGTCCAGCACCATCGGGTAGACCGACGTCCACGGCATGTCGTTCGAGTTCTGCACCCAGCCGGTCGGCGGGTCGATGGCCTTCGGCAGCGCATCGTAGGGATGGATCTCGCTCGAGAGGAGATCCGACCGATCGCCGGGCACCACGCCCTGCCAGAAGGCGTAATCGCCCTCCGCGTGGACGGGGAGCGTGGCGTTGTAGATGTAGGCAATGCGGCCGTCGCGATCGGCGTAGGCGGTGTTGAAGAGCGGGAGCTGCTGCATCCGCATCGCCTGCTCCCACTCCGCGAAGTTCTTCGCCAGGCCCATCCGCCAGAACTGCTCGAACATTCGCGGCCGGTCGAGCGCGGCGACGCGCACGGCAATCGGCCCGCGGCGCTCGGCAATCACGGGCCCGTGGACGCTGCGCCGGATGGTCAGCGGCTCGTCGCGCAGCGTGCCGTCGGCCTGCCGCACCTTGATGACCTCCGTCGTCGTCTCGAAGGGCCTGACCTGGCCGTCGACCACGTAGCCGCCGTCCTTCTCCACCAGCCTGAACAGGTCCGACTGCGACGGGTTGTTGGTCGTCTGGGTCCAGCCGACGTACTCGGTGAAGCACTGCCTGAGGACCGGGAAGCCCACCCATACGGCGCCGTAGGAGGTGACGCCCGGCGCGGAGAGCTGCACCTCGAAGTAGGTGTGGATGTCGCCCCACTGCAGGTGCGAGTTGCTCATCAGCAGCGCGTGACCATTGGTGGTGCGCGACGGCGCGATCGCCCACTCGTTCGAGCCGTGGACCTCGGGGTCGTAGCGCTCGAGGCGTGTCTGCAGGCGGCGCGGGCTGATCACCCAGTCGAAGTGGATGGTGCGCAGGCCGTGGGCGTAGACGTCCTCGGGCGTCAGCGGCAGCACCGCGCGCGCCGCCTCGCTCAACTCGGCCTTGTGCTCGTCGGCCCACGCGTTGAGCCCGCGCGCGAAGCTCTCGATGAGCGGCGCGAACTCCGCGCTCTGACCCGCGGCCCACTGCTTCGCCAGCGCGGGGATGCCGTTGGTGCGCACCCAGCGGTCGGCGTCCAGGTACTCCTCGCCGTAGAACTCCGCGCCGCGTCCGCGCGCCTGCGCGTAGAGGCGGACGAGCAGCTCGGCATGCGCCTCCATCTGTGCGTAGCCATACGCGTGGAACAGGCTCGCGTGATCGGGCGCGAAGATGTGGGGGATGCCGTAGCGGTCCCAGAGGATCTCGGTGCCCTTCGCCGCGCCCGTGGGATCCGCCGCCTGCGTGGGCGACGACGTGCAGGCCGGCAAACCCAGGCAAAGGAGCAGGACGAGGACGAGACGTGACGAACGGAGCAGGCGGTGTGACGCTGTGGCCATGGGTTCCCCCCGAATCGGCGGAGTCTAGCACCTCACGAGTTCTCGGGTTCTCGGGTTCTCGGGTTCTGAGGTTCTGAGGTTCTGAGGTTCGGGGGTTCGGGGTTGGGGGGTTCCTGGGTTCTCCGGGTTCGGGCGGTTCACGGTCTCAGGACGAATCCGAAGGCGGCTGCGGCCTCGAGGACGATGGGGTCGTCGAGCGTGAGGGCGTGGACGGCGGTCACGGCGAGGCCGCGCGCGGCGCGGTCGAAGATCGTGACGTTGGCCCACAGGGCGTCGTAGGTCGACCACCACCGCAATCCGGCCGCATCCGTGTACCGCTCGAACAGGGCACGAGCCTGGGGCTGTGTCACGCGGCGCTGCCGGGTGGCCACGCGCGACGGCCTCAGGCGCTCGCGACGAAGGACCGCCGGGTCGTCCAGGTCCACCACCCGGGCGCCGTCATCGAGATCCAGCGTGGCGAGGGCCAGCGGAAGGCCGCGGCGGCGGAGCAGGGCCGGGGTGAGCGGCTGGCCGCGAAATCGGGCGAGCTGCTCGGCCACCGACGACACGGGCTGCTCGGCCAGGTAGAGACAGCCGTAGAGATCGGGGTTGTCGTGCCGGCCCTCGCCCTGGAAGGCGCGCGGAAACCAGAGGGGCCCGTCCGCATCGGTCGCGGTCGCACGCGCGTTCCACGCGAAGCAGCGGTAGAGCGTCACGCGAACGTATCGGAGCGCTCGGCGCGGATGGCGCGCATCAGCTCCTCGACCCGGCCGAGCCTGATGAGGTCCACGGGCCGGCTGTCGCCCAGCAGCGGGTTGACGCCGACCAGCCACGCCAGCGCGGCGTCGCGATCGTAGATCCGGAGGAGATTGGCCCAGACCATCTCGAGCAGGTCCACCTTCTCGGCGTTCACCGGGTCGATGCCCGCGCCGGCCAGCCAGCGCGTGACCTGCGCGCGGTGCACGCCGAGCAGCTCGGCCACCCGCGCCGCCGAGCGCAGGTCGTCGCGCAGGGCCTCGACCTTCCGAACGGTGGCAACCGGCACGCGCTCATCTTATCGCAACAGTTCATGTTGCGCAACAGTTCATGTTGCGGACAACCCGTCCAAAGTGACGTGCCTGGATTTGCGCCCCGCCGCGCCGCTGCCATATCGTGGCCGCACCATGCCGCGCCCCCATGCGCTCGCCCCGGCCGCCGCGCTGCTGCTGGCTGTCGCCGCGCCGGAGTCCCGAACGGCCCCTGCCCGAGATACATCTGCGCATCTGCGGCCTATCCGCCCGGAATCTGCGCATCTGCGGCCCGTTGAATCCGCGTCCGCGCATCTGCGGCCTGCGAGTCCTGCGTCCGCGCATCTGCGGCCCAGCCAGGATCCCGCGGATCTGCGGCGCTCCGCGTTGCACGACTTCCGCGTCGAGACCGTCGTGCCGGAGCTCGTCCATCCCTTTGCGATGGCCTTCACGCCGGAGGGTGACATGCTGGTCACCGAGCGCCCCGGCCGCCTCCGCATCGTCCGCCAGGGGAAGCTGTTGCCCGAGCCGGTGGCGGGCCTGCCGCCCATCCTCGCGCTTGGTGCCGGCGCCTTGTCACAAGATGGCCGCGAGCAGGCGGGCCTGCGCGACGTGATCCTGCATCCCGGCTTCGCCACGAACCGGCTGCTCTACATCAGCTACGTCAAGCCCGGCGAGAACGGCTTCGGTAACCTCGCCGTCGCGCGCGGCCGCTTCGAGCACGACCGGCTCACCAACGTACAGGAGATCTTCCACGCCAACGCGCCGGGCAACGGCACCAATCGCAGCTCGATGTGGGGCGGGCGAATGGTGTTCGACAGGCAGGGGTATCTCTTCGTCACGCTCGGGGATCGCCAGTGGCCGGCCGTGGGCGACCTCGCGAAGCATCCCGCGCAGGATCTCTCGCGGCACAACGGCACCACCGTCCGCCTCCACGACGACGGGCGCGTGCCGGCGGACAACCCGTTCGTGGGGAAGGCGGGCGTGCTGCCGGAGATCTACACCTACGGCCATCGCAACGCGCAGGGCATGGCCGTGCACCCCGTGACGGGTGACATCTGGCAGAACGAGCACGGCCCGCAGGGCGGAGACGAGCTCAATCTGATTCGCCCCGGCCTCAACTACGGCTGGCCGGTCGTCGGCTTCGGCGTGAACTACACCACCGGCAAGGCCATCCACGAGGGCACGCTCAAGGAGGGCATGGAGCCGCCGCGGCACGTGTGGGTGCCGTCGATCGGCGTCTCCGGCATGCTGTTCTACACGGGCGACCGCTTCCCGGGCTGGAAGGGCGACATGATCGTCGGCGGCCTGAGCGGCCAGCGCCTGGTGCGCCTCAGGCTCGACGGCCAGCGCGTGGTGCACGAGGAGACGTTGCTGCAGGGCATCGGCCGCCTGCGCGACGTGCAGCAGGGCCCGGACGGCCTCATCTACATCGCCGTGGACGGCAACGCGCGCGGGTTCGACGGCGCGCCGACGCCGATTGTGCGGCTCGTCCCCGTCCCGCGCGGAAGCTGACTGGAATGGCGGAAGGCAGGGGCTTCAGTCCCAGCCTCCCGCCCGGGAGAGCAGTCCCGCGCCGACGGGCGATCGGGTCAGCGCACGCCACGCGGCGCTTCCACCAACTCGAGGGGCTGGAGCGGGCGTGACGCCATGGCCGTCCTGAGCAGCGACAGTCCCGCGTAGAGCACCACGACCACCACCAGCCAGCGGATCGCGTCGAGCGGGAGGCTCTTGACGACGTACGAGGAAGAGCGTGACGGCGCCCAGCCCCAGCTGCTTCGGTGTCGGCGCGCGGTGCGGGTGGCGCCCGACCGAGGCGCTCTGCCACCACGCGTAGGCGAACGCGACGATGACGAGCGAGAGCCCGGCGAGC
>JBFWQE010000059.1:0-30238 GCA_050249615.1 Vicinamibacterales bacterium
TCCGCATCTGCGCCGGCTGCAAGAAGATCTGCGAGGAAGGGGGGGAGTGGCGAACGGTTGAGGCGCATTTTGGGGAGCGCAGCCTCGCCCAGTTCAGCCACGGGCTGTGCCCGAGCTGCGTCGAGGCGTTCTACGGGGAGCACCCCGGCCTCGACCAGTGACGCGAGCTCGATGGCCGGCGTGAGGCCGACAGGCTCGGGAGTCGGCCCGGACTTGCACGCCGCGACGCGGTCAGCACGAGGGACTCCTGTATAGTGCTCGGCCATGGCCTATCCCGTGTCCGTCGCCGTGGAGCCGGCGCTCCTGAACCGGAACCGGCTGACGACAGCTTTCCGGCTCATCCTGGCCATCCCGCACCTGATCCTCGTCGGCGGCGTGGGCCTCGGCATGGCTGCGCAGGACGACCACCGGACGACCGCCGGCTGGGAGGGGGGCCTGCTCGGCGCCGTGGCCATCGTCCTGGCCATCGTCAGCTGGTTCACCATCGTCTTGGCGGGCACACACATCGTCGGCATCCGACAGTTCACCGCGTTCTACCTGCGGTGGCGCGTCCGGGCGCTGGCCTATCTCATGCTCCTCGCCGACGCCTACCCGCCGTTTGGCGATGCACCGTATCCAGCTGGGGTCGAGATCGTCGATCCGCCAGGCCACCGCGATCGCCTGTCCGTCGCGCTCCGGATCCTCTTCGCCATCCCGCACCTCATCGTGCTGTTCTTCGTGCTCGTAGCCTGGGCCTTGACGACGATGGTTGCCTGGTTTGCGATCCTGTTCACGGGCCGGTATCCGCAGGCGCTCTACGGCTTCGGTGTCGCGGCTCTCCAATGGCGGCTCCGCGTCGAAGCCTACATGCTGCTGATGGTGGACGACTACCCGCCGTTCTCCCTCGCCTTGTCACGATGATTCCCTTCATCCGGCGTGCCGTCCCGGAGGACATCGAGGCCCTCGTGACGCTGACCCTCGAGGAGGCGCGGGACGCCGAGGGCCTCCAACTCGATGCCGCTGCCGTTCGCCGCGGCGTGGAGGGCGCCTTCCAGGAACCGCCGCGCGCCGCCTACTGGGTGGCGGAATCCGCTGACGGGCACATCGTCGCCAGCACCTCGATCGTCACCGAGTGGAGCAACTTCCACGGGGGCGAGTACTGGTGGGTGCAGAGCCTCTACATCACGCCGACGCATCGCGGGCACGGTCTCGTCGAGCGCCTCCTGGACCGACTCTGGACGGAGGCCCTCGCCGCAGGCGCGCTCGATCTCCGCCTGTACGCGCATCGCGGAAACGCACGGGCACTGCGCGCCTACGAGCGCTGCGGGTTCACCACCGCCCCGTATGTGATCATGGCGCGGCCGACCGGCAAGGGCTCGCGGACGTGATCCCGTCGGAGTTCCTCGTTCTGCTCGCGATCCTCGCGCTCCTGGTGCTCGGCCCCCGGCGCCGCGGAGGACGCCCCGGCCCGATGGCGGTCGCGTTCGGCGTCGCCCTCTTGGCCTACATCATCCTCGCCTTCGCCTTCGGCTGGAGCTGGCGCGCCATCATCGGCGAGTTCCCGCAGCCCTGAGAGCCGGGCAGCCGTCGCGGACGGGCGTCAAATGGCTTGTCGCGACCCGCGGCCGGGTGCATAGTGGGCGCATGGCCCGGGTGTCACCACACGCGGTTGGGCTCCTGTCGGTGCTCGTCGCCGCGGCCGCATCGGCGCTGCTCCTCGCCGAGCGCCGCGGGCCGCGCACGGTCGAAGCCGGCTTCTGGTTCGAGCCGGTGTCGTACGCCTCCGCGCGGATTGGGGGCGCGCTCACGCCTGCCGATCTCCACACCATCTCCGCCGTCGCCCGGGAGGAGCTCGTCGCGGCGTTCGAGGGGCTCGGCATCACGCTGACGGACGAGCGGCATGCGCCGTACCGGGTACAGGTGGTCCAGGAGGTGCGCGACCCGCGCACGCGGCGCGACATGAAGGTGGCCGGCCACTCACGGGGCGTCCCGGGCATCGGCGGCGTCGGCGTCGTCAGCTTCGCGTTCTTCGCCAGCGGAGCCACGGTCTACGCGCCGGACACCGCAACCCGCGATGCCATCATCGCTGCGATTGGGCGCGGCATCGGGCGCGGGGCTGTGCACGAGTTCACGCACCAACTGCTGCCCAAGGCCGCGATACACGCCAGTCGCGATCCGGCCAGCTACGAATACCGCTCGGCGGCACGCCCCGAGCAGTTCTTCGGCGAGATGCGGTGGAACCTGGCCAGGCCGCTGCTGCAGGCGAGGCTCGGATGGTGACACAGGCTGACCGACGCGCGTGGAGCGGCGTTTCGATGACGCCAGAAGACCGCGAGGCTCTGCGTCATGCGAAGAGACTGCTCGAGAACCCGGGGCTGGCCGCGAAGCTCACGAACTTCATCGGCATGCCGCTCGAGAAAGCGATGGCGATGCTGCCCGCGCGCTGGTCCGACGCCGTGGCAATGGCCACGCGAAAGTCGCTCGACACGGCGCTGCACGTCGCCCTCAACACGCTGGACGACAAGCCCCGTTCTCGGGCCAGCGAGAGGCTGCACAAACTCGTCGTCGCGGCTACCGGCGCCGGCGGCGGCGCGTTCGGGCTGGCGGGCCTGCCGGTCGAGCTGCCGATCTCGACGACGATCATGCTGCGCTCCATCGCCGACATCGCCCGCAGCGAGGGAGAGGTGCTGGCCGCGCCCGACGCCAAGATGGCCTGCCTGGAGGTCTTCGCGCTGGGGGGCAGGTCGACGGCGGACGATGCCAGCGAATCGTCGTACTTCGTGGTGAGAGCGGCGCTGGCCCGCTCGGTCACGCAGGCCGCGCAATATGTCGCCCAGAAAGGCCTCGTCGAGGAGGGCGCCCCCGCACTGCTGCGGTTGATCGCGCAGCTGGCGTCGCGCTTTGGCGCCAATGTCTCGCAGAAGGTGGCCGCCCAGGCCGTTCCCATCATCGGGGCCGCCGGGGGCAGCGTCGTCAACGTGCTGTTCATCGATCACTTCCAGGACATGGCGCGAGGGCACTTCATCGTGCGCCGGCTGGAACGCATCTACTCCCCCGAGGTGGTTCGCGCCGAGTACGAACGCCTGCCGTGAGGCGGCTTTGGGGAAAGGAGGACGGCATGCGCGGAGTCCCCTCGCAGCAGCAGCTCGACGCCGCGGTCGCGTACGACACCCTCTTCGTCCCGGCCTTGTTCGGGCCCTGGGCCCCGCGCGTGGCCGACGCGGCGCACGCCGGGCCCGGCGATCGCGCGCTGGACGTGGCCTGCGGGACCGGGGTGCTGGCTCGATCCCTCTTCACGCGCGCTGGCACGTCGGGCGTCGTGGACGGGCTGGATCCGGACCCGGGCATGCTGGCCGTAGCCGCGCTCACGGCGCCGGCCATCACGTGGCAGCAAGGCGTGGCAGAGGCGCTGCCGTACCCCGACCAGTCCTTCGATGTCGTCGCCAGCCAGTTCGGCCTGATGTTCGTCGCCGACCGCGCGAAGGCCATCGGGGAGATGGTTCGGGTCCTGGTTCCGGGTGGCCGCCTGGCCGTCGCCGTGTGGGGCCCGCTCGAGTCCTCGCCGGGCTACCTGGACGAGGTGACCCTGCTCGAGCGCCTGGCGGGGAAGGAGGCCGCCGACGCGGTGCGCGCACCGTTCGTGCTGGGCGATCGCCAGGCGCTCGCCTCGACGTTTACCGACGCCGGCGTGGCGTCGCTGCGGATCACCACCCATCAGGGCAGCGCCCGATTCCCCTCGGTGAAGGCCATGGTCGAAGCCGACCTGCGGGGCTGGTTGCCGGTCATGGGCGTGGTGCTCGCCGAGCCGCAGCTGTCTGCCATCCTCCAGGAGGCGGAGGCCGCCCTGGGCCCGTACGTGGACGATACCGGTGCCGTCACCTTCCCGGTGGCGGCACACATCGTCACCGGGACGAGGCCATAGCGGGCACGGACGCCTCGCCCGCGGGCTGTCGGGCCTTGCCCGGCCCGCCGCCTCGGTGCGCTTCACGAATCCGGGCCGCGCCGTCCGCTCCGCAGTAGCGCTCGAGCTGGGCCGCCGGCATCTCCAGCAGGTCCACAACGACCAGGGCATCGATGACGTTCCCGAAGTCGGGATCGCGGCTGAGCGCCAGCACCCGGCCATTCAGCCGGAGGTACTGTCGCAGCAGCACCGGAAGGCCGCGGCCGGCTTCGAGCTCGCGCACCAGTTCGTCCAGCTCGGCGAGGGTGGCGACCGCTCCGGAGTCCACCAGCAGCTGCACCTCGGGCCGGCAGTGCACGGGGTGACGCGGTTCCACCGTTGCCACCGCCGGAGCAGCGGCATACCGGGACAGCCAGGCCGTGATCACCTCGCGCGTCGGCGGGTGATAGTCGGCGCTGATGCTCACCGGGCCGAACAGCCGCCGGAGGGCGGGGTTCCGCGCCACGAAGGCGCCGATGCCCTTCCACAACATCAGCAGCGCGGTGGGCTCACGCTGGTACTCCTCCCGAACGAACGAACGGCCAAGCTCCAGCGACTGGCCAAGGCAGGCGCCAGGCCGGCGGCGCCAGTCGAACAACGTCTCGGTGTAGAGGACCGGAGAGTCGTGTCGATCATCCGCGACGCCCATCCGGTACGCCCCCACCACCTCAGACCTCGCGCGGTTCCAGAGGAACAGGTGCGTGTAGCGCTCGTCGAACGCGTCGACGTCGATGGCCCGGCCCGTGCCCTCGCCGACAGCCCTGAAGGTGCGCTCGCGGAGGCGACCGATCTCGCGCAGGGTCTGGGGAATCCGGTCCGCCGTCGCTTGATAGGCGACGAGGTCGCGGGTCGACGCCAGCCGGCACTCGTCGGGCAGCCCGTCGATCTCGCGTCGGAGCAATGACGGGATCACCGCGGGCGCCAGCAGCGCGTCACCGTGTGAGACACCAGGCGCGGCCGAGAGCGACTGCACGCGCGCCCGCAGGTACGCGAGGCGCGCTGCCGGCGACGGCCACGCGTCGAGCCGCGCGCTCTCGACCCGGTGGCCGAACTGCACACGGACGCTGCCGCCGGCCTGCTGAAGCAGCTCGCGCGGCAGCAGGAGCGTCCCGAGAGCCGGGTGGATCCGGCTGACGGCCCGGAACCAACGGCTCGTGTGTCCACCGACGTGCGCGGGCACGACAGTGGCGCCGGTCCAGCCGACCACCCGGAGGACACCCTCCCGCCACGGCTCGTCAAGGGCGAGCCCAACGTTGTCCACCGTGCGCGCCACGGTGCCAGCCGGGAAGACGACCAGCGCGCCCCCGCGCTCGAGCCACCGGCGAGCCAGGCGCAGGCCTCGAGCGTTGGCAGCCGTCCCCGGCCGGAACGCGTCCACCGGGATCGTCCAGGCTCGCATCTCCGGAATCCGCGCCAACAGGTGGTTCCCGAGCACGCGAATGTCCGTTCTCCGGCGGCCCAGCGCGTCGAGCAGCGCCAGGCCGTCGAGCGCGCCGGTCGGGTGATTGGCGACGATCACCGCGGGGCCATCCGCCGGCACTCGGTCGAGATCGCGAGCCTCGACGTCCACGCCCAGCCGCTCGAGTGCCTGCTCGAGGAAGTCGCCCGGCGGAAGCGTCTCGTACATCCGCTGCAGCGCGGTGAGTCCCAGCAGCGCATCGAGCCCCGTGCCCAGCCCCACGGTGAACGGGATGCCGGACGAGCCTGGAGATGACATGACTACGCTCCCGTCGTCGAATCCAGCTGCAGCACCAGGACGTCGTCCACGGTGAACAACTGCCCGGACACTTCGACCGGGCGCCCAACCCGGTCGCGGATGGCAGGCGGTGGCACCACGCCAGTGCCATCCACGATGACCGCCAGCCGGCGCTCACCCTCCTCGTCCGTGAACGCCAGCATCGGCGTCACGCCGCCGCTCAGGCATCGGATCGCGCAGTCGCGGTGGACCGTGCGCTCGCCGGGATTCATGACGCCGAGGAAGCACTTACTGTCCACGATCTCGCCGCGGAGGGACACGCGCCGCCCCGATCGCGGTTCGGCGGCGGGCGCCGCCGTCCGATCGGCGGCCGCCGCTGACGACACGGCCTCGGCCACCTCCACCATGCGCCAGGGGTCACGCGCGATCTCCGAGCCGCGGACCGTCACCCATCCGTCCGCCACTCCCCCGAGCGCGCGTTCGGCGCCGCGCTTGCCTCGCGCGACGAGCCAGTAGCGCGTGAAGCCGGCCTGGCCAGGGACGAGCAGCGATGGCGCCGGCACTCGAAGGAGGTAGCCCGACCAGGTCCGGGTCTCGCCGTACGCGAAGCGTGACGGCGCCAGGGGGCGCGCAGCCGCGGTCACCATCACCGCGATGACAACGGCCAGCAACGACGCACACGCCACGTACGCGCGCACCACGCGCCAGATGCCGGACGGCATGGCGGCTTCGTACCCGATGTAGAACTCATCGTCTCTGGTCAACATGACGGGCACTCCGCGGGCCGCACGCGGCTGCCTGGCGGCAGCGGGCGCGGGTCCACGTAGACGCGGCCGTCCATCACGGCCACGCGAAAGGTCGGCACCGCCTCGGTGAAGGGAGGCGGCGCTGCGCCGGTGTCGGGCGCGTACTCGTAGCCGTGCCAGGGGCAGACGATGCAGCCTCCGGCGATCTTGCCCTCGCCAAGCGGGCCGTTCTGGTGCTGGCACACGTTCGAGACCGCGCTCACCTTGCCGTCGTAGCGGAACACGGCAATCCGCTCTCCCGCGGCACAGACGATGCGGGCGCGCCGGTTGGGAATGCCCTCCACCGGGCCCGCGTCCACCCAGGGGGCGCCCGGTACCGCGCGTGCCGGTTGATCCGCGTGCGATTCCACCCGACCGGCGAGAAGGTGAAGCGTGGCCAGCCATACGACACCTGCGGCCAGCAGGCCGGCCACCCACGCGGGCGCCTCGCTCTGCAGCGCGCCGAACGAGACGTGCAGCACGAGGGAGAAATACGCGAGATAGACGCCCATGTGGAGCGTCTTCCAGACCGGCGCGGTCAGCGTCCGGAGCCAGAAGTCGTGGCTCGTGGCCGCCATGACGAACAGGATGCTCAGTGCCAGGGCGCCAGGAACATGGAACGGGAAGCGGCTCACCGTGAACCAGCCTGTGCTGCTCGTGAGCAGGCTGACGAGCGGATGAAGGTCGCCGCCGGCGTGGAACTGCACGATGGCCAGCACGCCGTGAGTGGCGGCAACCAGGAACGTCAGCACGCCAAGGTGCCGGCGGTTGTAGAGCAGCGGCAGCAGGCGGTGGTCCAGCCGGCACAGCGGCCCGATGCTCAGGATGGCGTGCAGCAGGAGCAACGCGGTGACGCCGGTGGCGCGCAGCACCAGCGTCTCCGCGGTCACCCAGGGCGTCCGCCACGCGGTACCGCCGGCGACCGCGAGCATCAGCGTGAGGGCCACTGTCACGGCGGCGACGTCGTAGGCGCGCTTGTGCGGGTTCCAGCCGATGGCGCGGTACTGGTGGCTCATGAGCGCCCCCACAGGGCCACCGCAATGATGGGCGGCAGCAGCCACCACGCGGCGGTCAACCAGCGATGCGCGCGGCGGAGCGGGCGGATCACGCCGCCCTCCGTGCGCGCCGGCGGTGGGCGTTCGTCTCCAGTGGCGGCGCCATGGAGCGTGCCCCCCAGCGGACGAGCAGCAGCGGCCAGAAGACCACCGATCCCGGCAGCACGAGGAGGCGGAACGCCCATGAGGCCCCGCGGGCCATCGGGTCGATGGAGTCGATGCCACGCGCCACGAACACGATCGCGAAGCACGCACCGATCACGACATACGACGTGGCGAGGCCGACGAGCAATGCGGCTATGGGATGTGTCATGAGGTCCCGGTTGCCACGCTTGGATGCCACGCCCCTGAGCCGGTTACACGTGAAACCACTTGTCGTCGCCTTCATCTGATGGGCATGACTCTGACGAATCGGGTAGTGCTCATCACGGGCGGCAAGCGGATCGGGCAGGTGGTGGCGCGGGAGCTGGCCGCCAGGGGCGCCGACATCGCCGTCTCCTATCGCGGATCGCAAGAGGAGGCAGAGGCCACGGTGGCCGAGGTCCAGTCGCTCGGGCGTCGGGGCGCCGCCATCGCGGCCGATGTCGGCCGGTCCGCCGACTGCCAGGCGCTCGTGGACGAGGTCGTGGCCCGCCTCGGGCGGATTGACGTGCTCGTCAACATGGCGTCCATTTACGCCGCGAAGGACTTCGCGGAGACCACCGAGCAGGACTGGCAGCGCAACATGGACATCAACCTGCGGTCGGTCTTTCTCTGCGCGAAGGCGGCCGCGCCGTACATGCGCCGGCAGGGCAGCGGCCGCATCGTCAACTTCGCGGACTGGCTGGCCCGGAGCGGCCGGCCGGCCTACCCGGGGTTCGTCGCGTACTACACGGCCAAGGCAGGCGTGATTGCCCTCACCGAGGCCCTGGCGCTCGAACTGGCCCAGGACCAGATCCTGGTCAACGCCGTGGCGCCCGGCCCGATCCTGCCGCCACCGGACATGAGCGAGGACGAGCGCGCCGAGGTGGCGCGGGCGACACCGGTGGGCCGGTGGGGCGGCGAGATCGAGATCGCCCGCGCGGTGCTGGCCTTCGTCGAGTCGGACTTCATCACGGGCGAGACGATTCGGGTGGATGGGGGAAGGCACGTGCGGTGATGGGTGCCGGGTGCATGGTGCACGGGTGCCAGGTGCGCGGAGTGCAGGGGTGCAAGGTGCCCGTGTACGGAGCGCCGGGGCTTCAGCCCCGGCGTCGTCATGAAGCGAGGAACAACGATGAGACTGAAAGGAAAGAACGCGCTCGTGACCGGCAGCAGCCGGGGTATCGGGCGGGGGATTGTGGTGCGGTTCGCGCAGGAAGGCGCGAACGTGGCCATCAACTACGTCGGGTCCGCGCGGGCGGCCGAGGAGACGCTGGCGGCCGTCATGGCGCACGGCGTCCGTGGCGTGATCCTGCCGGCGGACGTGGGCTCGGTGGTCGACGTCCGGCGCCTGATCGACGAGGCTTCCGCCGCGCTCGGGCCGCTGGACATCCTCGTGAACAACGCCGGCGTCGAGAAGCACGCGCCTTTCTGGGACGTGAGCGAGCAGGACTACGACAAGGTGCTCGATGTCAACCTGAAGGGCGCGTTCTTCGCCACCCAGGCCATGGTGCGCCACCTGCGCGCAAGCGGCCGCCCGGGCCGCATCATCAACATCAGTTCCGTCCACGAGGACCTGCCGTTCCCCAACTTCGCGGCCTATTGCGCCAGCAAGGGGGCCCTCCGGATGCTCGCGCGGAACCTGGCCGTGGAGCTGGGGCCGCTGGGCATCGCGGTGAACAACATCGCCCCCGGCGCCATCGAGACGCCCCTCAACACGGCGCTGCTCAACGACCCGCGGAAGCTCGGCGCGCTGCTCAACCAGATTCCGCTCAGCCGCCTCGGCCAGCCGGAGGACGTCGCCGGTCTCGCGGTCTTCCTGGCCGGCGAGGAGGCCGCCTACGTGACGGGCTCCACGTTCGTCGTGGATGGCGGGCTGAGCGTGCACTACCAGGAGCAGTGAGGCCCGCCGCTACGCGGCGGGCCGGCGCGCCCATTGAGCGATTGCCGATTGACGATTGAGCGATTCACTTCCGATCGGGCGATTGGGGCATTGGATATTGGATTGGGCGATTGGAACATCGGAGCAATTGGCGATTCGGTGACCGTCGCGGTGCGAGATGACTTGCACTGCCGTGCGAGTGATTCGATCTCGTCAGCCGCTGGCGTGACGACGCGAATCACTCAATCACCCAATCACTCAATCACCCAATCACTCAATCCAATGCTCAATGCCCCAATCGCCCGATCGGAAGTGAATCGCTCAATCGTCAATCGGCAATCGCTCAATGGACGGCGGTGCGAGCGCGCACCTACTTGCGGGCCGCGAGCACCGCTTTCACGAGGTCCTCGGGAACGTCTGCGGGGAGCTCCTCCTCGGGGTTGGTGAACGCGAGCCGCCCGGCTTCGATGGTGTGCTTGTACTGCGCCAGGTACTCGTGGCAGTTGGGACACCGCGAGAGGTGGCGCTCGAAGGGGGCGCGCGACTCCTCCGGAAGCTCACCGGAGAGGTAGTCCATCATGAAGTCGGCGAATTCACGGCAGGTCACGACTGCGCACTCCTGAAGTGAGGGGCCAGCAAGCTGCGGAGCGCCTGGCGTGCCCGATGAAGTCGAATCTTGACGGCGTTGGCCGAGATGCCGAGCGCGTGCGCCGTTTCGTCCGTATCCATTTCTTCGATGTCGCGAAGCAGCAGGATGGTTCGGTAGCTCTCGGGCAGCTGCTCGATGCACGCGCGCACCCGCGCGCGGTTCTCGGCGCGGGACATCGCCACGTCCACCGGCTCGTTCCAGCTGGAGAAGAGCTCCTGGTGATGCCCGTTCTCCTGGTAGACCGGCAGCAGGGGCTCGATGGGATCCTCCGGCTTGCGCCGGCGGGTCCGCAGTTTCATCAGCGCCGCGTTCACCGCGATGCGGTGCAACCACGTGGACAGCAGCGAGCCCCCTTCGAACCGCTCGAGGCTCCTGAACGCCGACAGGAAGGCGTCCTGCACGGCGTCGCGCGCGTCCTCGTCGGAGCCGAGGATCCGCCTCGTGACCGCCAGGAGGCGCCCACTGTACGTCCGCACGACCAGCTCGAACGCATCCTCGTCTCCGGCCCGAAGGCGGGCGACGAGCGTGGCGTCGTCACTGCTGGCAACGGGCGGGCCGGCACTCGCCTGCATGGCCGGGAGGCTATCACAGGGCGGCGGCATGTTCCCGTGCAGCCGCGCCGGCGGTCTCGGGCTCGCCGGACTGCTGGAGGAGCTTGGCCACCAGGGCGGTCCAGCCGGTCTGGTGGCTCGCGCCGACGCCGGCGCCCGTGTCCCCGTGGAAGTACTCATGAAACGGCACCATCTCCTGCCAATGCGGGTCCTCGTCGAAGAGCGGCCGGCCGCCGAAGACGGGCCGGCGGCCTCGGCCATCGCGGAGGAAGATACGCGTCAGGCGCTGCGACAGGTCGGCCGCGACCTCACGGACCGTGGCCTCGCGGCCCGAGCCGGTGGGACACGCCACCCGAAAGTCGTCGCCCAGGTAGTGGTGATACTTCTGCAGTGATTCGACCAGCAGGTAGTTCACCGGGAACCAGATCGGCCCGCGCCAGTTCGAGTTGCCGCCGAACAGCCCGCTGGACGATTCGGCGGGCTCGTAGGCCACCCGGTGCTCGTGCCCGTCCACCTCCAGCGTGAAGGGCCGGTCGCGGTGTCGGCGCGACAGGGCGCGGATGCCGTGGTCGGACAGGAACTCCGTCTCGTCGAGCATCACCTCGAGCACGCGCCTCAGCCGATCCGGCCAGACCACGGCGAGGAGGCGGCGCTCGCCATTGCCGGGCGTCCGCATGCACGCGACGTTCCCGGTGAGATCTGGCCGGTTGGCGATGAACCACTCCATTCGGCGCTTGAACCCGGGCAGTCGCTCCAGCATCTCCGGCTCGATGGTCTCCACGGCGAAGAGGGGGATGAGGCCCACCATCGATCGCACCTTCAACGGCCGGCGCGATCCGTCCGGCAGGTGCAGCACGTCGTAGAAGAAGCCGTCCTGCTCGTCCCAGAGACTGATCCCGTCGTCGCCGCGGTTGTTCATCGCGTGGGCAATGTAGAGGAAGTGTTCCCAGAACTTGCTCGCCGTGTCCTCGTAGGCGGGATTGTCGCGGGCGAGTTCCAGGGCGATGGCGAGCATGTTCAGGCTGTACATCGCCATCCAGCTCGTGCCGTCGGACTGCTCGAGGTGCCCCCCGGTCGGGAGCTGCGCGGACCGATCGAAGACGCCGATGTTGTCCAGGCCGAGGAACCCTCCCTGGAACACGTTATTGCCCTCGGCGTCTTTCCGGTTCACCCACCACGTGAAGTTCAAGAGCAGCTTCTGGAATACCTTCTCGAGGAACACGCGGTCGCCCACGCCGCGCCGCTTCTTCTCGATCTTGTAGACACGCCAGGCCGCCCACGCGTGGACCGGCGGGTTCACGTCACCGAAGGCCCACTCATAGGCCGGGAGCTGCCCGTTGGGGTGCATGTACCACTCGCGCAGCAGGAGCACGAGCTGCTGCTTGGCGAAGTCGGCATCCACCAGCGCCAGTGGCACGCAGTGAAACGCGAGGTCCCAGGCCGCGTACCAGGGATATTCCCACTTGTCCGGCATCGAGATGACATCGGCGTTGTACAGGTGCGGCCATTCCCGGTTCCGTCCCCCCAGACGGTCGGGCGGCGGCTGGGGCTGCGCCGGATCGCCGGCCAGCCAGTCGCGCACCACGTAGTGGTAGTACTGCTTCGACCACAGCACGCCTGCCAGCGCCTGTCGCATCACCGACTGCGCGTCCGGTGACAGCGTTTCGGGGATGACGGTCCGGTAGAACTCGTCCGCCTCGGCGTGTCGCGCGGCCCAGGTCCGCTCGAACTCGGCGCTGAACGGGCCTTCACGCCACGCGCTGGGGGCCCGGTCCGTGAGCCGCAGCCGCACCTCGACGGCGCCACCCGCGGGAACGATGCACGGATAGTGCGCGGCCGCCTTCGTGCCGACACCGGCGTCGTTCACGGCCTGGAAGCGCCCGCCCACCACGGCGTCGTTGATGCCGTCCTTGAAGTAGCCACCCCCGTCCACCCCGTACAGCCGCGCGGCATTGGTCTCGTTCTCCGTGAACAGCAGCTCTGGCGCATTCTCGCAGTAGAGCCACCGCTGACCGTAGGCGGGCTCGTCCAGCGCGACCACCTGGCATCCTTTGCAGGCATCGTCCACGCGTGCCAGCCAAGGGCGTGTCCCCCGCGCACCCCAGGACCACGTGTTCCGGAACCATACCGTGGGAAGGACCCGGATTGGGGCGTCCTCGGGCCCGCGGTTGTGCACCCGCACCTTGATCAGCACATCGTCCGGCGCGCCCTTGGCGTACTCGACGAACACGTCGAAGTAGCGCCCATCGTCGAAGATGCCCGTGTCGGCCAGCTCGTACTCCGGCGCGCCGCGACCACGGCGACCGTTCTCCGCCACGAGGTCGGCGTAGGGGAACGCGTGCTGCGGGTATTTGTAGAGATACCGCATGAAGCTGTGCGTGGGCGTCGAGTCGAGATAGAAGTAGTACTCCTTCACGTCCTCGCCGTGATTCCCCTCGCTGCCGGTCAGGCCGAAGAGCCGCTCCTTCAGGATCGGGTCCTGCTCGTTCCAGAGCGCCAGCGCGAAGCAGATCCGCTGGTGCCGGTCCGAGATGCCCGCGATGCCGTCCTCGTTCCACCGGTAGGCGCGCGACCGGGCATGGTCGTGCGGGAAGTAGTCCCACGCGGTGCCATGAGGGCTGTAGTCCTCGCGCACCGTGCCCCAGGCGCGTTCGCTCAGGTAGGGCCCCCACCGTTTCCAGTGGCGCGTTCTCTCCCGGTCCTCCTGCAGGCGTTGTTCCTCGGCGTTCATGCGGGCTCCTTGTCCGTGTCGTGCCTCGGATGCCGGGCCACCGCCGCGGGTTTCATGTATCCCTCGCCAATCAGCGGCATCTCAGGGGCACGACAGGAGCACACCCGATGAACCGACTTCTCTACGGAATCTGCCTCATGTTCGTCAGCCTGGGCGTTGGCGGGGCCCTGACCGTGCGCGGCCAGGGTCCGGACGTCGCCTACAACCAGAAGAACGGCGTCGCCGTTCACGGCTACGACGTCGTCGCCTACGTCACGGATAACAAGGCGGTCCCGGGCCAGGCGCAGTTCAGCCACCCGTGGAACGGCGCGCGCTGGCAGTTCGCCTCGGCCGCCCATCGCGACGCGTTCGCCCGGGAGCCCGAACGCTACGCCCCGGCCTTCGGCGGGTACTGCGCCTACGGGGTCAGCCGGGGATACGCCGTGGACATCGACCCCGAAGCTTTCGCCGTCGTGGACGGCACGCTCTACCTGAACTACTCGAAGAGCGTGCAACGCACCTGGAACCAGGATCGGCCCGGCTACATCGAGAAGGCCCGCCAGCAGTGGCCGAAGGTGCTGGCGGAGCTGAAGTAGGAGGAGGACCATGCACCCAGTGACGCGGGCGGCAGGGCTGTTGCTTCGGTTGACGGCCGCGGCAATCCTGCTGCAGACGCTCTTCTTCAAGTTCACCGGCGCCGCAGAGTCGGTCTACATCTTCGAGACGCTCGGCGCCGAGCCCTGGGGTCGGATCGGCTCCGGCGTCGCGGAGCTCATCACCGCGGCCCTGCTGCTGGCGCCGTCAACGGCCGCGCTGGGCGGCCTGCTGGGCGTCGGCGTGATGAGCGGCGCCATCCTGAGCCACCTCACCGTCCTCGGCCTCGAGGTCATGGGCGACGGCGGCCTTCTCTTTGCGCTGGCGCTCATCGTCTGGGGGGCCTCGGCGGGCGTGGTGTGGTTGCACCGCGCCTCCATCCCGGGCGTCGCCACGTGGCAGCGCCGCGGCGTCTCGGGAGGTCGGCCATGACCGGCCCGGGGGAGAGCTTCGGCGCGCTGTCGTCACTGCTCACGGAGACGGCCCGAGCCATCGCGCAGTTGACACCGGCGGAGTACGCCGGCTCCGAGGTGGCCGGCATCTCGGGCAGCATCGGCGGGCACGTCCGCCACGGCCTGGATCATGTGTTGACCTTCGAGCGCGGCCTCGAAACGGGTGTCGTGGATTACGAGGCGCGGCGGCGCCGGACCCCAATCGAGCGTGATCGCGAGCTGGCGGTCCTCTCGCTGATGTCGGCGGCGATGCGGGTGGCGCGGCACGCCGATGCCGCGCTCTCACAGCCCCTCGTGGTACGTGTCGTGCTCACCGCCGGCGGGCCGGTCGTGGAGTGCCGATCGAGCGTCGCCCGCGAGCTGGCGTTCGTCATCAGCCACACCATCCACCATGCGGCACAGATTGCGCTCCTGGCTCACCGGGTCGGGGCCTCGCGTCTCCCGGAGGGCTTCGGGCTCGCCCCGACGACGCCCTCCATGGCAGGGGCTGCGTGATGTGCACCCTCAGCGTCGTCCCATCGTCGGACCGCTCGGCCGTGCGGCTGTTGTTCAATCGCGACGAGCGCCGCCTGCGACCGCTCGCGTATCCCCCAGCGTGGCACCCGGCTGGTGGCGGGCGCGCCGTCTGGCCGGTGGATGCCGCCAGCGGTGGCACCTGGATCGCCGCCAGCGATCACGGGCTGGCCTTTGCCCTCCTGAACGCCGACGGCCCTCGAACGGGCCCGGGCTCGCCAAGCCGCGGCACGCTCATACCGGCGGTGGCCGGCGCCGCATCGCTCGCCGAGCTCGAGACGCGGTGGCGCGCCATCGACACCACCGGCTTCGCACCGTTCAGGCTCGTGGCGGCGTCGATGCGAGAGATCGCAGTGTTCGCGCGCGGGTGCCTGGAACCCTCGATCATGCAGATCGGTCGCGGTGACGTGTTCAGCTCCTCGTCTCTTGGAGACGGGTTGGTCGAGGGGCCACGCCGGGGCGTGCTGCTTCAGTTGCTCAGGGAAGCGTCCGACCCCTGGCAAGCCCAGACCCGGTTTCACCATCACGCGTGGCCGGACCGCCGGCACCTGAGCGTCATGATGTCGCGCACGGAGGCCTGCACGGTGAGTTGTACCGAGATCATCCTCGCACCTGGAAAGGTGACGATGCACTATCGGCCCGTGGTGGATGGGTGGCCCATCTCGACACGGGCAGAGCAGACAAGGCAGAGACGGCGGGGGCCGCAGATGACACGGACGCCACAGATCACGCAGATGACGCAGAAGTCGCAGATGACGCAGATGGGAATGGGCCGAGGGGTGTGGTGATCTGGGTCGCCCTGTCTCTCGCCGCATCCACGTTCGTGTCGGAAGATGCCGCCGCCCTCGGCGCCGGTGTCCTGGCGCGCACGGGCCACCTGCCCGCCCCGGTCGCGGTCGCCGCGGTGGCGCTGGGCATCTGGGCCGGCGATGTTGGACTCTTTGCCGCGGGGCGTCTGGCACGGACCTGGGCGCCCGTCAGCGGCTGGGTGCGGCGCAAGTGGCCGGCCGGCGAGCTGGAGGTCCTCGCCCAGCGGCTCGAGGGCAGAGCGCCCACGGCGATCTTCGCGAGCCGGGTGCTGCCGGGCACCCGCGTGGCACTCTACGTGGCAGCCGGTCTCATTCGCATTTCCGTGCCGCTGTTCGTCGTCTGCACGGGTATTGCCGCGGTGGTGTGGGCCACCGCCATCGTCATGGGGCTCACATGGCTGGCGCCGTGAGGACCGCCACAGGGCCTGTCGCGTCGCCCGTGGGCCGCCCGCGCTGGACACCGCCGTTCGAGTTCTGGCCGGTCTGGGCCACCTACGCGCCGCTGGTTCCATGGATCCTGGCGCTCGCGATGCGGCATGGCTGGCGCGCCATCGGCGCCGCAAATCCCGGCATGCCCGATGGCGGACTGGTCGGGGAGTCGAAGTTCGAGATCCTCGCCTCGCTGCCCGCGGAGTGGACCGTACCGAGCGTCCGCATTGCCTGCGGACCGCTCGAGACGCGATCGAAGGCCGTCGCCGTGTTCGCGCAACGGCCCGATGTCGGATTCCCCGTCATCATGAAACCCGACGTCGGGCAGCGGGGGAGTGGCGTGCGGCGGGTGGCGACCCAGGCGGACGCGGCGAACTATCTCCGCGCGGCCGAGTACCCAGTCGTCGTGCAGCCCTGGCATCCGGGCCCATTCGAGGCCGGCATCTTCTACTGGCGCCATCCCGACGCCGCGCGCGGGCAGATCTTCTCGATCACCGACAAGGTGTTCCCGGTGATTACTGGCGACGGTGTTCGCACACTCGAGGCGTTGATCCTGTCGCACCCGCGCTTCTCGCGCCAGGCGCCGGTCTTCCTGCAGCGGCATGCCGCCAGCCTGAATCAGGTGCTGCCGCGGGGTGAGCGGTTCGCGCTGGGCTCGGTTGGCAATCACTGCCAGGGCACCCTGTTTCGAAGCGGCGCGCACCTCTGGACACCCGAGCTGGAAGCGGGAATCGACGACATCGCCCGCCGGGTGCCCGGCTTCTGCATCGGGCGGTTCGACGTCCGGTACGGCGACGTCGCCCGCTTCAAAGCCGGGGAGGATCTGGCGATCATCGAGCTCAACGGCGTCACCGCCGAGCCCACGGACGTATACGATCCCGATCGCCGCATCGCCAGCGCCTACCGGGCACTGTTCGAGCAGTGGCGCCTGGTCTTCGAGATCGGCGCCGCCAATCGGCGAAGGGGTGCCGCGGGCACGAGCCCGGCTCGGCTGGCACGGCTTGCCCTGGGCCACTTCCTGGACCGACGTCGCTTCCCGGGCTCCAGCTGATCAGCCGCACGCGCCCACGCGACTGCACGGTTTGTCACGCGCCGTGCGCCGGGCGGGGCGTTCTGCGTTACGCTGTCCCCCGGACTGGTTCGTCCCCTTTGTCGTCCTCCGTCTACGCTGCCTGTGGCCACGGAGCTCAAGCAGAGGAAACCAGATGTCGGCGACAGGCTCGAAAGACCACTCCAGGGGGATCCTGGACCACCTGCTCGAGGGCTGCCAGATCATCGGCCCGGACTGGCGTTACCTCTACGTGAACGACGCGGTCGTTCGCCACAGCAGGAGGGAGCGCGCCGAGCTGGTCGGGCATCGCATGATGGACGTGTTTCCCGGCATCGAGCAGACCCCGATGTTCGCCATGCTCCAGCGGGTGATGGACGATCGCGTGCCCGCGGTGATGACCAACGAGTTCGCCTATCCGGACGGACAGACACGCTGGTTCGACCTCAGGGTTCAGCCCGTGCCGGAGGGCATCTTCGTTCTGTCCTGGGACGTCACCGAGCAGAGGGCCGCCCAATCCACCATCGAGACGCAGTTGCGGAGGCTCCGCGCGCTGCGAACCATCGACCGGGCCATCCTCGGCACCGTAGACCTCGATCTGGCCTTCAAGACCATTCTCGACGAGACGAGGAGCCTGCTGGGCGCCGACATCGTCAACCTGAAGCTGCTCAACCCGACCACCCTCATGCTCGAGACAGCGGCGGCCGTCGGCCACGGGCGTCCAACGCCGGTCACGATCGCCGTCAAGCTGGGCGAGGGTGCCTCCGGAACGGCGGCCCTGGAACGACGCACGGTCGCCGTGCCTGCCATTGAAGGGGCGCCCATCATCGACGCGCCCCTCCGCGAGGCGCTGCGGGCGGAGGGCGTCCAGGCCATCCATGCGGTCCCGCTCATCGCGAGGGGGACGGTGATCGGCGTGCTCAACGTGATGCACCGGGCCCCCTTCACGGCGTCGGCGGACTGGATCGACTTCCTGGAGGCCCTTGCCGGGCAGACGGCCATCGCGATCGAGAGCGGCCGCGCCGTGGTGAGCCTGCAGCGGGCGCATCTCGACCTGCAGCTGGCCTATGACGCCACCATCGAAGGGTGGTCCCGGGCGCTCGACCTGCGCGACCATCAAACCGAAGGGCACACGCGCCGCGTGACGGAGACGACCGTCGCAATGGCCAGGCTCGCCGGCATGAGCGAGGAACAGCTCGTGCACGTCAAGCGTGGAGCGCTGCTGCACGACATCGGCAAGATTGGCGTTCCCGACTCCGTGCTGCTCAAGCCCGGTCCGCTGAGCGACGAGGAGTGGGTGCGCATGCGACAGCATCCCACCTACGCCTACGAGCTGCTGTCTCCGGTGGCCCACCTGAGGCCCGCACTCGACATCCCGTACTGTCACCACGAGAAATGGGACGGCTCCGGCTACCCGCGCGGGCTGAAGGGGGAGAGCATCCCTCTCGCGGCCCGCCTCTTCGCCGTGGCGGACGTCTACGACGCGCTTCGTTACGAGCGGCCGTACCGCGAGAGCTGGCCGGAAGAGCGCGTGCACGACTTCCTCAGGCAGAAGGCTGGCACGCACTTCGATCCCGCGGCGGTCGAGCTCTTCTTCAAGGCCACGGCGCAATCGCCGCGGTAACCGTCTCATCCGCTTCTCATGCCCGACAGCGCGGGAATCCTCCTGCACCGCCAGCACCACGGTGTGCTCCAGGTGCTGCTCGTCCACCCCGGTGGTCCTTTCTGGCGCCGAAGAGACCTCGGCGCGTGGTCCATCCCGAAGGGAGAAGTGGAGGAGGGCGAGGACCCACTCGCCGCTGCGCGCCGGGAGTTCCGCGAGGAAACTGGCGCACGGGCCGACGGGCCGGCCCTGGCCCTCGGCAGCATCCGCATGAAGAGCGGCAAGGTGGTTCGGGCCTGGGCCGTCGCGGGGGACTTCAATCCCGACGGCCTCTCGAGCGTCACCTTCGATCTCGAATGGCCCCGGCGCTCGGGCAGAATACAGGCGTTCCCCGAGGTGGATCGCGCCGCGTGGTTCACGGTGGACGAAGCCCGCCGCCGCATTCTCCCCGCACAGGCACCGCTGCTCGACTCGCTGGTGGCGGCGCTCGGCTGACCTGGCAACGGCATGACACTCCTCGAACAGTTCGGCCACATCGACATCTACCTCTTCGACCAGCTCCTGCGCGGGCGCCTGGCCCCGGGCATGCGCGTGCTGGACGCCGGGTGCGGCAGCGGGCGCAACCTCGTGTACCTGCTGCGCGAGGGCTTCGACGTCAGCGCCATCGACGAGCGCGCCGACGCCGTCGGCCAGGTGCGGCAGCTCGCCGAGCGGCTGGCGCCGCGTGTGCCCTCGACGCAGTTCCGCGTCGAGGCCGTGGAATCGTGCTCCTTCCCACCGGAGTCGTTCGACGTGGTCATCAGCAGCGCCGTCCTGCACTTCGCCCGCGACGATGCGCACTTCGACGCGATGGTGAACGCGATGTGGCGCGTGCTGAGACCGGGTGGGCTGCTGTTCTGCCGGCTCGCGTCCGGCATCGGCCTCGAGGGGGCTCGGCCGCTTGGCCACAACCGATTCCTGCTGCCGGACGGATCGGAGCGGTACCTCGTGTCCGCCGAGCGCCTGCGCTCGAAGACGCGCGAGCTGGGCGGCACGCTGCTCGACCCGCTGAAGACGACGGTGGTCCAGGACCAGCGGTCCATGACCACCTGGGTGGTGAAGAAGGTGCAGACGGCGCGACCGTGAGCCGGGCCGCGAGGGTCCTGCGCTGGCGTCAGCGCGACACAGTGGCAGGCGCCGCCGGGGAGCGGCCGATCCTGGTCCGAAGCCGATACAGCCCCGTTCGCGCCGTCAGGTACAACGAACGGCCATCGTCACCCCATGCCATGTTCGCGGCCAGCTCGGGGAGCCGCACGGTCGCCAGGTGCACGCCGGCGGCGTCGAGGACCCAGAGCCCGCCAGGGCCCGACACGAACAGGTCGCCCGCATCGTCCACCTTGACGCCGTCCAGCGCGTCCTCCCCCGGTGCGCCGGTCATGTCGAAGAAGACCCGACCAGCGGCCAGCGTGCCGTCCGCGGCAACCTCGTAGCGCATGATCACCTTCCTGCGAACATCCCAATTCGTCACGTAGAGATACCGCTCGTCCGGCGAGAAGGCGATGCCGTTCGGTCCCTCGAGGTCGGTGGAAAGCAGGTCCAGCCTGCCGTCCTTCAACCGGAAGACGCCGCTGGTCGACAGCTCCTTGAGCGGGTCGTCGAACACCCGTGGCAGGCCGAAGGGCGGGTCCGTGAAGTAGAGGGCGCCGTCTGACCGGTAGACGAGGTCGTTCGGGCTGTTCAGACGCTTCCCCTGGTGGCGATCCGCCAGAATCGTCAGCGCGCCGTTCTTCTCGAGCCGCGTCACGCGGCGGTTGCCGTGCTCGGCAATGGTCAGCCGCCCTTGCGAATCCAGCGCGAGGCCATTCGACCCGGGCTGATGATAGAGGCCGATGTCGGCACCCGTGTAGCCGCTCTTCACGCGGAACACCGACACGCCGTCCTCGTCCCTCCACCGGTAGATGGTGTTGTCGTTCGGATCCGAGAAGAGCAGCGATTGGTCCGCCGGATTCCAGACGGGGCCCTCGGTGAACTGGAAGCCACTGGCGAGGTGTTCGAGCACTGGCTCGTCGGGGAGCGCCAGCCTGGCGCGGGCATCGCGCTGGTCGACCGTCACGTGCACCCGGCGCGCGTCGGGACGGGGCCGATAGAAGTCGATGGCCGCCGATCGCACCCAGATGTAGTTGGCCGGCGGATCGGACAGCGGGCCATTGGCCGCGAACACCGCGATGTCGAACGCCTGCCCGGGCCGGGCCTCGCGCGTCAGCACCACGCGATTGGGAGCGTTGAAGCCGGCGACCAGCGAGCCTCCCGACTGTCCGAGGCTGCGTGTCAGGGTGCCGTTGACCCACACTTCCGCGTAGTCATCCACGACGATCTCGAAGACGGCCGACGCGCCCGTGGTCTCGAAATCGCCGATGGAGCGTGGGACCGTGGCCCGGAGCCGGTACCAGGCGAACGAAGTGCGGCCGGGCCCCACACGCTCGAGCAGCCCTCCGGCGGGCATGGGCACCCAGGGCGCTCGATCGAATGCTGGAGTACCGGGCCTTGGCCCGACGTCGAACGTCGGCGCTTCGGGGCCCGTCGGCGTCAGGTCCGGCGCCACGCGCCGGAAGGTCGCGGGCGTCAGAGTCACGTCCCGTACCGTCCACGACGCCCGCATCAGAGCCAGGCCGTCGTTCGTATTGAGATCCACGACGGCGTCGGGCCGGCCCTCGAAGGGACCGCGGGTGGCCGAGGGCGCCGCGGCGAGCGCCACCCCGAGCGCGACCACGACGGTCGCGACCCCGGCAGCGACGCCCTTCATCGCGTCCCCCGCACGGCGTCGGCGGACGACGCTTTGACCACGTAGTAGAGGAACGTCTCGTCCACCTGTGAGAACCAGTGAGGCACCCCCGCGGGCACGACCATGACATCGCCCTTCGACAATGCCCGGGCGGTGCCTCCCTCGAGGCGCGAGCCGCGGATCTCGTCGGTCCCCACCTCTCGCGGCTCTACCACTGTCCCGCCGGTGACGAAGGTCACGCTGCCCTCGAGGACGTAGATGATGTCGGTGTCACGCGTGTGCATCTCGGCCTGGCCAGCCTCGACACGGCGGCTGGCGTGCACCTTGTAGCCCGCGGTCTCGAGCAGCGGCACGCCCTTCGCAAAGGCCGCCGCGACGCGGCCGCTCTCGAGGTGCGCGACCTCGCCGTGCACCGTCGACGCCTCCGGCGCTCGGCCGAAGGCCGTCACCGCCGCCTGCGCAATCTCCTCGTCTTCCTGCGCGCTGTGTGCGCCGCTGACGCCGATGGCGCCGACGATGTGCCCGTCGACCGCCAGGGGCACGCCCCCCTGGAGCGGCGTCATCACGTCCACGCCGAGGAGCGCGTGGCGGCCGTTCCCGATGGCCTCCTCGAAGGTGCGCGTGGGAATCCGGAAGGTGGCTGCCGTCCGTGCCTTCTCGATGGAGACAGCCGCCGCCGCCGGAAACGTATCGTCGAGGCGCTCGAGGAAGAGCAGGTGGCCGCCGGCGTCGACGACGGCAATGGAGCCCCCGGCATTCCGGGTGCGGGCTTCGGCGGCGGCGAGGCCGCCGAGGCGCATGGCGCCGGCCAGGTCGAGCGCGGGCGCCATGGCCTGCGCGCGTGCGGCGCCGGCGGCGCCGAGAGAGACCGACAGGGTGAGCAGCGAGATGACCGTCTTCATGTTGGGGATCTCCGCCGGTTGACCGCGACATACGCGCGGCCAACCGGCAAGCTGTCAGGAATCAGTGAACAAGAGTGAGACTGCCCGAGAATGACGCCTCGCCGAGCACGGCCTCGGCCCACGCACAGTAGATCTGGACCTTGGCGACGTCCTTGACGTACGAAGGCAGGGTGATGGAGGTGTTCACCTTGTCGCCCTTGATGCCCAGGCGCTCCAGCAGGAACACCGTGCCCTTCGAGTCCACGACCTGCCAGTGCGGATCCGGCGTGTCGGGCACCTGGAAATCGGACGACAGGCTGAGGATGTTCTTCCCGGCCTGCATCGAGTGGGTCACCGTCCCGGCATTGACCTTCGCGCCGCTGAACTTTCCGGTCGTGTGCATGTTCTGCGCGAGCGCGCTGCCGGCAATTGCCAGGGACGCCACCAGGGCCAGTGCCATCGAGGAAACGAACTTCATGGTCTGCATGCTCCTTCTGTGAGTTGACGAAGTGAATGACGCGACGAAACGAACACTGCTTGGATGGACGACCGGCGAAAACGTTTCAGCGCTCGACGACGCGAATCCCGTGCGCGTCGGGGTCGCGCACCAGCAGCCCGCGTGCGAAGCCCCAGCGTGGGTCGGCCGCCACGACGTCCGGCGATACGAGCCAGCCCCCGAAGACGGTGCGCAGCAGGCGCGAGGCGCCCTGGGCGACCACGGTGGTGTGCCAATGCGCCAGGTCCGCAGCGCTCAGGTCGAGCGGCGCCGGCCGGCCCGTGCGCGGCGCGAGATACTCCAGCAGCTCGATGCCGGGACCGTCCTTCGCCCGCAGCGTCGTGATCCGCAGCCGCACGCCGAAGACGTTGTTGAGGTGCTCCTGCTCGACGCCGTGGTTTTCTGCGCCGCCCGCCAGCTTCATCCCGAGGCCGTCACGGTAGAACCGGAGCGAGCGCTCGGTGTCGGTCGAGACGATCGCGGTGTGATCGATGCCGAGGAAGGGACGATCGCGGCGCTGCCAGTTCGGATCGCCCTTGCCGGGCGGGAAGTGCAGGATCTCGAGGAAGTGCCCGTCGGGATCGCGGAAGTAGAAGGCCTGGATCCCGCCTGCGTCGGGGTTCCAGTCGGGCAGCCGCTGCGGGCCCGTGGAGGCGTGGGCCACACGATGATCCCGCAGACGCCGGTAGGCCGCGTCCATGTCGGACACGACGATCGCGATGTGCTGGAACCACTGATCGTTGGCGCGCGTGTCGGTGGGGTAGGGGCGTCCCCGCGGCGCCATGAACTCGGTCAGCTCGACCAACTGCGCGCCGAGCCTGAGGCGCGCCGTGCGCGTGCGCGCGCCGAACACGCCCGTCAGCAGTTCCGTATCTCGCCCGGACTGCTCCCAAAGGTCCGTCACCTCGAACGTCAGCACGTCGCGAAAGAACGCGACGCTCCGATCCAGGTCCGAGACCGTGAGGCCGATCGCCTCCACGGCCTCCGCCACCGGCCCCACGGGACTGGAGGCGCGCGGGACAGAGGGGACGGAGAGCAGGACGAGCGCGGCCAGCGCGCCCACGCTAGCGCGCCACATGGGCTACCTCCTGCACGGTCGTCCTCAGCCGGTCCAGGAGATGGTCTCCGACCCTGAGCGCGTTTGCCATGATCGTCAGCGCGGGATTCACCGCGGCGCTGGACGGGAAGAAGCTCCCGTCCACGACGTAGAGATTGTCCAGGTCGTGTGCCTTGCAATGCACGTCCAGGGCCGACGTTCGCGGGTCGCGACCGAAACGGACGGTCCCGTTCTGGTGCGCCACGCCCGCGAGCGGAATGCGCTGGCCGACGAAGAGGTTCCTCCGGATGATGTGCCGCGCGCCGATGTGCTCCAGCAGGTACTCGAGCTTCTTCACCAGCCGTCCGTGGGCCTCCACGTTGTTCGGCGTGTAGGACAGGGCGATGTTCCCGTCGCGGTCCAGCGTCACGCGGTTCTCCGGATCCGGCAGATCCTCCGAGGTGAGCCAGAAATCCAGCGAGTGCTTCGCCATCAGATCCAGGGTCAGGCCCGGCACGAACGGCGGCGCGCCGGCGCTGAGCGCGACCGCGTCCAGCTTGCCCACGAAGGAGATGTGCCCCATCGGGTAGGGGAAGTCGGAATCCCCGAAATAGAAGTCGTTGAGCCCCAGCGTCTTCTGGAAGACCGTAGGATTCGGCGTGGTCGAGATGGCCAGCACCACCGAGTTGACGTGGCCCATGTAGTGACGGCCCACGACACCCGATCCGTTGGCCAGTCCCTGCGGATGGCGGGCGCTGGCCGAGCGCAGGAGCAGCGCGGCCGAGTTGATGGCGCCGGCGCTGACCACCACGACGTCGCCCTGCAGGCGCTCCTCGCTCCCACCGCGGCGCACGATCACGCCGGTGACCTCCCGTCCGGATGCGCTGGTGTCGAGCCGCGTCACCTGCGCGTTGGTCATCAGCGAGACATTCGGGTGCCTGAGCGCCGGGTCCACGCACATCACCTGTGCATCGCTCTTCGCGTGCACCAGGCAGGGGAAGCCGTCGCACGTGTTGCACCGGATGCAGGGGCTGCGCCGCGGGTCGTGCTCGTCCAGCCGTACACCAAGCGGCACGGGGAACGGCCGGAGGCCGGCGCGTGTCAGGTCGTCGTGCAGCTGCTGAATCCGGGGCTCGTGCGAGACCGCAGGGAAGGGGTAGGGCGAGCTGGCCCACGGCTCGGTCGGGTCCACCCCGCGCTCACCGTGCACGGCGTACAGACGTTCGGCTTCCGTGTAATAGGGCTCGAGGTCGGCATAGCTGATGGGCCAGGCCGGCGAGATCCCATCGTGGTGCGCCAGCTCGCCGAAGTCCCGCTCACGCATCCGGAAGAGCGCGGCGCCGTAGAACTTGGTGTTACCGCCGACGTTGTAGCTGGTGTGGGGGTGCAGCGGCTTGCCGTCGCGGTCGCGCCACACCTCGCGGGTGTGGTACCGCGCCTCCACGTTGACCGCGCGCGAATCCCAGTTGGCCTTTTCGCGCGGGACGTAATCGCCGCGCTCGATGATCAGGATGCGCTTGCCGGACCCGGCCAGCCGCCAGGCCAGCGTGCCGCCGCCGGCCCCGCTGCCGATGATGATGACGTCGTAGCGCTCGTTCATGATGTGACCTCGTCCCGGGGGCGCATACGTCGGACGGTTTCGGCGGCCAGCAGCATCCCCAGGACCGGCGCCGAGAAATAGACCCAGATGGCCGTGAAGTCCCCGGCCCACACGGCGGAGCCGAGCGTGCGCGCCGGGTTGAGGCTCATGCCCGAAACCGGCGCTTCGACCGTGATGTAGAGGGCGAGCAGCCCCGCGGCCACCAGGCCAGCCCGCGGGCGCCACGCTCGCGCCCGCGAGGCGGTCAACACCGCGCCCATTTGCACCGCGGTCATCGCGAGCTCTCCCGCGAAGGCCGCGCCGGCGCCCCAGGGGCCCGGGGCCGTGACGGCGAATCGCACCGACGGATGCGCGACGGCAGGCCCGAACACCTGCCACGCCGCCCACACACCCAGGGCGCCGCCCAGGAACTGCGCGGCGATATAGGCGGGGATGGAGCACGCCGGCACCAGGCCCAGGCGTGCCAGCGCCAATGTGGCTGCCGGGTTCATGTGCGCGCCCGACCTCCTGCCCCACGGCGAGTAGATGAGGACCACCGCCGTAGCGGCCATGCCCAGCCCGATCACGCCCCGGCGCGCGACGGGCGAGGCGACGACCCCGCCCAGCGGAGAATCGGGGTGCTCCAGGAGCACTGTGAACGCGATGGCCGAAATCATGAACAGCGCGAGTAGCGCGCCCTCGATGGCCGGCTCCGCGTGCCAGACATTTCGCGCGCGCCGGCAGGGTTGTGCGTGCACGGCTGAACCTAGACCTGCTCGGCCCGCTTGTATGCGCCGGTCCGCGTGCGCACGAGGAAGCGCTCGGCCACCAGCCGATCGAGCGCCGCCGTGCACGTGGCCGCGTCGATGTGCCACAGGCGCGCTGCTTGTTCCAGAGTGAGATGCAGTCCCGCCATCTCGAGGAACTCGCCACGAATCCGGTAGAGCATCAACGTGGTCATGTCATCCGCCACTGCGAGCATGCGTCCTCCTTGCAGCCGCGGATTGGATGAGGGTGGCGCACAGAAGTTTCAGGGGCCCCGTTGCCACCTCTTCATCCCGGGCGCCGGGCGCCCGGGTAACGCCAGCGGGCCGCGGGCATCCAAAGCGCGATGGACCTCACGGCTGAATGGCTTGAAGCAGACGGATTGGGCGGATTCGCCTCGGGAACGGTGGGCACCCTCCGCACGCGGCGGTATCACGGGCTGTTGCTCCCGGCGCTGACACCTCCGACAGGTCGCGTCATGCTGGTGCCAGGGATCGACGCCTGGGTGGAAGGCGCGTGGGGGCGCACGCCGCTCACCAGCCAGCGCTACGTGCCGGGCGTCGTGCACCCCGACATCACGCCGGCGCTGGCGGGGTTCGAGCGGGCCCCGTGGCCGACATGGACCTTCACCCTGCCCAATGGCGGCCAGGTGACAGCGGAGGTCTTCGTCGCGCCGGGCTCGGCCCGGACCTGGCTCAGATGGAGCGCGAGAGCGATCGGCCCCGCGACGTTACGCGTGCGTCCGCTCCTCGCAGCCCGCGACTACCATTCGCTTCAGCGCGAGAACGGCGCGGCCCGGCTGCAAACCAGCGCGCGCGGAGCACGGCTGGAGTGGCCGCTCTACGATGGCGGCGCCGCTGCCGCGTGCGTGTCGAACGGGACGTGGCGCGACGATCCCGCCTGGTTCCCGGCAGTTCCTGTACGCCGAGGAGGAAGCGCGCGGACTCGACGCCGTCGAAGACCTGGCCAGCCCCGGCGAACTCTCGTTCGACCTGAATCTGTCGCCGGCCGTGGTCGTATTTGGCACGCCCGCCGCTGTCGCCGCCATTCGCGATGACGGGTCCCTGGTTGCGCACGCCGAATCCGTGGCCGGAGCCGAGCGTGCCCGACGCGTGTCGCGGGGCGGCACGCTCGAGCAGTCCGCGGATGCCTACTTCGTGAAGCGCGGCGGCGGCGGGACCATCGTCGCCGGCTATCCGTGGTTCACCGATTGGGGCCGTGACACGTTCATCGCGATGCGCGGCCTGTGCCTGGCCGCCGGCCGGTTGGACGAGGCGCGCGACATCCTCCTGGCCTGGGCCGGCGCCATCGACCGCGGCATGCTGCCCAACCGCTTCCCGGACGGCGCCGAGCCGCCGGAGTACAACAGCGTGGACGCGTCGCTCTGGTTCGTTGTCGCCGGCCACGAACTGCTCACACACCCGCGCGCGGGCGCGGCACTCTCCAGCCACGACCGGCGGCGACTCGAGGATGCGATCGTCGCCGTCCTCGAGGGATACGCCGAAGGCACGCGCTACGGCATCGTCGCGGATGACGACGGGTTGCTCAGGGCGGGGGAACCTGGCGTGCAGCTGACGTGGATGGACGCCCGGGCGAACGGGCGGGAGATCACGCCTCGCATCGGCAAGCCCGTCGAAGTCCAGGCCCTGTGGGTCAACGCGCTGGCCGCCGGCAGCGCCATCTCGCATCGGTGGCGCCCCTGGACGAGCCGCGCCCGCCAGTCCTTCGGCGCTCGATTCGCAGACGCCGCGACGCCGACGCTGCCGGATGTCGTGGACGTGGACCACCGACCGGGCGTCGTGGATGCCACGGTGCGCCCGAACCAGATCCTCGCGTTGGGCGGCCTTCCCTTGTCGCTCGTGGATGGCCCTCGCGCCCGCCAGGTGCTGGAGGTCGTAGAGGCGCGACTGTGGACCCCTCTTGGCCTCCGAACCCTGGCACCGGACGAACCCGGCTATGCCGGCCGCTACAAGGGGGGCCCCACCGAGCGCGACGCCGTTTACCACCAGGGCACCGCGTGGCCCTGGTTGCTCGGTCCATTCGTGGAGGCCTGGGTGCGCGTTCGCGGAGGCGGGGTGGAAGCGCAGCGCGAGGCGCGCCGCAGGTTCGTCACGCCGGTCATCGCTCATCTCGACGAAGCGGGCCTGGGCCACGTGTCCGAGATCGCCGACGCCGAGCCGCCGCATACGCCTCGCGGCTGCCCGTTCCAGGCCTGGTCGCTCGGCGAACTGATCCGCCTCGATCGGCGACTCGCCAGGTAGGGATGCCCTCTCCTTCTCCCTCGCCACCATCAGCTCCCATACCTCGCCCGTGCGGCATCCAGTCGCTCGACGACGCGCGCGACGAGCGCCGGGGGGTGAACGACCCTCGCCGCGGGGCCGAAACCGAGGACCCATGCCTCGAGGCCCCAGTCGATGACCACGTCGAGGGTGAGGCGCACGCCACCATCGGCCCGGTCTTCCAGGACCTGGCTGGGGTGCCAGTCGCGCTCGCGGATGTACGGCGCCTCGGCGGACGTGAAGTCGATCACCACGCGTTCGGGCGTCCCGGAGTACACAGTCAGCGAATCGGGGAAGACGGCGGCGCTGGCCTCCCTGGGATCGAAGGTTTCCTCCAGGACGACCAGGGACTCGATCCGCTGCACGGCAAAGGTGCGCATCTCGCCGTAGAGGGGGACGAAGGCGAACAGGTAGAGCGTCCCCTGGGCATAGGCCACCCGGTACGGCTCGACGAGGTAGTCCTTCACCTGCTGGCTCGCAAAGGAGTGGTAGCGCATGCGCGCGCGCCGGTGGCCGAGGATCGCGCCCATCAGCGCGTCAACGAGGCGTGGTGCCGCGGAGGGCACGCGAGCCGTCTGGGCCTTGGCCGCCAGGGCCGAGGGCAACTGATCGATGAAGCGCCACAGAGCGGGCGGCAGGGCATCGGCCAGCTTGTCGAAAGCGGACGTCAGGCTGTCGCGAAACGGGTCCCCGGCGAGGGCGGAGAGCAGGGTTCGGCTCAAGTAGAGGGCGCACAGCTCGGACAGGGACAGGCCGGCCGACGCCAGCCCGCCGAAGACCTCGCGGTTGAGCGTGTACCGGGTCTTGCCGTTCTCGCGCGAGGACTCGATGGGGAAGCCGGCCTGTGCCAGCGCGGCCAGATCGCGCCGGATGGTGCGATCCGAGACGCTCTCGCCGGCCTCGTCCTGCAGGTCGGACAGCGAGAGGCCGCGGGCCCGGCCTTCGAGGGCCAGCAGGATGCGCCACTGGCGCACGATTTCGGCATGGCGTTCCATCGTGACCTCATCTGTCCAACACGGCCGGTAGGCTTGCCGGCATGCTGCTGCGACTTCGGTTTGGCCGGCGGGCGCCGGCCGTCAAGCATGTCTGCCGCGACTGCGAGTCCCGGCGCGCGCTCTTCCGCTATCGGGGCGTCGTCAAATGGGATCGGTATCACACGCTGTGCTTTCAGTGTTACCGGAAGCACGCGGATCGCCTCCGGGCGGCCGCGTTGAGCGCGCCGCCGGCCGGGCTCCCGCCCAGGCGCGAGCCCACCGCGCAAAAAAGTGCTGCCGTGGCCTGACGGGCACAGGCACGGCGCTTGTATACTTTCCCCGTATGCGTAGCGTCCTTCGTGCCCCCATCCTGCTCGCCCTCGTCATCCTCGCGGGGTGGGTGGTCTCCGTCCAGGCCCAGTCGAGTCGGTGCGCCGACTGCCACATCGCCAACCAGCAGTCGGCCGCCCCCAATTGGAGCGGGTTTGCCCTCCGCCACCTGCAGGACTGGGACTTCTCGCCCCACTCGCGCAACAACGTGGGCTGCGAGAAGTGCCACGGCGGGAACCCCAACACGTTCGAGAAGTTCCAGGCCCACCAGAACATGCTGCCCGCGTCGAGCCCGGCCAGCCCCGTGAGCCGGGTCAACCTC
>JBFWQE010000060.1:0-25729 GCA_050249615.1 Vicinamibacterales bacterium
TCCCCGGTCCTTGGCGTGGCACGGGCGCTCGAATGGGCGGACCGCTGGGTTCGACGGACCTTGTCATTCGATGGAGCCGGTTCGTGAGCTCGCTGGCGCCCACGCTCTCCGCACCGTGGGAGGCCCTCGTGGTCTGCCTCCTGCTGCTGGTGGCGCCTGCCGTCGCGTCGCAGAAGGGGTCACCTCGCTGGCTGCTCGCCGGTCTTGCGGGTTCGGTGACGGTAGCCCTGTTCGCCTCCGGCGGGATGGTGGCGTACATCGGCATTTCGGCCGGCGCCGTCCTCCACGCGCTCGCGGCACGGCGGTGGAGCCGCACGGGGGCAGTGACGCTCGCAGGTTGCGCGGCGATTGCGCTGGCGGTTGCGGCGGCCCTGTCCCTCGGCCGGCCGGCGGCGGCATTCGCGCTGTCGAGCCTGGCCATCGCGCTCAGGGCGGGCGTCCTGCCGTTGCATGCAGGTGTCGCCAGCCTGTGCGAGCGTGCTCCTCTCGTACAGACGCAGCAGCTCGCGTCGACCATCGCCCTGGTGTTCGTACACCTGCGCCACGTGGATCACCACCCCGTCGCCATCGAATGGGCCCCGGTGCTCGTGCGGTACGGATCGCTGGCGGCGCTCGCGGCGGCGCTGATCGCTCTGGTGCAGAAGGACCTTCGCGGGTTCTACCGGGGGACCACCTCCATGCACGGAGGGATGCTGCTGGCCGCCGTGGGGGCGGCCAGCATCGGCAACTTCGCCGCGGCCCTGCTGGTGGCGGTGGCGATGGGGCTCGCCCTGGGCGGGCTCGGTATCATGATCACCTCGCTCGAAGAGCGGACCGGGGCGGCGGCTTTCGCCGCGCCCGGCGGGCGGGCCGGCGCATTCCCTCGGCTTGCGGCATCGTTTGCGCTGTTCGGCGGCGCCGGCGTCGGCCTGCCGGGCACGGCTGGCTTCGTCGCCGACGACCTTCTGCTGCATGCGCTCTGGATGGAGAGCCCGGCCAGCACCGTCGTGATGATCCTCTCCAGCGCGTTCCTGGCCGTGGCCACGCTGATGGCGTTCTCCAGCGTGTTCCTCGGCCCAACCGTGCCCTCGCTGGCCCCCGACCTCTACCTGCGCGAGCGCCTCGTCGCCGTGGCGCTCGTTTCGCTGCTTCTCGTGCTCGGCTTCGCGCCCGGCGTGTTGCTCGGGCCCGCAGACGCCTTCCTGAGCAGCCCGCCATGACCGTGCGTTTCTCCACCCGGCCCGTGGCCGCCCTCGTCACGCTGTCGGTGGCCGTGGCCATCTGGCTGCCCGTGACGGTACCAAGGGAGTTCGACCGCACGGCGCGGAGTGCACGGGGCAGCCTTCAGCGGCCCGGATCGTGGGCGGGGCCGTGCCATGGCGAGGACCACGAGGAACTGGCCGCCGTCATCGGTTCCGAGGGACCGGGCATCTCGAGCGCCGGGCGCAGGAGGACCGCTGGACAGGCGTTCGAATCCGCCGCCACCTGGCTCTCTGCTCCGGAGGCGACGACCCTCGTTCGCGTGGCCGCGGGCCCTCGGCGCCTGGCCTCGCGAGGTATCCCGGCGCCGACGGGACGCGCGCCGCCACTTGCCTGACACCCCTTGCGAGCGCTCACCTGGTCTTCATGTGCAGTTGACATGCAGTTGAAAGAGGTCATCATGGAAAAGTTCATCGCCGGCATCACGCGTTTCCAGAACGAGGTCTTCCCGAAGAGCCGACACCTGTACGAGCAGCTTGCGGACGGCCAGGCGCCGGAGACCCTGTACATCGGCTGCTCCGACTCGCGCGTGATCCCGAACGAGCTGATGCAGGCACTCCCGGGAGAGCTGTTCATCTGCCGCACGGCCGGCAACCTGGTCCCGCCGTACGGGGAGGCCGGCGGCGTGGGCGCCACGGTCGAGTTCGCCGTGGAGATCCTGAAGGTCCGCCACATCGTGATCTGCGGGCACTCCGACTGCGGCGCGATGAAGGCGCTGATGACGCCGGAGAAGGTGAATGGGCTGAAGGCCGTGGCCGCGTGGATCCGCCATGCCGACAGAGTGGCCGCGGTGGCCAACGAGCTGCACGGCGATCTCGACGACCGCAAGTTCCTGAGCCGGCTGATCGAGGAGAACGTCATCACGCAAATCGATCACCTGATCACCTATCCGTGCGTGGCCGCCAAGCTGCGCAGCGGGAACCTGTTCGTGCACGGCATGGTGTTCGACATCCCGAAGGGCGAGTTCCGCCTGCTCGAGCGTTCGACACTGAGGTTCCTGCCGCTCGCCGAGGTGCTCGAGCAGCGGGCCCGGCAACAAGCGCTCAGCGCGTGAGGCGAGCGTTCGTCCCAGCGGATTCGGGGCGGGCGCCGCGCGGCGGGGCTCGCCCCGGTATCCTGACGGGATGGACCCGGGCGCCGGCCGGACGGGGGTGGACGATCGGGCAGCGAGGCTGCTGCTCACCCCCGTGCTCGGCGTCCTCGTCCCGAACCTGGCCGGCATCATCGATCACGGTCACCATACGACCGCCTCCCTCGCGGCCAGCTACGCCTGGTTCACCATGGTTGCGTTGATCACCTGGGAGGGGAATCTCCGGCTCTACCTGCGTTTCCAGGATCGAACCGCCTGGCTCACCCAGCCATGGCATCGCGTGCGGCTGCTCGTTGGCCTCATCTGCCTGTTCACGGTGCCATTCGTGGCCGTGGCGCTGGGGGGATGGGCGCTGGTCACGGACGACCCGGCCGCCACCTGGCGCCGGGTGGCGATGGCAGTGTTGCTGGTGGTGTCGGCGGTGATCTTCATCACCCATGTCTACGAGACGGTCTTCCTGGTCCGGGAGTGGGAGAGCGACCGGCTCCGGAGCGAGCGGCTGCAGCGCGAGAAGGTGGAAGCCGAGCTCGACGCGCTCCGCAGCGAGGTGGATCCGCACACGCTGTTCAACAATCTCAACGTCCTCAGCCATCTGGTGGAGCAGGACAGCCCGAGGACGGCCGACTTCATCGAAGCGCTGGCGCGAAGCCATCGCTACCTGCTCGAGGTGCGCGGACGCCGGCTCGTCACCGTGTCCGAGGAGTTGTCGCTGCTCGATCACTTCGTGATGCTCATCGGCATCCGCTATGGCGACGGCCTCCGGGTGGAACTGGACGCGGACCCGGCGGCGGCCCGGCGCTGGCTGATTCCGCCAGTGACCCTTCCCGAGCTGCTCCAGAACGCGGCCAAGCACAACGAGATTTCGCGTGCCAGCCCCCTGGGCGTGACGATCCGGCTGGAGGGTGACCGGCTGCTGGTCTCGAACGAGCGGCGCTCGCACCCCCAGGAGGCGTCGGGCACGGGGTTGGGCCTCGAGAACCTGGCGCGCCGGTTCCGCCTCCTCACGGGCACCCCGGCGCGCTGGGGCGTGAACGGCTCGGACTTCGTCGTCACCCTGCCCCTGGTCCCGGTTGGCCCGGCCTGATCCGACCCCTTCCCACCGGGGCGTGGCCCGGGGCACAATCGGACCCATGCGACTGGGACGGGTGGCGTGGGTCCTTGCCCTGCTGGCCGGCGCGAGCGCCGGGCCCGCGGCGGCCCAGACCGGCCCGCGCACTTGCAGCGTGACGTCGCAGAACATCTACGTCCGCGACGTGATGCAGGACCTCTACCTCTGGTACTCGGCCATTCCCGACGTGAACGCGGCGAGCTTTCCCTCGCCCGAAGCCTATCTGGAAGCTGTCCGGTTCCGTCCACTCGACAGCAGCTTCAGCTACATCACCTCTGCTGCCTCCTCCGACGCCTTCTACAGCGACAGCCAGTTCATCGGATTCGGCTTCTCCACGCTCCTGTCCGGCAGCGAGATGAGGGTGCTCCAGGTCTTCGCCGACAGCCCGGCGTCGGAAGCGGGCCTGGCGAGGGGCGACCACATCCTCGAGATCGACGGGCGGCCCGTCGAGGCGCTCGTGGCCTCGGGAGAGATCGCCGGCGCGTTCGGGCCGAGTGATGTGGGGGCGTCCTCGGAGGTCCTCTTCCGGTCGCGCGATGGCGCAGAGCGGCGCGAGCGCATGACCAAGCGGCTGGTGACCATCCCGACGGTGTCGGTCACCCGCGTGTTCGAGGTGGACGGCCGCACGGTCGGGTATCTCTTCTTCCGCAATTTCGTCCGCCCGTCCTTCGCGGCCCTGGACGAGGCGTTCGCGTCGCTGGCCGAGGCCGGCGTCTCGGAGCTGGTGCTGGACCTCCGGTACAACGGAGGGGGCCTGGTGGACGTCGCGGTGCACCTGGGCAGCCTCATCGGCGGCGCGCTGACCGCTGGGCAGCCCTTCGCCACCTACGCGCACAACGATCGCAACACCTTCCGCAACGAGACGCTGCGCTTCGAGGCTCTCGACCAGCCAGCGCCGGTCCTGTCCCGGCTGATTGCCATCACATCGCGATCGTCTGCGTCGGCGAGCGAGCTCGTGATCAACGCGCTCAAGCCGTTCATGCCGGTCGTGACGGTCGGCGATGCCACCTACGGCAAGCCCGTCGGGCAGTACCTGGTGCGGTTCTGCGACAAGGTGCTCGCCCCGGTTTCCTTCTCCCTTCGCAACGCCAACGACGAGGGCGACTACTTCGACGGGTTGCCCGCCACCTGCACCGCCGGTGATGGCATCGACGCCGAGTTGGGCGACGCCGCCGAAGCCTCCCTGGCCGAGGCCATCCACTACATCCGCCACGATGCCTGCAGCCTCCCGCCAGAGGCCGCCCGCGCCATGCGGGCACGCGCCGCGGGAAGCGGCCTTCGCGCCGTCGGGTGGCAGGCCATCCTCAACGCACACTGATACGGCCGGGCCGGTCTGCCGTCGCCTGCCGCGCCGGGCACGGCCCGGTTGCAAGGTATTGCTTCGCCAATCCGGCGCGGCCGAGTAAGCTGACACCGCTTCAGACACTTTGGGGAGGGCGCCGACACGATGGTGGACCAGATTGCCGCGGCAAACAGCTGGCTTAACGGGTACGTGTGGGGATGGCCGATGATCGTGCTCCTGCTGGGCACGGGCATCCTGCTGACAGTGCTCACCGGGGCCGTCCAGTTCCGCTACCTGGGGTTCGCGCTTCGCGAGGTGCTGGGCAAGCTCCGGCAGAAGCACACCGAGCCCGGGAGCGTGACGCCGTTCCAGGCCGTGGCCACGGCGCTCGCCTCGACAGTCGGGGTGGGCAATATCGCGGGCGTTGCGACCGCCATCTCGATTGGCGGGCCCGGTTCGCTCTTCTGGCTCTGGGTGTCCGGCCTGCTCGGCATGTGCACCAAGTTCGCCGAGATCGTCATCGCGATGGACTATCGCGAGGCCGACGAGAAGGGCACCATGCGCGGCGGCGCGATGTACACGCTCAAGAACGGGCTCGGACTGCCCTGGGCCGGCGCGATCTTTGCGGGCCTGGTGTCGCTGGCCGCGTTCGGCATCGGCAACATGGTGCAGGCCAACTCGGTGGCCGACAGCCTGCGCGCGACGTTCGGCATCTCACCGTCGGTGACCGGCATCGTCATGGCCATCCTGGCGGCGGCCGTGATCCTCGGCGGGATCCGGCGTATCGGCGAGGTGACCGAGATCCTGGTGCCCGTGATGGCGGTGTTCTATCTCGGCGGCGGGATCATCATCCTGCTGCGCTTCGCGAGCGAGGTGCCCGGCGCCGTCGCCCTGGTGTTCGAGAGCGCTTTCTCCGGCACGGCGGCCACGGGGGGATTCGCGGGCGCCACGGTGATGATGGCCCTCCGCTACGGCGTCGCCCGCGGCCTGTTCTCGAACGAAGCCGGCCTCGGCAGCGCCCCCATGGTGCACGCAGCCGCGAGGACGGACCACCCCGTCCGCCAGGGCCTCTACGGCATCTTCGAGGTGTTCGTGGACACCATCCTCGTCTGCACGGTGACGGGACTGGCCATCCTGTGCACGGGCGTCTGGACGGATGGCACGACCGGCGCCGCCCTGGCAGGACATGCGTTCTCGGTCGGGCTCCCCGGCACCTGGGGCAACGTCGTGGTGACGACGAGCCTGGTCCTCTTCGCGTATTCGACGCTCATCGGCTGGAGCTACTACGGCGAAACCGGCATCGTGTACCTGTTCGGGGCGACCGCGGCTCTGCCGTACCGGCTCCTGTGGCTCGTGTTCATCTACCTGGGAGCGATTGGGTCGCTGCACCTGGTGTGGGACGTTGCCGACACGCTGAACGGCCTGATGGCGCTGCCCAACCTCATCTCCGTCCTGGCGTCCATCCCCATTCTGCTCAAGCTGAAGCGAGAGTTCTTCGCGGCCGAGGCCGCGCGGAGGTAGCCCCCGATGGTATTGCCGTTCGCCCTGCGCGCCGCCTGCGGCGCGATGCTGTCGGTCGCGCTCGCGGCCGTCACGGCCCACGCCCAGAACTACCCGAATGCCAGAACGGGCGGGAACTACATGCACAACTACCTGCTGCCGCCCGCCGCGAGCAGCACGCCGTGGTGGCCGTCGTGGTCCCCTGACGGCCAGTGGCTGGCCTTTGCCATGGACGGATCGTTGTGGCGCATGCGCGTGACGAACGGCCGTGCCGACGGCGTGGCCGAGGAGCTGCTCCGCGAGAAGGAGTACCTCTCGTCACCGGAATGGTCGCCGGACGGCCGCTACCTGGCCTACACCGCCGACGATGACGGCAGGAGCATCAACGTGCGGGTCGTGAACCTCGCGACCGGGGCCGTGACGGCGGTGACCACCGGGGCCTTCGTCAACATCGAGCCGGCCTGGTCGCCCGACGGCCGCCGCCTCGCATACGTGACGACCGCGCCGAACGGGTTCTACAACCTCGCCGTCACCGACATCGCCGACGGGCGCCCGGGGAGCACGATTCAGGTGACGACGGACCACAAGTTCGGCGGGCCGCGCCTCTACTTCAGCGACGAGGACGTGCACCTCTCGCCCGCGTGGTCCCCCGATGGCAAGGAGCTGCTCTTCATCTCGAACCGCGGCATCCCGCTGGGGTCGGGAGGCGTCTGGCGGGCGCCGGTCGAAGCCGACGTGATGAACGGCGGCCGTGCACGGTTGATCCACAAGGAGGAGACGCTCTACCGCACGCGCCCCCAGTGGTCGCCGGACGGCAAGCGCTTCGTCTACGCCTCGCATCTCGGGGGACAGTTCACCAACCTGTTCGTGCTGCCGACGGTCGGAGGCGAGCCCTACAAGATGACCTTCGGCGAGTACGACGCCTTCCTTCCGCGCTGGTCGCCGGACGGCGAGTGGATCGCGTACATCTCGAACGAGCAAGGTCTGCCGCAGCTGAAGCTGATCAAGGCCTGGGGAGGCGAGTCGCGGCTGGCCCTGGTGACGAAGAAGCAGTGGAAGACCCCGATGGGGCGCATCGATGTGCGGGTCGTGGACGAGCGTGGTCGCGAGACGCCGGCGCGCGTGTATCACACCGCCTCGGACGGCAAGCCCTACACGCCGTCCGACGCCTACGAGCGGCTCTCGACGCTGAACCGCCACCTGTTCCACACGCGCGGCCGCTACACGACCGAGGCGCCCCCCGGGCCGTTCCGCATCGAGGCGATGAAGGGCTTCGAGTACGCCGTCACCCGCCAGGACGTGGCCGTGAAGGCCGGGCAGACCACGACGGTGACCGTGGCACTGAAGCGCATTGTCAACCTGAAGGCGAAAGGGTGGCGCTCGGGCAGCAATCACGTCCACATGAACTACGCGGGCAACCTGCACAACACGCCCGAGAACATCATGCTGATGAACGCGGCCGAGGACGCAGACATGGTGAGTCTGCAGATCGCCAACAAGGACAACCGGATCCTCGACTACCAGCACTACGTGCCGGGCCGCGATCATCATCCCCTGTCCAGCGCCGAGCGGGTGATGCACGTGGGCCAGGAGTACCGGCCCCCGTTCTATGGCCACATCTCGCTGTTCAACCTGAAGGAGCACCTCATCTCGCCCTTCGTGACGGGGTACGAGGGCACGGCCGTCGAGAGCCTGTATCCCTCGAACACCGACATCTTCCGGTATGCGAAGCAGCAGGGAGGCATCGGCGGATACGTGCACCCCTACAATGGCGATCGCGATCCGCTCGAGGCCGGGCTCGGCACGGCCAAGACGTTCCCGGTGGACGTGGCCCTCGGCGCCGTCAGCTACCACGAGCTGTGGTCGCAGAGCGCGGGTGACGCCCCGTTGATGGTGTGGTACCGGATTCTCAACACCGGCTTCCGTGTGCCGGTGACGGGCGGCGAGGACTCGATCTCCAACCTGCACCGCGTGGAACTGGTGGGTGCCACCCGCGGCTACTTCAACCTGGGCTCGGCGCCGCTGACCTGGGCCAACTGGATGAAGGCCCTCCTGGCCGGCCGGGGGTTCGTCACCAACGGTCCACTCATCGAGTTCACCGCAAACAAGGGCGTCATGCCGGGCGAGGAGATTGCCCTGCCCGCCGGAGGCGGGCCGGTGTCGTTCCAGGCCACGGTCTCTTCCGCAGCCCCGATCCGGCGCGTGGAGCTCGTGTCGAACGGCGTGGTGGTGCAGGGCCTCGACGTGCCGGAAGGGTCGCAGACCGTGAACTTCGCGCACACGGTGCAGGCCGCGAAGTCGGGTTGGTACTCCCTCAGGGCCGTGGGGGCCGACCGGACCTTCCCCGTGGAGAACTCACGGCCGCTCGCGGTGACCAACCCGATCTACGTAACGGTGGGCGGCCAGCCCATCCGCGACAAGGCCTCCGCGGAGTACTTCGTGAAGTGGATCGACACGCTCACCGAGATGGCCGCCGCGCACCCGGGCTGGCGCAGCGACAAGGAGAAGGCCCACGTGCTCGGCCAGTTCAAGGAGGCGAGGGACATCTTCGTCGCGCGCGCGACCGAGGCGCGCTGACCGGCCCGGGGAGGACCCGTGCCGGAGTACCCGGACATCGAGCTTTACCTGCACGCGCTCCGATCCCGCATCGTCGGGCAGCCCATCGAGCGCGTGCGGGTCGCCAGTCCCTTCCTTGTCCGCTCCGTGGACCCGCCAATTGACACCGCTGTCGGCCGGCGGGCCCTGGCGCTCCATCGCCTGGGCAAGCGTATCGTCTGGGAGCTGGATGACGAGTTGTTCCTCGTCTTTCACCTGATGATCGCCGGCCGGTTTCGCTGGAAGGAGCCCGGCGCGATGGTTCCCGGGAAGGTGGGGCTTGCCGCATTCGACTTCCCCTCGGGAACGCTGATCCTCACCGAGGCGGGCTCTCGGCGGAAGGCCTCGCTCCATGTCGTCCGCGGCCGCGCGGCGCTCGGCGAGCACGATCCCGGAGGCCTCGATGTCTTCGAGATCGACCTGCCCGCCTTTGCCGAACGCCTGCGAAGCGAGAACCACACGCTCAAGCGCGCGCTCACCGACCCGCGGCTGTTCTCGGGGATCGGCAACGCGTACTCCGATGAGATCCTGCTGGCGGCGCGGCTGTCGCCGCTTCAGCTGACGTCCCGCCTGGGCGACGCCGATGTGGCGCGGCTCCTCGAGACCACGCGGTCCGTGCTGTCCACGTGGAGATCGCGCCTGATTGCGGGGGCAGGCGAGGGGTTTCCCGAGAAGGTGACAGCGTTCCGCGAGGGGATGGCGGCACACGGCCGCTACGGCCTGCCCTGTCCCGTGTGCGGGACGGCGATCCAGCGGATCCGCTACGCGGCGAACGAGGCCAACTACTGCCCGGCCTGCCAGACCGCCGGGCGCCTGCTGGCGGATCGCGGGCTGTCGCGCCTGCTCCGTGAGGACTGGCCGCGGACGCCCGAGGCGATGGAGGAGAGAAAGAAGGACGCGAGAGGTGGGACGTGACGCGCGTTCCGCCGCCCCGGTCCCCCTCTCGCTCGGCTCGCCGGTCAGGGTACCGTGACCGATTGAACGGGCGTCGCGGCGCTCGCGCCGCCTGTGGGCGCCGGATCCCAGATCGCGAAGACGGTGTTGCCGACGGCGTAGAGCGAGAAACCGGCCGGCGGCGCGGGCGCTCCCGGGCAGGTCAGCGTCAGGACATCCGACGGGCTGCTCGATCCTGTCAAATTGACCGCGCGCAGAGGGAGCGTGTACGTGCCGCCGGGGACTCCGGCAAGGCTGAAACGATCTGGCCATCCGGGTTCATGATGGTGAGATCCCAGGCGGCAGCCGTGGCGGCCGTCCTGTCCACGGTGAGTACCAGTTCCGTGGGGGGAAGCCGGCAGGGGCGCTGGAGGCACCGTGCTGAGCAGCTGGGCCTTCGGAATGACATAGGCCGAGGCCGAGACGTTCACCCCTGGATTTCACATGTGGCCTCTCGCCCCGCGGGTTCCGGTCCTGGCAGATCGGCCGGGACGATCTCCCGGTTCGTCACCAGGCAGTCGGCCAGGTGATCGAGCGCCGCTCCGTCGGTCCGGGCCAGCACCGCTTCCAGAGGCGTCCGGGGCCGGGCGTCCGCTTCACGAATCTGCATCGCCGGGAAGCTGCCGTCAGGCCGCCTCGGTGCCTCCCGAACCCAGAAGTCGAGGTGCCAGCGCGTGAACAGCCGGACCCGGGCCAGGCCGTGCTCGTCGTCGCCCCAGTGCGCCTTTGCGAGCTCGACGTAGCGCCGATAGATGGCGATGCGCTCCTCGGCGTTCATTTCACGGTACTCGCCGTCTGCGTGCTCGCGGAAGATCCAGGGTCGGATGAGGGCCGCGCGGGCGGTCATCACCGCGGCGCACCCGGACCGCGCTGCCAGGGACCGGGCCTCGTGGCCGAAGAGGATGTCCCCGTTGCCGATGACCGGGATGGGGAGTCCGGCCGCGATCTCGGCGATGGCGTCCCAGTCGGCCCGGGTCCGGTATCGCGCGTTCCGCGTGCGGCCATGGACGGTGAGTGCATCGGCGCCACCGTCGGCGATCGCGCGAGCCTGATCGAGGTAGTTGCGCGCCTCGTCGTTCCACCCGAGGCGGATCTTGGCCGTCACCGGGATTCCGGTCACGGCCGTCTTCATCGCCTCGACGAGGCGCCGCAGGCGACTCGGCTGCCGCCCGAGTGACGCCCCCAGCCCCTTGTGGGTGAAGTGGTCGATGGGGCAGCCGCAGTTCAGGTCTATGAGGTCCGCGCCGCGCGCTTCGACGAGCGCGGCCGCCCATGCCAGCTCGTCGGGGTTCGTGCTCGCGAGCTGCACACCGAAGAACGGCTCGCCTTCGAAGCGTCGGATGAGCGCGAACTCGCCTCTCCGGTGCTGCTTGAGCCGGCGGGCCACGGTCATCTCGCTCATCGTGACGCGCGCGCCGAGCTCGACGCACAGCCGCCGGTAGGGAAGATTGGACCCCTTCGTCATCGGGCCCATGACCAGGGCGCCCTCGAGGGCCTCGCGGAGGAGCATGGAAGGGTCGATGATACTGTCAGTGCAGGGTGCAAGGGTACAAGGTGCAGGGGTGCGCAGGATGAAGACGTCGTCGAGGTTGCTGCGTCTGTGGGCGTGTGCACTGTCGTTGGCCGCGGCCAGCATCGCGCTGGCCGCGCAGGAGGCTCCTCGCCATTTTCTGTGGAAGGTAACCTCGCCGGCTGGCGGCGAGGCGTACCTCCTCGGCTCGGTGCACGTGCTCACCAGGAGCTTCTACCCGCTGAGCCCGGTCATCGAGGAAGCCTTCGCTTCATCCAAGGTGCTCGTCGAGGAAGTGGATCTCGACGAGATGAACGATCCCGCGACGATGATGGGGCTCGTGGGGAAGGCCATGCTGCCGGACGGGCAGACGCTGGACCAGATGGTCTCGAAGGACACGTTTGCGGCGGTGCGCGCCCGTGCGGAGAAGCACGGGGTGCCGATGCCGATGCTGCAGCGCATGAAGCCGTGGATGGCGGCCGTCACGCTCGCGGCTGCGGAGCTGACCCGTGCGGGCTTCGACCCGGCCCTCGGCATCGATCGTCACTTCTTCGATCGGGCCAAGGCCTCGGGCATGCCGCGCCGGGCGCTGGAAACCGTGGCGTATCAGTTCGACAGGCTCGACGGCCTCGCCTCGACGCAGCAGGAGGCCTCCCTCAAGGCGATGCTCGCGGACATCGATGCCCAGGCGGCCAACTTCGAGAGCATGGTCGAGGCCTGGCGTCGTGGCGACACGGACCGGGTCGAACGGTTCCTCTTCGAGGGATTCAGGGACGCCCCCGAGATTGCCGAGCGGCTGCTGGTCGAGCGGAACCGGAACTGGGTGGAACCGGTGGAGAAGTGCCTGTCAGAGCGGGTGCGCTGCTTCGTGGTGGTCGGCGCCGCCCACCTGGTCGGTCCCGACAGCCTGGTGGAGCTGTTGCGGGCGCGGAAGCACACGGTCGTGCAGCAATAGCCGCGCAGCCGCCTCCGGCGGTCTGCGCGACGCGCCGGGTGCCGTTCAGCGACGCCTGATCTTCGCCACCTCGGCGCGCGCCTCGCACCCCTCGAGGTGATCGTTGACGAGCCCCATGGCCTGCATGAACGCGTAGACCGTCGTGGGGCCGACGAAGGTCCACCCCCGTGCCTTCAGGTCCTTCGACAGCCGGATGGACGCAGGCGTGCTGCTCGTGGCCCGAAGGGCCTCGTAAGAACACACGGTGGGGCGTTCCTTGGCAGGGGGTTCCCACGCCCAGAAGTACTTCGCCAGCGACCCGCGTTCGGCCATCAACTCCAGCGCGCGGCGCGCGTTGTTGATCGTGGACTCGATCTTTCCGCGATGGCGCACGATGCCCGCGTTCTTCAGCAGGCGGTTGACGTCGCGTGAGGTGAAGCGGGCGACCCGCTCCGGATCGAACCCGTCGAACGCCTCGCGAAAGTTCTCCCGCTTGCGGAGGATGGTGAGCCAGCTGAGGCCCGACTGAAACCCTTCCAGGCAGATCTTCTCGAAGAGGCGGTGGTCGTTTCGAACCGGGCGGCCCCACTCCTCGTCGTGGTAGCGCACATACAGGGGATCGGTCCCCGGCCACCAGCAGCGCGTGCGGCCGTCCGTCCCGGTCACCAGGCCGCTTCCCTGGTGCAGGTCCTCGTGATCACCCGGCTTCGCGAAATTGGCCAAACCGAACACTCCGTTGAACGCGTGCCCGACATCGCAGTCCTCGTCGGGCATGGCAGCAGCGCGGGGGGACTTTGCCATTGCGGCACAGATAGTAAACCACTTGGTGGGCACCGCGTGCACAGGACGGCGTGCAGAACCGGGACCGCGCGCGCGTGGCGCGAAGTACGTGTGCAAACCGCGTGCACGTTCCGTGCAGCGCGGGCCGGCGCCGCCGAGCCTAGCCCCTCCCTGGTGCCGGAGCCAGGACGGCCACGACCAGCAGGCGGCCCGGGCCCGGGTTCCGGACACCGTGCGGAACGCCCTCGGGAGCGATGAGCAGGTCGCCGGCCGTCATCGGCAACTCGCGGCCATCGAGGAGGAACAGGCCCGAGCCTTCGGCGACCACGTACACCTTGTCCTGCCCCCGGTGAGCGTGCAGGGCATGTTCCTGGCCCGGTTCAAAGGCGTTGAGGCCCACCAGGAGCCTTGGCGATTCGAACAGCGTGCTCTTGCCCATCTTCGCGGGCGAGTAGGCGGCGTGGCCGGAAGGTCGGATGACGGAGGGATGATTCATCACGGGTGTCCTGGATCAGCGACGGATGGCCGGGTGGCCTGCATGTTGAGGCGCCAGTAGTCGAGCGTGAACGGCGGGTCCTGGGCGGCTGCCCGCCCCGTGACCTCGTCGATGAACCGGGGGCGCAGCGCCTCGGGCAGCCGCGACAGGTGCGGGTGATAGATGACCGTGGTCACGAATTCCCGGTAGTCGGCCTCGCTGGCCAGCCTCGTCGGCGCCGGCTCCAGGCTGGTGACGACGTCGGTGAAGCCCGCGGCCGCGAGCCGGTCGCGCGTGTCCTCGGCGGACGCAAAGTTCCAGACGCCTGGCCACCCCTCGAAGTACAGGCGGAAAGGGGCCTCGTGCATCACCGACTCGGCCAGCGCGTGCGCCTCCGCGAGGTTCGGCCCGCCGCCGCACTGCGCGTGCAGGCGCCCGCCCGGCCGAAGGGCGGCGAAGATGCCGGCGAAGAGTGCCGCGTGATCGTCGATCCAGTGGAACGTCGCCGTGCTGAAGACCAGGTCGGCCCACTCGTGGAACGGCAGCGCGGGCAGCGCCACCTGGACGAACTTCACGCGCGAGCCGAACGCCGGGCGGAGGTTGGCCCGCGCCGTCTGCAGCATGTTCCACGAGCGGTCGATCGCGACGAGCCTTCCCTCCGGCAGCCGTGCCATCAGATCGCCGGTCAGGCGCCCCGAGCCGCATCCCGCGTCGATGGCGCGCTCGTCGCCGCGCACGTCGAGCCGCGCCAGCACGCGCTGCCCCCAGCTCGTTTGCGGGCCCGAGACTTTGTGGTAGGAAGTGGCATTCCATTCCCGGTTCACGGGGATAGTGTACTCAGTGGCCTTCCCGCCTACCCGGCTGTCGGTGGTCGCGCGCACGCGCAGCGACGATGAGGAGACGCGGCGCGTGGCGTTTGCCGCGCTGGTCGAGGCGTACTGGAAGCCGGTCTACAAGTACCTGCGGCTGCAGTGGCACCTGGATCCGGACCAGGCCGCTGACGCCACGCAGGACTTCTTCCTCTCGGCCCTCGAGAAGGACCTGATCGCGCGCTACGACCCGGCTCGCGCGCGCTTCAGGACGTACCTCCGGCTGTGCCTGGACGGCTACCAGTCGAACCAGGTGAAAGCCGGCCGCCGGCTGAAGCGCGGCGGCGGCGTGTCCCTGGTCTCCCTGGACTTCACGACCGCGGAAGGGGAACTGCGGCAGCGGGAGCCGGCGGTAGCCGCCGACGTGGACGAGCTCTTCTACCGCGAGTGGGTCCGGGCGCTCTTCGATCGCGCGGTCGGCGAGCTGCGGGAGTGGGCCGAGTCGCGCGGGCGCCGCGCGATGTTCGAGGTGTTCGAGCGCTACGACCTGGCCGATCCCGCAGCGGAGCGCCCGAGCTATGCGGAGATTGCCGCCAGTCTCGGGTTGACGCCGGCGACCGTCACCAACCACCTCGCCGCGATGCGCCGCGAGTTCCGTGCGCTGGTGCTCGACCATCTCCGCGAGGTGACCGGCAGCGACGAGGAGTGGGAGGCCGAGGCGCGCAGGCTGCTCGGGGGCGGGTGGTGAGCTTCCTCAGCGACGCGGCAATCGCCCGCCTCTGCGAGGCTGCAGCGTGGCCCGGCTTCGAGAGCCACTTCACCGTCACCGGCGTGGCGGGCCGTGGCGGGTCGGCCACGGTGTACGTGGCACGAGACGAGGCCCTGCATCGCGAGGTGGCGATCAAGGTCCTCGATGTCGCGGACCGCGACGGCCGCGCAGCCGCACGGCTCGCGCGGGAAGCCCTCGTCCTCGCGCGACTGGACCACCCCGGCATCGTCCCGGTTCACGCACAGGGCGTGCTGCCCGACGGCCGGGCCTACTACGTGATGAAGCTGGTGCGCGGGCGCCCGCTGGATCGGGCCGCCGACGAGCGGGCCGCGCTGCCGGACCGCCTCGCGCTGTTCTCGCGCGTCCTCGACACCGTGGCCTTCGCGCACGCGCAGGGCATCGTGCACCGCGACCTGAAACCGGCGAACATCCTCGTGGGCGCCTGGGGTGAGGTATACGTCATGGACTGGGGCGCCGCCCAGGTTGACATGGTGCCGGAACTCGAGCAGGTGATCGCGGGCACGCCCGGGTTCATGGCGCCGGAGCAGGAGCGCGGCGCGATGGTGGACCAGCGCGCAGACATCTTCGCGCTCGGCACCATCCTGCGGGGCCTGGCAGGAGCAGATGCCCCGCGCGCGGTGCTGGCCGTCGCCGACAAGGCGTGCGCGGCCGAGCCCTCCGCCCGCTACGCGCGGGTCGCGGAGGTGGCCGACGAGCTCAATCGCTTTCGCGACGGACTGCCTCCGTCGGCCTATCGCGAGCCGGCGGCCGAGCGACTGCTGCGGCTCTACCGCCGATATGAGCTGCCGGCGCTCCTGGTGCTGGCCTACGTGCTGGTACGGGCCGGGCTGCTGTTGTGGAGCGGGTACTGAGGACTTGGCCGTACACGGGCGTCAGCGAACGTTGAAAAGGCAGACGGGAGGAGTGACTCGATGAAGAAGCCAGTCTTCGCCATGCTGCTCGGCGGCGTGCTCGGGGTGTTCGATGGATTGACGGCGCTCATCTCTGCCCCCCAGGAGGCGCCGAACATCGTCGGCATCGTGATCGGCTCGACGTTCAAGGGCGTCATCGCCGGCCTCATCATCGGCCTGGTGGCCCAGCGCACGCAGTCGATGGCGGTCGGCGTGGGCGTGGGTGTGGTGGTCGGCGCCGTGCTTGCCTACCTGGTGACCATCGGCGGCCCTTACCTGTGGGAGATCGTGCTGCCCGGATCGCTGGTCGGTCTGATCGTGGGGTTTGCCTCGATGAAATACCAGGCCGGGAAGGCGCCTGCAGCGCGGACCTGATCCGGGTGGCGCTCAGTGGGCCCAGGGCCGGAGGCCCACCAGGCCCCATGCCGCGATGAAGGCCGAGAGCGTCAGGCCGGCGGCCGTGACGAGCAGCGCATACCCGCGCACCCAGCGCCCGGCGCCGCGTCGCCAGGCATCCGCGAGCAGCGCGAGCGCCACGAGCGACGCGAGCGGGAGCCCCCACGAGCCGAGATAGGTGAGCCGTGTCCACGTGGTCATCTCGCCCCACTCGCGCGCCGGGGCCCACAGGACCATGCCCGCGAGGGCGACCACGGCGGCAGGAATGCACGCCAGCGTGAGCTTGAGGAGCCAGAAACCCGCGGGCCTGGCACGCCTTGCGTGCAGGAGCCACGCGACCAGCGCGATCGGCACCGTGGCCGCAATGGCCATGGATCCCGCCACGGGCACGCGCACCAGCTCCACGCGCCAACGCGGCACCCGCACGCCGAAGTCGCCATCCCCGAGCATGACCGTGCGCCCATCGTCATCCGTCGTGAAGACGCGGCTGGGCGTGACGTCGGCCTCTCGGCGGAAGAGGGTATCGGACACAGGCACCAGCACCTGCCGGCCGCCGAGCACGCCGCGGCCGACGAGCCGGTTGCCTTCGACACCGAGGGTCGTTCCGCTGGTCAGCCAGTCCATCGCCGCGAACACTTCGTTGCGCGATCCCTCGGGGTGGTAGTACCCGGCGTGCCCGGCGAGCACGTCGGGCGCGACGGGCAGCTCGGGCTTCGCGGGTGGTTCCACGTCGCGCTTCAGGTAGCCGACGGCGAGGGCCGAGAGGCGGTCGATGGCCTGTGGCGCGTATGTCCCGTTCAGCAGCACCACCCACCCTACATCGCGGGCCGCGGAGTAGCCGTAGGCAGAGGAGAAGCCGTCGATCCCGCCGCCGTGCCCGAGCACGGGGAACCCCGCCAGCGATCGGGAGGCGATGCCCGTACCGTACCCGTAGATCAGCCCCGCCCTCGCCGCGATGGACGTCCGGGGGCGCTCCATGTTGCTGAGGTACTCGGGGTCGATCACGAGTGTCTCCGTCGTCTCGCCCCAGTTGAGGAGCATCTGCACGAAAACGGCGAGCTCTGCCGGCGATGTGTGCAGGTTGCCCGCCGGTCGCAGGTAGATCTGGGAGTAGGGCACGGGTGGCCCCGTCCGCGAGTCGTAGCCTTTCGCCATGAGGGGCAGGTCTGCCTCGTTCAGCACGAAGCTGCTCGTGCGCATCCCGAGCGGCTGGAAGACGCGCTCCTCGATCACGTCCTCGTACGCGCGGCCGGTGACCTTCTCGAGCACGTGCGCTGCGACCGCGTACCCCGGGTTCGAGTACGACATGCGCGTCCCGGGCCGCCACCGCACGCGGCGCGAGGCCGGGTTCCTGCGCAGCACGTCGACGAGCGGCAAGTCGGGCGGATCGTGGAGGTTGTACATCTCCGTGAAGTGCATGTCGTCGAACCCGGCCGTGTGCTGGAGCAGCTGCAGGACCGTGACGGGGCTCGACTGGTTCCACGGGTTGTCGATGGCCACGTCGGGCGCCAGCTCCGACACCGGCGCCTCGATGTCCATCACGCCGTCCTCGTACTGCTGCACGAGGGCCATGGCCACGAAGGTCTTGCTGATGGACCCGACCCGGAAATGCGTGTCGGCGGTCACCGGCGTGCGCGCGTCGCGGTCCGCCAGGCCCACGCCGCCCGCCCACTCCACGCCTCCGGCGCGGACGAGCGCGAGGCCCGCGCCGGGGATTCCCGTCTCGCGGAGAACCTGCTCGGCGGCGGCACGGAACTCGTCCACCGATGCCGGGGCCGCGTCCGCCGCGGGTGCGGGCGGCGATGGCCGACTGCAGGCCTGGACGGCCAGCGTTGTGACCACGACGATGGCGAGGCGCGCGGCGCGAGCGGGCAACATGCGGGAGAATATAGCCCGCGAAGGGAGCATCGAGGTCGGGCATGGCTCATTTTCAGATCCGCAAGAAGGTGCACTGGTCGGACACGGACGCGGCAGGCGTGGCGTGGTTTCCGAACTTCCTCGGCTGGTTCGAGGATGCGGAGGAGGAGCTCTTCGCATCGCTCGGGCAGCCGCGACAGGCGCTCCTCGAGCGTCACCGCTTCGGCATGCCGCGCGTCGAGGTGAACGCCAGATTCCGCGCCCCGGCGCGTGCCGGCCAGCTCGTTCGGATTGGCATCGAGACGACGGTGGAGAACCCGCGGCGGCTGCGCCACCAGTTCGAGATTCGCGACGACGACTCCGACCAGCTCCTCGCCGAGGGCTACGTGCGCGTGGGCTCGGTGTCGATGGACACCTTCACGCCACGGGACCTGCCGCACGACGTCATCCAGCTCCTGTCGGGCCTTCCCGACCTGGCCGAGCGACAGGCGCGTGGGGAAGTGGAACTGCCGTGGACGTAGCCGAGGCAGCCGGGAGTCGGGAGTCCCTCGAGAGCGCTCGGGACCGGTGGGGAGTCGGGAGTCGGACAGGGGGCGCCGAATCGTGACGACACCGAAGGCTGCGTCCCGGAAGCGACAGACCGCCGCGGAAGGCCACCACGGCTGGGACGAGTACGCGCCGTTCTACGACTGGGAGAACGCGCGCACGTTCGGGCGGCGCGATGTGCCGTTCTGGCAGCGGCTGGCCGCCTCGCGTGGCGGGCCCGTGCTCGAGCTCGGGGCGGGAACGGGCCGCGTGACCGTGCCGCTCGCGAAGGCCGTGTCGGCCCGCGTCGTGGGCATCGACCGATCGACCGCGATGCTGGCGCGCGGGCGTGCCCGCCTGCGACGCGCGCGGGCCCGCAACGTCTCGCTCGTGCGCGGCGACATCCGCCACCTGCCGTTCGCGCCCGGCGCGTTCGACACGGTGATTGCGCCCTACGGCATCCTTCAGTCCCTGTTGCGGGAGGTGGACCTGAAGGCCACCCTGTCGGCCGTGGCGGCGGTGCTGCCGCGCGGCGGCGTCTTCGGGCTCGAGCTGGTGGCCGACCTGCCCGATTGGCGTGAATACCAGAAGCGGGTGAGCCTGAAGGGCCGGAGAGGCCGTTCCGGGCGCCCTGTCACGCTCCTCGAGTCGGTTCGCCAGGACCGACGCCGCGGGCTCACCTTCTTCGACCAGGAGTTCGTCGAGGGCCGCGGCCGGGCGGCCGTCCGCCAGCAGTTCACGCTGACGTTCCGCACGGTTTCCGTGCCCCGGATGGCCCGGCGGCTCGAGACGGCGGGGTTCGAGGTGACGGCCCTGCTCGGCGACTACCAGGGCGGGCCCTGGGACGCGCGCGCGGAGGTCTGGATCCTGCTGGCGCGTAAGTGCTGATAAACTACAGAGTCCATTTCCTTTAGACCCGGGGGAGCATCTGCCATGTCCGGCCATTCCAAATGGCACACGATCAAGCACAAGAAGGGCGCTGCCGACGCCAAGCGCGGCAAGATCTTCACGCGCATCATCAAGGAACTGACGGTGGCCGCCCGGAACGGCGGCGGCGACCCCGGCACCAACCCGCGGCTGCGCACGATCATCGCCGAGGCGAAGTCGGTGAACATGCCCGCCGACAACATCAAGAAGGCCATCCAGCGGGGCACGGGCGAGCTCCCGGGGGTGACCTACGAGGAGATCACCTACGAGGGCTACGGGCCCGGCGGCGCAGCACTCATCATCGAGACGCTCACCGACAACAAGAACCGCACCGTCGGCGAGCTCCGGCACCTGCTCGAGAAGCACAACGGCAACCTGGGCTCCAGCAACTCCGTGGCCTGGATGTTCGAGAAGAAGGGCTACATCGTGGTCGACAAGGCCGCGGCCGAAGAGGAGAAGCTCCTGAACACGGCGCTCGAGGCCGGGGCCGACGACATGCGGGACGACGGCGACACCTGGGAGGTGCTGACCGAGCCCTCGATCTTCGAGACGGTGCGCGACGCGGTGAAGGGCCTGGGCATCGAGCCCGCCAGCGCCGAGGTCGCCATGCTCCCGCAGAACTACGTCAAGCTGCAGGGCAAGGAAGCCTCCCAGATGGTGAAGCTGATGGAGGTGCTCGAGGAGCACGACGACGTCAAGCACGTGTGGTCGAACTTCGACATCGAGGAGAAGGAGATCGAGGCCTCGCTGGCGTGAAGGTCTTCGGCATCGACCCCGGCTCCGAGCGCACCGGGTTCGGGTGCGTGGACAGCGATGGGCGCCGCCACCGCCTGGTGCGGTGTGGCGCGGTCCGGGTCGAGGCCGCCGCGCCCTTTCCGGACCGACTGGGCGCCATCTACCGGGCGCTGGCCGGCGAGATCGATCGGTGCCGGCCCGACTGCGTCGCCATCGAGAACCTTTTCTACTCCACCAACGTCCGCAGTGCCCTGAAGCTGGGTCACGCGCGTGGCGTGGCCATGCTGGCCGCCGTCGAGCGCGGCGTGCCCGTCCTCGAATACACCCCGGCCGAGATCAAGCGGGCAGTGGTGGGCTACGGCCGCGCCGAGAAGGCCCAGGTGCAACAGATGGTGAAGCTGCTTCTCGGTCTGGACAAGGTCCCGAGCCCCCACGACGCGGCCGACGCGCTGGCCGTGGCCATCTGCCACCTGCACCATTCCGGACGGATCGCCAGGGTCGTGGACGCAGCCCCGTCGCTGCGTGCGAAGGGCCCGGCTGCGCCGAGGAGCTGGCGCCAGTATCGGCCGCCGACGCGATGATTGCCCACCTGCGCGGGCGCGTCCTCGAGAAGCACCCCAACCGGCTCATCGTCGATGTCGGCGGCGTGGGGTACGACCTCGCGGTGCCGCTCTCCACCTTCTACGCATCAGGGGACCCGGGCGCCGAGATCGCATTGCGCGTGCACACGCACGTCCGCGAGGACCAGCTCGCGCTCTACGGTTTCGCGACACCCCTGGAGCTGGCGGTGTTCGAGCGCCTCATCGGGGTGTCCGGCATCGGCCCGAAGCTGGCGCTCGCCGTGCTCTCGGGCATCGAGCCGCGAGAACTGGTCGGCGCCATCGAGCGTGGAGACATCGTGCGGCTGACGCGGATTCCGGGCGTCGGGAAGAAGACGGCGGAGCGCATGGCCGTCGAGCTGCGTGATGGGCTGCCGCTGGCGGCGAAGGGCGTGGGTGGCGAGCTCCCCCCGGCCTCGGCGGGCGACGCGCGGCGCGACGATCTGGCCTCCGCGCTGGCCAATCTCGGCTACGATCGTCGTGCCGTGGACAAGGCGCTCGACGCGGTGCTGAAGGACAGTGCGGATGCCTCGTTCGAGCAGCATCTGCGAGCCGCGCTGAAGACGTTGTCCCGCGCCTGAGGATCGTCAAGTGAAACCACGAAGACACGAGGGATCACGAAGTCCACGAGGCCTTTCCGGCTCTGACCTTCGTGTCCCTCGTGCTTCTTCGTGCCTTCGTGGTTTCTTCCCTCGATGACCGACCCCCGACTCGTCTCGGCGGCGCGCGTGGACGATGACGCGCAGTACGAGGCCGGGCTGCGGCCGCGGCGGCTGGACGACTACATCGGGCAGGACCGCGTCCGCGAGAACCTCCACGTGTCCATCGCGGCCGCGGCGCAGCGGGGCGAGGCGCTGGACCACGTGCTGCTGTACGGGCCGCCCGGACTGGGCAAGACGACGCTGGCGTACGTGATTGCGAACGAGCTGGGCGTGCCCATCCGCACGACGGCGGGGCCGGTGATCGAGAAGCCGGGCGACCTGGCGGGCATCCTGTCGAACCTGCAGCCGCGCGAGGTGCTGTTCATCGACGAGATCCACCGCATGGCGCCCTCCATCGAGGAGATCCTGTATCCCGCGATGGAGGACTTCGAGCTGGACATCGTCATTGGCCAGGGCCCCGGCGCCCGGTCGGTGAAGGTGCCGGTAGAGACGTTCACGCTGGTCGGCGCCACGACGCGCGCGGGCCTGCTCACCGCGCCGCTCCGTGCCCGGTTCGGCATCGTCCACCGGCTCGATTTCTACACGGTCGCCGACATCGAGGAGATCGTCCGGCGCTCGGCGCGCATCCTCGATGTGCCGATGGACCCGGAGGCGGCGCGGGAGGTGGCCGGGCGGTCGCGGGGCACCCCGCGCGTGGCGAACCGGCTCCTCCGCCGGGTCCGTGACTACGCGCAGGTGCGGGCCGATGGCCGCATCTCCCTGGACGTGGCCCGGGCGGCGCTGAAGCTGCTCGAGGTGGACGCCCACGGCCTGGACGAAGTGGATCGCCGGCTGCTGCTGACGATCATCGACAAGTTCGGCGGTGGGCCCGTCGGGCTGGGCACGCTGGCGGCGGCGACGAGCGAGGAGCCGGACGCCATCGAGGACATGCACGAGCCGTTTCTCATCCAGCTGGGATTCATCGAGCGCACCCCGCGCGGCCGCGTGGCCACGGCGCGGGCGTACGACTACTTCGGGCGCACCCTGCCCGGAAGGGGACTGTTTTGACCGAGATGCTGAGAGCGAAACTGGCGGGCGCCGCGCCCGTCCGGCGGGCCGCCATCAAGAGCCTGGCCACCTATGTTCCGCCGCGCGTGCTGACCAACGCCGATCTCGAGAAGATGGTGGAGACGTCGGACGAATGGATCATGCAGCGCACGGGCATCCGCGAGCGGCACATCGCGGAGCCGGGCGTGGGGACGAGCGACCTGGCGAAGGAGGCGGCCGTCGAGGCGATCCGTCGGGCGGGTCTCACGCCGGCCGACATCGACCTGATCATCGTGGGGACGGTGACGCCGGACATGCTGTTTCCCAGCACGGCGTGCCTGCTGCAGGACAAGATCGGGGCGACGCGCGCGTGGGGCTTCGACCTCTCCGCCGCGTGCTCGGCGTTCACCTATGCGCTGACGGTGGGCAGCCAGATGGTGGCCGCGGGCGCGGCCACCAACGTGCTCGTGGTCGGTGCCGACGTGATGTCCAGCATCATCGACTACACCGATCGCGCGACGTGCGTGCTGTTCGGCGACGGCGCCGGCGCGGTCGTGCTGGGCGTGTCGGATGACCCGTCCATCGGCATCCTGGACTTCGAGCACCAGGTGGACGGCAGCGGCGGCCCGGCGCTCTGCATGCCCGCGGGCGGCAGCCGGCGGCCGGCGTCGCATGAGACCGTCGATCAGCGCCTGCACTTCGTCAAACAGGAAGGGCAGGCCGTCTTCAAGTTCGCCGTGCGCAACACCGGCGAGATCTGCGAGCGACTGCTCCAGCGCAACCACGTGACGGCCAGCGACCTGGACCTGTTCGTCTCGCACCAGGCGAACCGCCGCATCATCATGTCCGCGGCCGAACGCATCGGGATGCCGGAAGACAAGGTCATCATCAACATCGACCGTTTCGGCAACACGACCGCCGGAACCATCCCGCTGGCCCTCAACGATGCTGTCACCAGCGGCCGTCTCAAGCGCGGCGACCTCATCCTCCTCGCCTCGGTGGGCGCGGGGTTCACCGTGGGATCCGTGCTGGTGCGCTGGGCCTACTGACGCCGCGCGGGCCTGCCCCGTTTCCCTTCCCGTCCGTGTCCGCCTCACAATCTTGAAAGGCACAGCCCATCCGGGCTGTGCCATTTCAGGGCATGCAAGGCTGCGCACTCACGATTCTGTGAGCGTAAGTGCTTGAGCAGCCAACGGTTGCATAACTGTTCCATTCTGGAACAAGCCTGCGCGCCCCGCATGTGATCGAAAAAACTGCGATAAGTCTCATTATTTCAATGACTTGGACCGTTTTGTCTGCCTAGCGCATGACGGTCCGTGTGCCAGTTAAAGGCACTCCTGCCAATTGTCGTCACCCGGCCAGGATGACGAGGGATCGCAAGACTGCATATCGGTGCACGAATTGCCCAGGCTTTCGACCGCTCCCGGGAGTTGGCCAGCGCCTTGCTCAGTGTCGGGCCGGTAACGATTATGTTCACACGTCGCTCCTCCACGATTACGTTGTTGTGCGGGCTCGCCCTGCTGCCGACGCTGGCGCTCGGGCAACCCGCCGCGCGCCTCGACCGATCCCTGGCCGAGGCGCAGCGTGAAGGTCGTTCGTCGCGGGTGATTGTGAAGGCCAGGGCGGGGTATCGCGCATGGCTGAAGCAGCAGCTCGCCGCGCGGGGCAAGCACGTCGGGGCCGAGCACGAGTCGATCGACGCGCTGTCGGTCGAGCTCACGGCCGCCGAGGTCGAGGCCGTGTGCGGCGATCCCGCGACGAACGGATGCTCGGTGGATGCGGTGGTCTCTCCCAGCGCGTCGTTCTCCCGGCCCGGCGCGGACGACCCGGTTGCCAGCAACATGGCCCTTGCGGCCCTGGGGCTGTCCACCGGTCGCCGCGCCGGCGCCGGGGTCACGGTGGCGCTCATCGACTCGGGCATCCATCCGTCGGCGGCCTTTGCGGGTCGCGTCAAGGCCTTCTTCGATTTCACGCGGGCGGGCACCCTGCGCTCGGCGCCCTACGACGATTACGGGCACGGCACGCACGTCGCGGGCCTGATCGGCGGGCGTCAGCACGGGGACGATCGGGCCATGCAGGGCGTGGCGCCGCTGGTCCAGTTCGTGGGCCTGAAGGTGCTCGACGCGACCGGCCGCGGCCGCACGAGCGACGTCATCCGTGCGATCGAGTTCGCGGTGGCGAATCGGCGCCGCCTCGGGATCGACATCATCAACCTGTCGCTCGGCCATCCCATCTTCGAGGCGGCCGCCACCGATCCGCTCGTGCAGGCCGTGGAGCAGGCCGTGCGGTCCGGCATCATCGTCGTGGCCTCGGCCGGCAACTACGGCGTGGGCGCAAGCGGCCAGGTGGGATACGCCGGCATCACGTCGCCAGGCAACGCGCCATCGGCCATCACCGCCGGCGCGTTCAACCACAACGGCACGGCCGGCCGCGGCGACGATCGCGTCTCGCCGTACAGCTCGCGAGGTCCTACGTGGTACGACGGCCTGGCCAAGCCGGATTTCGTGGCGCCGGGCCACATGCTGCCATCGGAGCTCGCGCCGGGCAGCGCGCTCGCGGAGTCACATCCCGCGCTGGTCGTGGCCGGCCCGTCGGGCAAGCCGTTCCTGCGCCTGTCGGGCACGAGCATGGCGGCCGGCGTGACGAGCGGCCTGGTGGCGCTCCTCAAGGACGAACTGCCAGCCCTCACGCCCAACCTGGCGAAGGCGCTGCTGCAGTTCACGGCGCTGCCGCTCACCGACGAGAACGGCGTGGCCTACCACGTCCTGGCGCAGGGCACCGGCGCGGCCAACGGCGAGGGCGCGCTGCGCCTGGCGTCGGCCATCGATCGCCGCGTGACCGACGTCGAGCAGACGTGGCTCGCGATGGCGCATTGCGACGGCGGCCTGCGGGACGAGGGCGTCGCCAGTCCGTGCCAGACCATCGTCGGCGGCCAGGCCTACGCGTGGGCCGGCAACATCGTGTGGGGCGACAACATCGTCTGGGGCGACTCGGTCTTCTACAACCTGCCGGTCTGGGGCCTCAACATCGTGTGGGGCGACAACATCGTCTGGGGCGACAACATCGT
>JBFWQE010000060.1:25829-30106 GCA_050249615.1 Vicinamibacterales bacterium
TGGGGCGACAGCGCGGCCACTCGAGCGGATGGAGGGCAGCGCTAATGGAGAAGATGGGACATCAGCCGAACCTTCAGCGTGTGGCGACGACGGTCCACGAGGCACGCACCGCGATCCTTCCAACCGCCACGCCGGACTGGCGTCAGCAGCTGCCGACGCTCGTGGGCGGGCGCGTCACGTTGCGCGAGCTCAAGCTGTCGGACGCGCCGGCCCTGCTCGCGACGATGACCGCGGAAGAGGTGGCGCGCTTCATCTCGACGCCGCCCGACACCATCGAGGGCTTCGAGCGCTTCATCCAGTGGGCGCAGCGCGAGCGCGAATACGGGCGATACGCGTGCTTCGCCGTGATTCCTCACGGGATGACCCATCCGATTGGGCTCTTCCAGATTCGCCAGCTCGCCTCCGGCTTCACCACGGCCGAGTGGGGCTTCGCCATCGCCTCGGCGTTCTGGGGCGGCGGCTACTTCGTCGACGCGGCCCGGATGGTGGTGGACTTCGCGATCGACACCGTGGGCGTGACGCGTCTCGAGGCGCGGTCGGCGGTGGCCAACGGCCGCGGGAACGGCGCGCTGCGCAAGCTGGGTGCCGTGCAGGAAGGCGTGCTGCGGCGGGCATTCCGCAAGGACGGACGGCAGTTGGATCAGGCGCTGTGGTCGATCCTCGCCGCCGACTGGCGCCAGGCCAAGGCGGTGTGGCGCCCGGAGATCGTCCACTAGGGCGATCGTCGCCTGCATCCATGACGTGCGCACCGTGTCAGGTCCACGCTCGAAGAGGCCGACCGTGAAGAAGGGGTCGCTCCAGCCGGAGGCGGAGCGCCACGCGCCGACCTCGTCGCCGGACGTGGCGACCGTTGTGGCGCCGCTCGACTGGAGGCAGGGGCTGCCCACTTTCCGGCTGGCCACGTGCACGCTGCGCGAAGTGGAGATGACCGACGCCGCGTCGCTGATGGCGCACCTGAGCAGCGAGGAGGTCTCGCGGTTCATTCTCCCGCCGCCGCGGTCGCTGGAGAGCTTCGAGAACTACATCCTCAAGGCGCTTCGCGACCGTCAGGCCGGGCACTACGCGTGCTTCGTGGTGGTGCCCGACGGCATGGACGATGCCGTGGGCGTGTTCCAGCTGCGGCAGCTCGAAGCGGGCTTCGCGACGGCCGAGTGGGGATTCGCGATCGGATCCGCGTTCTGGGGCGCAGGCCTCTTCATGCAGTGCGCGAAGCAGGTCCTCGAGTTCGCGTTCGAGACGGTGGGTGCGCAGCGGCTCGAGGCGCGGGCGGCGGTGATGAACGGGCGCGGCAACGGCGCGCTCAGGAAGATCGGCGCGGTGCAGGAAGGCGTGTTGCGCCGCTCGTTCAAGCGCCACGGCCAGTTCTTCGACCAGGTGCTCTGGTCGGTCCTGGCCGAGGACTGGCGCATGCAGCGAAGCGCGCGACGCGGACGCGTCCACTAGATCGGTCGGCCCAAGTCACACGGTTTGGCCCGGGCATTCCAGGGATGTCCGGGCCTTTTTTTCGTCGCGCGCGGTACACTCGCCTGCGTGCTGGTGTCCGAGTTCGACTTCGACCTCCCGCCGGAGCTCATCGCCCAGGAGCCCCCGACCGAGCGCGGGGCGTCTCGGCTGCTCAGGCTCGGACGGCATGACGGCAGGATCTCGCACCACCGTTTCTCGGACCTTCCAGACCTGCTGACGCCGGGCGACCTGCTGGTCGTCAACGACACGCGGGTGTTTCCCGCGCGGCTCATCGGGCAGCGCCTGCCCGGCGGCGGGGCCGCTGAATGCTTCCTGGTGAGGCCAGGCGCCGTGCCCGACACATGGGAGGCGCTGGTCCATCCCGGCCAGCGCCTCAAACCGGGCTCGCGGATGGTGTTCGAGCGCGACGGGCACCGGATCGACGCGGAGGTCATCAGCCGGCATTTCCACGGACGACGGCTCGTGAGGCTACAGGCGCCGGGCGGCACGCGCGTGTGGGACGCCATCCACAAGGTGGGACACATGCCGCTGCCGCCGTATGTGAAGCGCGAGGACACGCCGGCGGATCGCGAGCGCTACCAGACCGTGTACGCCCGTACCGAAGGATCGATTGCCGCGCCGACGGCCGGCCTGCACTTCACCCAGGCCATCTTCGATGCGCTGCGTGAGCGGGGCATCGAACGCACCGCCATCACGCTCCACGTCGGGTACGGCACCTTCCAGCCCGTGCGGGTCGACAACCTGGACGAGCACCGGATGGAGGCCGAGCGCTTCGACGTGTCGGCCGAAGCCGCCACCGCGCTCACGCGCGCGAGGGCCGAGAACCGCCGTATCGTGGCCGTCGGGACGACGACGACGCGAACGCTCGAGTCGCTGGCGTTGTCCCGCGATGGCAGCGTGCCGCCACAATCGGGCGAAACCGCGCTCTTCATCCGGCCGGGCCATGCATTCCGCCTCGTCTCGGCGCTCATCACCAACTTCCATCTCCCGCGATCGTCGTTGCTGATGCTGGTGTCGGCCCTCGGCGGGCGCGAGCACGTGCTGGCCGCCTACCGCGAGGCCATCGCGGCGCGCTACCGCTTCTACAGCTACGGCGACGCGATGCTCATCCTCTAGGCTCCGTGCCGCTGTAGGCTATAGGCGCCCATGAAGCTCCCGTACGAAGAGTTCGACCTCTCTCACGTCCGCACCTACCCTCTGCAGTCCAGGTCGAGCAAGGTCCACGTGTCGCAGTTCGGGCGGCCGCACCAGAAGGGCGGCGGCGTGGGCGCGCTCGTGGACAGCCTGCCGCGGCTGCTCGCGGGCGACGACTTCCGGGCGGTGGTCTCCGCGATACTGGCGGCTCGGCGCGGCGGACGCGCCATCATCTGGGGCGTCGGCGCGCACGTTCTGAAGACGGGGCTCTCGCCCGTCCTCGCGGACCTGATGAGCCGCGGATTCATCTCGGCTCTCGCGACCAACGGCGCGGGCCTCATCCACGACTTCGAGATCGCGCTGGCGGGATCGACCTCCGAAGACGTCGATGCCGCCCTTGGCCCGGGCACCTTCGGCATGGCGGAGGAGACGGGGGCGGAGCTCAATCGCGCGATCCGGGAGGGAGTGGGACAGGGGCTCGGCCTCGGCCAGGCCGTGGGGCGACATCTGCTCGGGCGACGGCCGCCGCACGTCGAGCTGAGCCTGTTCGCGACGGCCGCGCGCCTGGAGATCCCGGTGACGGTTCACGTGGCCATCGGGACCGACATCATTCACATGCACCCGGAGGCCTCGGGTGCGGCCATCGGCGAGGGCAGCCTCCGCGACTTCCGGTACTTCACCTCGTCGGTCGCCCGGCTCGCCGGAGGGGTGTACCTCAATTGCGGCTCGGCGGTCGTGCTGCCGGAGGTATTCCTCAAGGCCGTGGCGATCGCGCGGAACGCCGGGCACTCCCTCGACGGGCTGACGACGGTGAACCTGGACTTCCTGCGGCAGTACCGGCCCCAGACCAACGTGGTGGTGAGGCCGACCGCCGGCGTGGGCCGGGGTTATTCCCTCACTGGCCATCACGAGATCCTCATCCCCCTTCTGGCCGCTGCGCTCGTGGAAGGAGCGGACGGATAGGCCCCGATGGCGAAGGGCCCACTCGCGGCGGCGCTGTTCGGAGCGGCGTTCTTCGTGTGGGTCCACGGGCCCTCGGTCATCGACCCGTCGAACGTCGACTGGTTGATGCGGTCCGACTGGCGATTCCAGTTCCTCGGCTGGCAGTTCTTCCGCCAGGAGCCCTGGTCCTGGCCGCCGGGGCTCATCAACGGCTACAACCGTGCGCCTCATGGGTCGGCCATCGGCCTCACCGACTCGATCCCGCTGGTGGCCTTTGCGTTGAAGCCGCTGTCGGCCGCCCTGCCGATGCCATTCCAGTACCTTGGCGCGTGGCTGATGCTGTGCTTCGCGCTGCAGGGATACTTCGGCGCTCTGCTCGTTCGGGTACGGTCGCCGTCGGCGATGCACCAGGTGGCCGGCGGGATCCTGTTCGTCCTGCTGCCGACCTTGCTCAACCGCACGGTCCATGCGGCCTTGTGCGCGCAGTGGCTGATCCTGTGGGCCATCTGGCTGTACGTGCGTCATCGCCCTCGCCACGACGTGCCGTTCGGCCAGCTCGTCGGGATCGGCGTGATCGCCGGGCTCGTGCACCCGTATCTTGCGATCATGGTGCTGGCCCTGGAGGGTGCGCTCGTTGCGCGCGTCTGGCTGGAGGACGGGTGGCGTAGCGCGGCACGCGCGGCCGACGGGGCGGCGCTGGCCCTGGTCGGCGTAGGCGCCGGATGGTGGGCATCCGG
>JBFWQE010000061.1:0-1321 GCA_050249615.1 Vicinamibacterales bacterium
TGCGCCCGCTGCTCGACGCCATCGGCGCGGGCGCCCACCGGCTCTCCGAGATCGCCGGCCGGCTCGCGCGGCCCGCGACGTCGCTCTCGCGACCGCTCGACCGCCTGGTCGGCATGGGGCTGGTGCAGCGCGAGACACCCTACGGCGAGCCGGCGCGCGGCGGGAAGCGCAGCATCTACCGGATCAGCGACCCGTTCCTGCGGCTGTGGTTCCGCGTGGTGGCACCCAATCGCGCGGCGCTCATTGCCGGGTCGCGGGCCTCGCGCCGGGCCGCGCTCGCGCCCCACTGGGAGCCGCTCGTAGCCCAGGCCTGGGAGGACCTGTGCCGCCAGGCCGTGCCGGTCATGACGCGCGGAGCGCTCGCACGCCTCGGCCCGTGGCGGCCGGCCCTGCGCTACTGGCGCGGTGACGAGCCGGAGTGGGATCTCGTGGCCGATGCCGTGCAGGGGACACGGACGCTGCTGGGCGAGGCGTGGTTCAGCCGCCGGCCGGTGACCCGCGCGGCCCTCGAGCGGGAAGCGGCGCGACTGGCGGCGCGTCCGACGCCGCCCCCCACGGTGGGCCGCCACATCGTGCGAGCCCTGTTCGTGCCCCTCCTGCAGAAAGGAGTGGCACGCCGCGTCGGTGAGGTGCACGTCGTCACGCTTGCCGAGATGCTCTGAGCCGCGTCACTCCGGCAAATCCAGCCGGCCGCCACGCAAGCGGCGATAATGCCGTCATGACCCTCGAAGGCACCTACACCTTCAACGCTCCCCGCGCACGCGTGTGGGCACTGCTGATGGACCCGGCGGCGCTGTCCTCGTGCATCCCCGGCTCCGAGGGGCTCGAGCCCATCGGCGACGACCGCTACCGCGCGAAGGTCGTCGTCTCGGTGGCGATGATCAGCGGGTCGTACGACGGCACGGTCTCGATTCTCGACAAGGTGGAGCCCGAGTCGTTCCGCCTTGCCATCGAAGGCCAGGGCAAGGCGGGCTTCGTGAACGGCGACGCGCGCGTGGCGCTCCGCGAGGAGGGGGACACCACCATCGTGGACGTATCCGGCACCGCGGAGGTTGGCGGCATGATCGCGCGGGTTGGCCAGCGGCTCATCGGCAGCGTGTCGAAGATGATGCTGGACCGGCTGTTCGCGTGTCTGCAGGGGAAGGTGTGATCAGAGTACAGGGTGCAGGGGCAGGAGCAGGAGCTGGAGCAGGAGCAGGAGCAGGGAGAGTCGCAGAAAGGAAGTCCGGGACTCATGCGGCTGACGCTACCTGCTGCTCGGCCCCGTCTCGCCGGCCCTGATGACGCACGATCGGTCTGGCCCTGCGCGGCACCGCGACGA
>JBFWQE010000061.1:1421-29194 GCA_050249615.1 Vicinamibacterales bacterium
GCAGGAGCAGGGAGAGTCGCAGAAAGGAAGTCCGGGACTCATGCGGCTGACGCTACCTGCTGCTCGGCCCCGTCTCGCCGGCCCTGATGACGCACGATCGGTCTGGCCCTGCGCGGCACCGCGACGAGCGATCGTCCGCCGTCCATGAACGCGTGAAGGTGCGGCTGCCGTCGACGTGATGCCCGATCGTCTGTTCGCGTACCTGCAGGGCACAGCCTGAGGCTCAGCGCTTCACGTGCTTGACGTGATGCACTGTCCCGACCGACTCGTAGGCCACGGTCACCTCGTCTCCCTTCTGGAGCTGGGCCAGCAGGATCGGCTCGCCGCTGATGTACAGCCGCGTCCCCGGACTCGCGTGGAACATCATCTCCTCGACCGTGCCACCACCGCTCTTTCTGACTGTGAAGGTGTGAGCGCCGGTGTCCACGGCGATGACGTTCCCGGTGAACGTGAGTTCGCGGACCGCCGTCTTCATGCGATCCGTGCGTTGGGCGGTGTGCGTCGCACCTGAAGTGCTGTAAGTCACCACCACGTGGTCGCCCTTTTCGAGCTCGCCCAGCAGGCGGCGCTGGCCGTCGATGAACAGCTGGCTGCCAGGGTCGACCTTGAATGCCATGTCGGCCGTCGCGCCGGCCTTGGTGCCCTTCACGGTGAAGGTCATGGCCTTGGCATCCACGCCCACGATGTCACCCTCGTAGGTGTTCTTCTGTTGAGCGAATGCCGGAAGGCCGGCGCCGAACAGCACGGCCATGAGCAGCACTGCGACTCGTACCCGGTTGACTCCTGCGATCGGCCACATATCTCCTCCTTCCGCGCGTCACGCGCGGCCGATGACGTGACGTCATCGAAGCGATCTCACACTCTGCAGATGACGGGCAGATGAGACGGCGATGAATTTTCCTTAACCCAGGACCGCTGATTAAGGCGGAGTTAATCGCGGCCTCATGTTCGGCTCAGCCTCGGCATGTCACATGAGCCGAGGAGCTCACATGCGATCGATACGTTTCGTGGCCGTCCTGTCGTTGAGCGCGTCACTCGCAGACGGCCACGCCTGGGCGCAGACGACCCGCATCGGACAGATCGAGGCGGAGAAGGCCGCCAAGGCCGCCAACGTCCAGCCTGAGGCCCGCGAGAAGGGCGACCGCCTCATCACGATGCTCGAGCACGTCTTCATGCCGCCGCCACCGGCCGTTCGCCTGACGCTCGGCCACTTCCGGCCGGGAGCCGGCCTGGCGGCCGGCCTCGAATACACGAGGCCTGTCGGCGACGGCGGCCTGTGGAACGCAGCCGCCGCGTGGTCGGTGAGAGATTTCAAGCAGGCCGAAACGAGCATCGCCTTCCCTGTGCTCAGTCCCGCTCGCGTGCGCGTCCGCCCCTATGCCACCTGGGACGATGCGCCCAGCCTGCCGTTCTATGGATCCGGACCGGGCTCCTCCCGTGCGGCCAGGGTGACGTACGGGCTGCGAACCACCGAAGTGGGCGCGGGCCTGCGCGTCCGGGCCAGCCGGTGGACGACCATCGGCGGTGGAGCCAGCTTCCTGAGCATCTGGGCGAGCGCGGGGGCCGGCGTCTCGCCCTCGAGCGTCGATGCGTCCGTGAGCCAGGGCGCCTCGAACGCCAGGGCATCGCCCAGCTGGTGGCACGCCACGGCGTTCACGGCGTTCGACTGGCGCACGTCCCCCGGCTACACGGATGCGGGCGGCCTCTACCGCGTGGCGTTCCACGACTATGCCAGCCGCGGGCAGGGATTCGACTTCACTCGGACGGAGATCGATCTCCGGCAGTTCATCCCCCTCCTTCAGGACAACTGGATCATCGGCCTCCAGGCACGCGCGGACATGACCCGGCCGTCAGGGGGGCAGGTGATCCCGTTCTTCATGCTGCCTTCCCTCGGCGGCCGCGACACGCTGCCGGGCTTCATGGACTACCGGTTCGCCGACAGGAACAGCCTCCTGTTGAGGAGCGAGCTTCGCTGGACCGCCTCTCCAGTCCTCGACATGGCCGTCTTCCTCGATCAGGGAACGGTGGCTCACAGCGTGGGGGCACTCGACCTCCACGACCTGAAGCGCGGATGGGGCCTCGGCGCAAGGTTTCACGGCCGGAACTTCACGGCCCTCCGTCTCGATGTGGCCCACGCCGTGGAAGGGTGGCGGTTCACCATCGAGCCCGGGGTCAGCTTCTGAGGCTGGTCGTGACGGCCCGTACCTTCCACATCAGCCGCGGGCACGTCCACCGCGCCGGCGCGGCCCTCCTGGTGACGGTGCTGGTCGGGCTGCGGCTCTCCGCGGCGACACCGCGGTTCTATCCCGACGACCCGATCTCTCGCGAGCCTGACCCGGGCGATGCCTCCCGGGTGCAGCCGTTTCCGGTCCACATGCCGTGGGACATCCTGTCCAGCCTGTTCGGACACGAGGGAGATCCCGACCGGGGACCGGCACGGAACACCAATACGATCGACGAGGTCCCCGATTCGAGCTGGTTCACCAACAGGATCGGATCGCGGCCCATGACCGAGGCGGACGTCGGCAGGGGGCCGGACACCACGAACGGACCGGCGGGCCGCTGGACCGTCGTGGCCGGCAAGTCGGGCGGCGTCAGGCCGGGCTTCACGATCGTCGACGCGGCCGGCATCCGCTGGTTCGTCAAGTTCGATGCCCCGGACTTCCCGGAGCAGGCCACCGGCGCCGAGGTCGTGGCCACGAAGCTGTTCTGGACGCTCGGCTACCACGTCGCGGAGACGCACGTCGCAACGCTGCGGCGCGCAGACCTCGCGGTGAGCCCCGGCGCCACCGTCACCATCGGCGGCAGGAAGCGGCGCTTCACGGCCGCCGACGTCGAGCGCGCCCTGGCCCTCGTCCATCGAAACGCCGATGGCACGTATCGGGCGATCGCGAGCAAGGCCATCGAGGGCAGGCCCGTCGGCGAGTTCCTGTACTACGGCACGCGTGCGGACGATCCCAACGACGTCGTGCCCCACGAGGATCGGCGCGAGCTGCGGGGCATGCGCGTGTTCGCCGCCTGGATCGATCGCAAGGACGCAAAGCCCGGCAACACCCTCGACACGCTCGTCACCGTCGATGGCCACACCGTCGTGCGCCACTACCTCCTCGACTTCGGCTCGTCGCTCGGGGCCGCCGAGGTCCGGCCCAGCGAGCCCTGGATGAGCCACGCGTACCTCTACGAGGGCCGGCCGCTCCTCGGGAAGCTCGTCGGTGCCGGGCTCCCGGTCGAGGGCTGGCGCACGATCCTTTACCCGAGGCTGCGCGGCGTCGGGCACTTCGAGGCCGATCGCTTCGACCCCGACACGTGGAAGACGCTCTGGCCGAATGCCGCGTACCTCCGCGCCGGGCCCGATGACACGTTCTGGGCTGCGCGCAAGCTAATGGCCGTCACCGACGGGATGATCGCCGCCGCCGTGGAGGCCGGCCACTACAGCGATCCCGCGGCCCGGGCGTACCTGACGCGCACCCTGATCCGCCGCCGTGATGTCATCGGACGCACCTACCTCGCCAGGATTACCCCCGTCGTCGACCCCACGCTGAACGACGCGGGGCTGCTGACCTTTCACGATGCGGCGGTCGAGCGCGGCGGCGCGGCGGCGCCGGACGCGTATCACGCGCGGTGGTGGCGGTTCGACAACACCACGGGCGTCTCGACTCCGCTCGGCGACAGCTCCGACGCACGTGTCACCGCCCTGCAGGCGCCGTCCGCGCTTCCTCGCGATCACGACGCGCTGGTGCGCGTGGACGTCAGTGCGCGCTCGAGTGCCTTCCCGGCGTGGGCCGCCCCCGTCCGCCTGTACTTCCGCCGTGGCGCCACGGCGTGGTCGCTGGTCGGCGTGGAGCGCCTGAAGGATTAGCGCGAGTTAATCCGCGGTTCATGAACGCCTCACGCACACGCGTCAAGCTCTCTCGAGAGACCCGGACGGCGCGATCCCGCGCGACGGACCGGGGAGGAAGGAGCGGCGGAACGTCATGGCCCAATCACGGAAACCGCGGACGTCGCGCGTCGCGGTGCTGATACGCTCGCGGTACGTGGAGTTGAAGCAGATGCTGGAGGAGCGCCGGGTCGAGGCCCTCCGAGAGGTCAGAGACAAGGTGCGCGGAGTACGGGCCGACGGCTCCGAGACGCCGCACCACGTGATGGACCCCGGCGATGCCGCGGCGGTGGACACCCAGGGGGACATCGAGTTCGCCTTGATCCAGATGAAAGCCGAGATCCTGAACAGGATCGACGAAGCGCTGTCCCGCCTCGAGGAAGGCGCGTATGGCCGGTGCGTCGAGTGCGGCGGCGAGATCTCGGACGCACGACTGCGCGCGCTCCCCTTCGCTGTCCGCTGCAGGGACTGCGAAGAGGCTCGAGAGCAGGCACGCCTGCGCGAAGAGGCGCATGAACGCCTGTTTGCGGCGACCGGGCTGGCACGATTGGCGTCCGCCGCCGAACTGCGTCGCCGGGGTGCCGGTGCCATTTGATGCAGGGTTCAGTTCCCGCTCATCCCCGGCCGGGTCCGACTTCGTACGGGGTGTTCGCGTCCGAGACCCGGGAGGTGGCCATGGTGCTCTTCACACCGTCGCAGGTGCTCGCCGTGCTCCGGCCGCCGCCTTCACCGTACCGCAGCCCGCGAGTGGCGCACGACCCGCTGGCGTGGATCCTCATGGGCGCCGTCGTGCTCACGGCGGCGCTCCTCGTGGGAGGGCTGGCTGTGGCGTACTACCTCGACCAGGTGGCCGTGCCGTCGTGGGACGAGCAGGCGGTGCCACCGCCGCTCCTGTATTGAGGGGCGGCCGGGGCCAAGGGAGAGCAGGACAGTCACCAGCGGCTAGCCCGGCGCGGCGTCCCGGTGGATGGGCAGGGTGACCGTGAAGGTCGAGCCCTGGCCGAGCCGGCTTTCGACCGTCACGGCGCCGCCGTGCCGGACGGCGATCCACTGCACCAGGCTCAGCCCGAGCCCCGCGCCACCGGTCCCAACCGTGCGCGCGGGGTCCACGCGGAAGAATGGTTCGAAGACATGACGGGCATCGTCAGGCGAGAGGCCAATGCCCGTGTCCTGCACGTCGATCCGTGCCAACGGGCCGTCCCGGGACACCCGGGCGACGACGCGGCCGTTCGGCTCGGTGTACTTCAGGGCGTTGTCCAGCAGGTTCAGCACGAGCCGCTGGAGCCAGCCGGCGTCGCCGTCCACCACCACGGCGTCAGGCGTCTCGCACACGAGGTCGATGGACCTGGCCTCGGCGACCGTCCGAATCGGCTCGACGGCCGAGCCGACGACTTCGCCGAGGTCGACGGGGACCACGCGCAGCCGAATCTGCCCGGACTCGGCCCTGGCCAGCGTCAGGATGTGGTCGATCAGCCGGCTGAGCCGATCGATCTCCTCGAGCTGGCTCGCAAGTGCGCGGCGAGCGGCGTCGTCCGAGTCGCGTCGGCGCAGGCTCAGCTCGATTTCACCACGCAGGGCCGTCAGCGGCGTGCGCAGCTCGTGGGCGAGGGCCGAGGCGAACTGGCGCATGTCGCCGACCGACTGCTCGAGCCGCGCGAGGGCGTCGTTGAAGACCGTCGCGATTCGATCCAGCTCGTCGTCGGTTCCGCGAACCGGCAGGCGCCGGCCCAGCGATTCCACCGTGATGCCGCTCGCCGCCGAGGCAAGGGCCGCCAGTGGACTCAGCGCAAAGGCCGACAGCCACCAGGCCACGACCAGGGTGAACAGCAGGGCGACGGGCACCCGCCAGAGCAACTGGCTCCGATAGCGCCCGAGCGTCTGGTCCATCGGCGCGAGGGACGCGCCCACCTGCAGCAGGTACGCCCGCCCGTCCGGCGTCGTGCCCGGGTTGTTGGACAGGCGCAGGCGGCCGTACTCGGTCGTGATATCGAAGGGCTTCGGATCGGCTCGAAACGCCTGGACCTCGGAAGGCGTCAGCTCCAGGCCGAACGGCGCGAGCCCAGATTCGGCCATCAGGTGCCCGTCAGCGGCATCGTAGATCTGGTAGTACCGCGTCGCCTGCTGCACGAACGCGGCCTCGTCGTTGTCGGCCGGGTCGAAGACGACCGACGCGGTGCCGTTCTCGAAACGCAGGTATCCGTGCAGGCCGTTGGAGAGCTCCTCGAGGCGTTCGGTGGAGTCGTGGTCGAGGGCCCTGGCCAGGGCCTCGTAGGACACGACGCTCAGGCCGAGGAGCAGGGCTCCGAGCATCACCGCGATGCCTGCCAGCAGCCTCGCCCGGAGCGGCAGGGTCACGGCGCGGTATCCGTCAGGACGTAGCCGACCCCGCGCACGGTATGGATGAGGGGCGGTTCGAATCCCTTGTCGATCTTCTTGCGCAGCGAGTTGACGTGCACCTCGACCACGTTGCTCACGCTGTCGAAGTGGATGTCCCAGACGTGCTCGATGATCAGCGACTTGGTGAGGGGCCGATCGGCGCTGCGCATCAGGAACTCGAGCAGGGCGTATTCCTTCGGCTTGAGGTCGATCGCGACGCCGGCGCGGCGCACCTTCCTGCGGACCGTGTCCATCTCGAGATCCGCCACGCGCAGCACGCTTTCGCGTGGCGCGCCGCGGCGCAGCAGCGCACGCAGGCGTGCCGACAGCTCGGCGAGCGCGAAGGGCTTGACCATGTAGTCGTCCGCCCCGGCGTCGAGGCCCGCGATCCGGTCGTCGAGCGCGCCCCTGGCGGTGAGGATGAGCACCGGCAGCGACGCCTTCCGCGCGCGGATGTCGCGAAGGACCTGGAACCCCGAGCGGCCGGGCAGCATGAGATCGAGCACGACCGCGTCGTAGTCGATGGCCTGCGCCTGATCGCCCGCGCTCTCGCCGTCGGCCAGCAGGTCCACGGCGTAGCCCTCCTGCTCCAGGCCGGTCTGGATGAAACTGGCGACCTTCCGGTCGTCCTCGACCACAAGGACTCGCATCACCTCACCCCGCGCGCCCGCCCGCCATCGATGGAAGCCTCCTCGATTCTACGCCCGCTGCGCGCGGACGAGACACCGCCCGCGGATTAAGAAACCTTAATCCCCCGCTCATGCACGCCTTACCCCGATCGTGTGGAATGGGAGGCGTGATCCTCCCACTGGGAGCCGGTCTGCTGGTCGGAGCGCTGGCCGTCCCGTCCGGGGCGCCGGCGGTCGCGATGCCAGCCCGGCAGGGTGCGGCCTCCGCCGGGCGCCCGGAGGGAACGTATGCCGTCCGCGGTGTCGTCAAGACCGTCTCGCCCGATCGGCTGGTGATCACGCTGGCGACGCGGCATCCGAGCGAGATGGTTCTTGCGCTCAACCGGTCCACCCTGCGGACGGGCACCGTCGTCGTCGGCGCGGTGGTCTCCGTGCGTTATCGCATCGAAGGCACGCAGCGGGTCGCAACGGCCGTGGTGGTCAACGCGTCGCGCAAGTCGCAAGGGATCTGATGAGCGCGACCTTCACGGCGTCGTTCACCCCCAGGCACGCCACCATCGCATAGGCGAAGATCGCGAGCGTCTGCCACCAGGGCAGGGGCGGCAGTCCCGGAAGTCCCACGTGCGTCAGGAGCGTGCCGGCGAGCGCGTCCAGCACGAGGGCCGCGCCGAGGGCCCTGCCGGGCGGCGTGGACCAGAACGCGCGCCGCTCGCGCGCGGACACCACGGAGAACAGCGCGAAATAGAGCAGCAACAGGAAGCTGAACGTGGAGAGGAGGCCGTCGTCGGCCGCCAGGCCGAAGCGCGACCAGCCGAACCACAGGGAGAGCAGGGTTTCCGCCACCATTGCGATGCCGAGCACGACGGAGACGGTGACGAAGCCGCCGATCTCCCAGGTCTCCGGCTGGCGGGACGGGCGAACCCGGTCGGTGGCCAGCGCAATCTTCGCGAAGTCCGTCATGAACACCAGCAGCAGCATCGCGAACGCGGAGACGACGAACCTGCCGGTCGCCGCGAAGGCGATGGCGACGAAGGCGGCCTTCAGGATCGTTCGGCTGATCTTGTTGATGACCCAGGTCAGGATGCGCTGGTAGATGGCTCGTCCTTGCTCGACCAGCGCCACGATGTTCGTCAGCCCCGGCGCGGTCAGCACGACGCTGGCGGCACCCTTGGCGACATCCGTGGCGGTGCTCACGGCAATGCCGACCTCCGCCTGGCGGAGCGCCGGCGCATCGTTCACGCCGTCGCCCGTCATCCCGGTGACATGCTTCGCCGCCTGCAGGCGGCGCACCATGAGGTACTTGTCCTCCGGAAAGACCTCGGCGAAGCCGTCCGCGCCCGCCAGCAAGTCGACCGCTTCGCGTCCCGCATGGCCATCCGCCGCCTTCAGGTCGGCCACGCGACGGATGCTGGGCAGGCCGACGCCGCGTGCGACTTCGCTGGCGACCGCCAGCGCGTCGCCAGTGAGCATCTTCACCGAGACACCAAGACGGCGGAGCGCCGCGATGAGCGCGTGTGCGTCCGGCCGCGGCGGATCGTACAGGGTCACCAGGCCGATCAGCGCCAGACCGCCCGTCTCCGGGCCGCGTGCCACCGCCAGCGCCCGGTACCCCTTCGCGGCAGCGGCGCGGACGCGCGCCTCGAGATCCTCGAGGGCCTGCGGGCGCAGGCCGCAGACCCCGGCGATGGTGCGCACAGCGCCTTTCATGACGCGCAGCCGCTGCCCGTTCTGCTCGACGATGGCTTCGGTCCGCCGGTTGGTGGCATCGAACGGCTTGAACCCGACGGTCGCGAACGCAGGCTGGTCGTCGAAGACGTGGCGTTCCCTGGCCGCGGCCAGGAAGGCGAGGTCAATCGGATCCTGGTTGGCCTCCTGCGACGCGAGCGCGCCGGCGGCCAGCACCTCGCCGTCCGTCACCTGCCCGAGCGGAATCACGTCGGTGACGGCCAGCTGGTTCATCGTGATGGTGCCTGTCTTGTCCACGCAGAGCACGTCCATCGTCGCGGCATCCTCGGCGGCGCCGAGGCGGGTGATCAGCACGCCGCGGCTGGCCAGCTCCCTCGCTCCCACGGCCATGCTCACGGTGAACATGACGGGAAGGGCCACCGGAACGGCGCTCATCAGCAGCAGGAGCACGAGAGGAATCATCTCCGCCAGCGGCACGCCGCGGATGAGCGACAGCGTCACGACGACGCTCAGCAGCGCGCCGACAATGACGAACAGCCGCTTGACGACCGTCGACACGACACGCTCGATGTGAAGCGTCGGCCTCGCCAGCTGGACGAGCTGTGTCGTGCGGCCGAAGAAGGTGCGGGCCCCGGTCAACAGCACCACGCCGTCGCCCTCGCCCCTGCGGATGACGGAACCCGACGACAGCACGGCGCCGTCGGCCTTGTCCACGTCCGCCGACTCGCCCGTCAGCGCCGACTGGTCCACCGTCAACGCGCCCGCGAGCAGCTTCACGTCCGCCGGGACGATGTCGCCGGAGCGCAGGCGGACGATGTCGCCGGGAACCAGCTCTCGTGCGGGCACGACCTGCCACGCCGAATCGCGGCGGACGCGCGCATTAACCTGCAGTCGCCGCCGCAGCGCCTCGACGACGCCGGCGGCGCGATGCTCCTGCGTGAAGCTCACGACGGCGTTGACCACCAGCAGCGCGCTCACGACGACGAGATCCGAGTACTTGCGGAGCACGGCCGACAGCACGATGATCAGCTCGAGCATCCACGCCGACAGGCCCCAGAACTTGCCGAAAAACACCAGGACCGGGTGTTCTCTCGGTTCGGCCACCTCGTTGAAGCCGTGCTCCTTCCGCCTCGCGTCGACCTCCGTTCGCGTGAGCCCTTCACTCGGGTCCACGCGAAGTGCGGCGAGGACCCCCGGAATGGAGGCCGTCGCCATGTCGGAGGCCTCGGCCATGGATGAGAGTGGAGCTCCAGCCGGCGTCCTGGTGGTGGTCATGCCGCATCGACTACGTGCCGAGCGAGTCGATCAGCCCCTGTACCCAGGCGATCTCGTCGTCGTTGACCAGGTGCCCCATGCCCGGGTAGATGCGCTTCGTGACCGCCGCGCCCATGCGTGCGCACAGCTCCGCGCTCTCGATCACGCGCGAGGCCGGGACGTGGCTGTCCACGTCGCTGCACCCGAAGAAGACGGGCGTCCCGTCGAAGCGCCCGGACTCGTCCCACGTCGTGCCTGGCGGGCCGATGGCGCCGCCGCTGAATGCCACGACACCGCCGAATCGCGAGGCGTGCCGCACGGCGAACTCGGTCGCAAGGCACGCGCCCTGCGAGAAACCGAGGATCACGACGTGGTCGCGCGGGACGCCCGCGGCTTCGACGCGCGCGACGAGCGACGTCAGCACCGCAATGCCCGAGGAGATCCCGGGCTCGTTGCTCGCGATGTCCGCCATGAAGCTGTGGGGATACCACGAGCGATTCGCGGCTGCCGGCGCCAGGTACGTCACGGCCGGCCGCGCAAGCCGCGGCACCAGGTCCAGGATGTTTTCCGGGCCCGCGTTGCGGCCGTGCACCATGATCACAGCAATGGGCGCCTCGCCCAGGGCTTTCCCCGCCTCCAGCACGGCCTGCCCCTCGTGCGGCGCCATCAGCGGTACACCACCGGGTTGAGGTTGGCCTCGATCGATGCCCGATGCGGCTCCTCCCACGGAGGGAGCTTCAGTGCCCGTCCCAGAGACGCGAGATCCTCGTCCACCGTGAACCCCGGCTGGATGGTCGCCACTTCGAAGAGCACGCCGCCCGGCTCGCGGAAGTAGATGGACTGGAAGTAGCAGCGGTCGCGCACTTCCGTGACGCCAATGCCCAGCGACATGAGCTCTTCGCGCAGGCGGAGCTGCTCCTCGTCGCTGCCGATGGCCATCGCGACGTGATGGACGGTGCCGAGCCCGTTGATCGCCGCGATGGCCTCGCGATCCTCGACGACGTCCACGACGCGGCCAGGCGCGTCGCTGCCCGCGGCCAGGCGCGTCCGGTTGGCGGAGATGGCGGCCTCCTCGTAGCCGAGGACCCTCGTCATGAACTCCACGGTCGGCGCCGAGCGCCGCACGAGCAGCGTCACGCTGTGCAGCCCGCGAATCGCCGCCTCGGCGCCGACGCCGTTGCCGGTCCACGGCTCGCGCGCGTCGCGGTCCGTGCCCACGAGCTCGAACCAGAGACCGGACGGATCATCGAAGCGCAAGACCTCTTCGCCGAAGCGCGTGCCGATGTCCTCGATGTGCCTGGCGCCGGCCTCCCGCAGCCGGGCACGCCACGCGTCCATCGACGCCGCCGGCACCGAGAACGACGTCGTCACCACCTGCCCCGCGCCCTTGGTGCCGACGCGCACTCCGTACCCCTTGTAAGGAAACGTCGTCCAGATGGTGCCGGGAGTGCCGCGCTGGGTGCCGTAGTAGAAGTGGTAGACGTTGTGGTTGTCGAAGTTGACGGTCTTCTTCACCAGCCGCATGCCGAGCAGGTTCAGGCAGAAGTCGAGATCCGCCTGGGCATCGTCGACCGTGGCCGTGACGTGGTGCAGCCCGAGGATCGTCTGTGCCATCGCACGATTCTAGCGGCAGGCGCCCGTCCAGGGAACACGAAGGGCAGGAAGCGCGCGCGTCGTGCGCCTCGCGCCCTTCGTGTTCCCGTGCACGGGCAGAAACACCAGCTACGGCGTCGTCGGCGCCAGCACGAACGCCCGCACGTCGAAGCGGTCGTACTGGTTCTGCCGTGACCAGCCGTCGGTGCCCATGTGCCACACGCGCAGGTGCTCGGCGAAGCCCGCCATCGTGCAGGCATCCAGCAGGTTGGCCACCGACTCGGTCGGCGCGGCGGGCATCGTCGCTGCGCTCGCGGCGGCCGTGCCCGGAACATCCACCTCAGGCGGCGACACCGCGCCTCGCTGGACGTAGAAGTCGAAGGTCGCGAAGCGGTTCCGCTGCAGGGCCAGGAACGGCATCGCCACGGTCGAGGCGGTCGAGCTGTAGTTCATTACCCCGCACTCGTCGGCGGCGGCGCTGCCGTCGAGCGTGGGCGCGCCGATCGAGGCAAAGCAGGGGTTGTTGTCCACGTGCACCGTCACGATCATGCAGTTCGCGGCGGCATCCACCAGCCCGAGCAGCGACGCGTCCTCGGTCTGGATGGTACCGGTGAGATCCGCGCTTTCGGGCACGCGCCACGTGATGCCCAGCGCCTCCGGATCCACCATGGCACCGGCCGCGGTGAAGAGCTCGACCTTGATCTGCCAGAGGCCGCCCTGATCCGGCCCGAGCGGCGTACCGCCGTCGTCGAAGCCCACGCCCGGCGCCACGGCCGTCGTCGGGATGACGGCGTTCTGCGTGTCCAGCACGGCGTTCGGGATGGACCACTGCCCCGTCGGCGGCAGCGCAGGCGGGATCTCGTAGAGGTGCGGCGTGCCGCCCACGGTGAACGGCCCGAGCGGATACTGCTCGAGGATCAGGTCGCCGGCCACTTCGTGGGTGTAGTGCCGGTTCACCGCCTCGGTGCTCGGCCGCCACTCGAGATCCGACTCCGTTGGCCGCTTGTACGACACCCGGTAGTACTTCACGCCCAGCGTGTCCCGCAGCGAGTTGTCGAACTCGAGCCGCGGGCGCAGCGTCCCGGCCCACGGCGCCTCGTCGTCCAGCAGGCCGAACTTCGAGGGATCGTGCCCGGCGGCCCCCACGCGCGTGGTGGTGTTCGCGCCGTGGATGCGCCAGACCGACGTGTTGCCGAGGGCCATGAAGAGTACCCAGTTGTTGGGCGCGACCACGGGCGGGCACGGCGGGCAGGCGCGGGCGAGCACGTGGCTGGTGACGAGCGTGACTTCGGTGCCGCACGCGTAGTTCCACCAGGTGTGGCACGCCACGGGTGTGGGCGCGTAGATCGTCACCCAGAAGCCCGGCCAGAATCGCTGCCGCGCCACGAAGTACAGGTCGGGCCGGTCGGAGGACACGCACGACCGCCAGATGATGGCTGTGAAGTGCCCGCACTCGTCAGTGGTCACCGTGGCGATGCGCGTCCGGGTCACGCGCAGCGGAAACAGCCAGCAGAGGATGGGCCGGAGCAGGTCGAGGTTCGCCGCAATGGCACGCTCGAACACCGGACGCGCGGCTCGTGCCGCCAGGGCAAGATCTGCCGGCAGCGCCGTCGCCAGGCGTGACACCACCGGCGGATCGGGCTGCGGATCGAAGCCGCGGATCGCGCCGGGACGCAACCTCGGAGGAAGCGGCTGAGGATTGAGCCCGCGCGGGCCCAGCGGATCGACCACGAGCTCGCCGAGCTGGAAGGGATCCGGTGGCGGCGGCGGGAAGGGCCATCGAATGGGCGGCCAGGGACCATCGATGATGTCGCGGAGCCGGTCGAGCTCGAGCTCCGGCAGCCTCGCGATGATGAGCGGCCACGGATCGACCTCGTAGATGTCCACGGTCGCGCCGCAGATGGGCAGCTGCAGCGTCACGCCGCCCGAGACGATGCGCTTGAGCAGCGTGCCTTTCACGACGCACAGCCGGCCAATCCAGCATCGCCAGATGTCCGGGCGCACGTCGAACTCGAGTGGACCGGGCAGCTCGGCCTTGGGCCGGATGGCAACATGCCGTTCGACGCCGCCGCGGCGCAGCACCTCGCCCGCGTTCACCTCCTGGTCGTCGACGTCGGGACCGAGCACCACGCGGAGGGCCTGGGGCTCATCAGTGGAAGGAATCGACAGCTTCGCGTGGCCGTCCTTGTTGAGCGTCTGGCGATCGAGCAGGGCGCCGCCCCTGCTGAAGGCGTAGGCGGCAACGGCGGGGAAGTCCTCCGGCTTGTCGGTAATGGTTGCGCGCACCTCCAGGGAAACGCCGCCCTTGCTGCGGGTGGAGTTCGTCATGGCAGCCTCCGTTCGGATGGACTCGACTCGGGGAGAGCCGCTGCCCACTATACCGCTGCCTGAAGGGGAAGCCGTGCCGGAGTATCCTTCCACCACGGTTGTGCCGGCCGGACGGGCAGCCCCTCTGCATGACGACCCCCGCGACTTCTCCACCACGTGTGCTCGGCTTCTGGGCCGCGGTGTCGATCGTGATGGGCAACATGATCGGGTCGGGGGTGTTCCTGCTCCCGGCATCGCTGGCCGCCTATCGCGGGTTGAGCCTCGCCGGCTGGCTCGTCTCGGCCGCGGGCGCGGTGATGCTGGCCCTCGTGTTCGCGCGCCTGTCGAGGCAGTTTCCCGCGGCGGGCGGCCTGTACGCCTACACGCGCGCCGCGTTCGGCGACACCGCGGGATTCCTCGTCGCCTGGGGCTACTGGCTGTCCACGGTGGGCACCCTGGCCGCGCTCGCCGTGGCGCTCGTCGGCTACCTCGATCCCTTCGTGCCGTCGCTCGTGCGCACGCCGCCGGCCGCGGCACTGCTGGCCATCGCCACCATCTGGATCGTCATCGGCGTGAACGCCGCGGGCGTCGCGCTCGCCGGCCGCGTCCAGATCGCCACGACCGCGCTCAAGCTGCTCCCGCTCGTGGTCGTGGGCCTCGGGGGGCTGTTCTTCCTCGACACGACGGCCTTTGCCCTCCCGGCCTCCGACACGACGCCGCTCGGCAGCCAGTTGATGGCCGTTGTCACCCTGACGCTGTGGGCCTTTCTCGGACTCGAGTGCGCCACGATTCCGGCGGCGAGCGTCCGCGACCCGGCACGCACGATTCCCCGAGCCACCATCGTCGGCACCGTGCTCACCGCGATCGTCTACATCGTGTCCACCGTCGGCGTGATGAGCCTCGTGCCGCCGGAGGCGCTGGCCTCATCGACGGCGCCGTTCGCCGACGGTGCGCGCCGGCTCTTTGGCGAGTCGGGCGGCGCCCTGGTGGCGCTGGGGGCGGCGGTGTCGTGTTTCGGGGCCCTCAACGGATGGGCGCTCGTCGTCGGCCAGCTGCCCATGGCCGCGGCGGAGGACGGGTTGTTTCCGCGCGCGTTCGGGCGGATCTCCCAGCGCGGCACCCCGGCGGCCGCGATGATCGTCGGCGGCATCATGAGCACCGTGCTCGTGGCGATGAACTACTCGCGCGGCCTCGTCGAGCTGTTCACCTTCATCATCCTGCTGTGCACGCTCAGCACGCTCGTGCCCTACGTGTTCTGCTCGCTCGCGGTGTGGTTGTTGCCCGGCCAGCCTGCGCCGTCCGGGGCGACCTCCGTCGTATCCACCTTCGCCTTCCTCTACAGCATCCTCGCCATCATCGGGGCAGGCGCGGAGACGGTGCTCTACGGGTTCGTGCTGCTGCTGTGCGGCCTGCCGCTGCTCGTCTGGCTCCGCCGCACCGGTGCAGGTCCCGGATGACGGCCTTCAACGAGTACGGCTCCCTGGCCCGGGTACTCCTGCGGCCTGCTCGCGAAGCCCTGGGCGACCCGGATCGTGTCGCTGCGGAATGGCGCGCGCTCAACTTCACGGCGCCTCCCGACCTGGGCATGGCGGTCGCCCAATACGGCGCCTTCGCGTCGCTTCTCGTCCGCGCCGGCGCGCGCGTCGAAAGGCTGGACGAGCCCGGCCTGACGCTCGATTCCATCTACGCGCGCGATGCCTCGATCGTGACACCGAAGGGCATCGTGCTGTGCCGCATGGGTAAGCCCGCGCGGAGGGAGGAGCCCGCGGCACAGCGGCGCCTGTTCGACGCGCTCGGCATGCCGATCGCCGGCACGATCGAGGCCCCTGGCATGATCGAGGGCGGCGACGTCGTGTGGTTCGACGCGAAGACGGTCGCCGTCGGGCGTGGATACCGGACCAACGGTGATGGAATCGCGCAGCTTCGCGGTCTGCTGGGCGATGGGGCCGAGGTGGTGGTCGTGCCGCTTCCGCACTACCGGGGGCCCGGCGACGTGTTCCACCTGATGTCGATCCTCAGCCCCGTGGCCGAGGATCTCGCCGTGGCGTACTCGCCGCTCATGCCGGTGGCGTTCCGCGAGTGGCTCCTGGCCCGCGGCCTCCGGTTCGTCGAAGTGCCCGACGCGGAGTTCGAGTCGATGGGGGCGAACGTCCTCGCGGTGGCGCCCCGGCGCGTCGTCATGCTCGCCGGCAACCCGGTGACGCAGGCGCGGCTCGAGGCCGAGGGCGTCGAGGTCTGGACCTACGAGGGATCGGAGATCAGCGTGAAGGGCGGTGGCGGACCGACCTGCCTGACCAGGCCGCTGGCACGCGACTAGAGTCTCCAGGGCTCCTCGCCGGCGGTTTGCGGTACAACAGAGGCTGCGTGGCGCCCACCCTCAGCGACCTCCTTCCCTATGGCCCGGAGGTCTCCAGCGACCTGGTCCTCGACCGCTTCCTCGACTACGTCTCCGGCCGGGGACTCGCCTTGTACCCCGCACAGGAGGAGGCCATCCTGGCTCTTCTCGACGGGCGGAACGTCGTCCTCAACACGCCGACCGGCTCGGGGAAGTCGCTCGTCGCCACTGCCATGCTCTTCGCGGCGCTCGCACGCAACGAGCGCGCGGTCTGCACGTTTCCCATCAAGGCGCTGGTCAACGAGAAGTGGATGCAGCTCTGCCGCGAGTTCGGGCCGGAGTACGTCGGGCTCGCCACCGGCGACGCCTCGGTCAACCGCGACGCGCCCATCCTCTGCTGCACGGCGGAGATCTTGGGCAACATCGCGCTTCGCCAGGGCGCCGAGGCCGACATCCAGCACGTCGTGATGGACGAGTTCCACTACTACGCGGACCGCGACCGCGGCGTGGCCTGGCAGACGCCGCTCCTGACGATGCCGCAGACACGTTTCCTCCTGATGTCCGCCACGCTCGGCGACACGACACCGTTCGAGCAGCGGCTCACGGCGCTCAACGGGCGCCCGAGCGTGACCATCACGTCGGCGGTTCGGCCCGTGCCGCTCACCTACGCCTACGCCGAGATCCCGCTGCCGCACACCATCGAGAAGCTCGTGGACGAGGGCCAGGTGCCCGCCTACGTCGTCCACTTCACGCAGGCGGACGCGGCGTCGAGCGCGCAGGACTTCACCAGTCTCAAGATCGCCACGCGCGAGGAGAAGGCCGAGATCGCGGACCGGATTGCCTCGTTCGACTTCTCCAGCCCCTATGGCGGCGCCATCCGCAAGTGGCTGCGCAGCGGTATCGGACTGCACCACGCCGGGCTCCTGCCGAAGTACCGCGTCCTGGTGGAGCAGCTCGCCCAGGTGGGTCTGTTGAAAGTGATCTGCGGTACCGACACGCTCGGCGCCGGCATCAACGTCCCGATCCGCACCGTCGTCTTCACGAAGCTGTGCAAGTTCGACGGGCAGAAGACGGCGCACCTCTCCGCGCGGGAGTTCCACCAGATCGCGGGCCGCGCCGGCCGCAAGGGCTTCGACGACCAGGGCTTCGTCGTGGTCCAGGCGCCCGAGCACGTCATCGAGAACCTGCGCCTCAGCGAGAAGGCGCGGGACGGGAAGAAGGTCGTGAAGCGCAGGCCTCCCGAGCACAACTACGTGCACTGGGACGTGAACACCTTCACGCGCCTCATCAACGCCCGGCCCGAGCCGCTCGTCTCGCGCTTCCAGGTCTCGCACGGGATGCTGCTGAACGTCCTCAGCCGCCGCGACGATGGCTGCCGGGCGATGCAGAAGCTGATCCGGGACTCGCACGAGCCCGAGTCGGCAAAGCCCGCGCATCGGCGCCGCGCGTGGCAGCTCTTCCGCGCCCTGGTCCGCAGGGGCATCGTCGAGATCGTGCCGCGGACGCCGGAGGGCGCGAAGCTGCGGGTGAACGTGGACCTGCAGGACGACTTCTCGATGGACCAGGCGCTGTCGCTCTACCTCATCGAGACGATTCCCCTGCTGGATCCCGACAGTCCCACCTATGCGCTGGACCTGCTCACGCTGGTCGAGTCGATCCTGGAGAACCCGGAGCTCATCCTGCGCCGCCAGCTGGATCGCATCAAGGACCGCGCCATCGCGCAGATGAAGGCGGATGGCATGGAGTACGAGCAACGGATGGAGGAGCTGGAGAAACTCGAGTACCCCAAGCCGCTCCGTGACTTCGTCTACGACACGTTCAACGCATTCGCCGACCGCCACCCCTGGGTGGGCGAGGAGAACATCCGCCCGAAGTCGATCGCACGAGAGATGTTCGAGACGGTCAAGTCGTTCCCGGAATACGTGCTCGAGTACGACCTCGAACGGTCGGAGGGCCTGCTGCTCCGCCACCTGAACAGCGTCTACAAGGTGCTCAGCCAGACGGTGCCGGAGGCGACCAAGACGGACGAGGTGCTGGAGATCGAGTGGTACTTCAAGAGCATGGTGCGCGGCGTGGACGCGAGCCTGGCAGAGGAGTGGGAGCGGATGCGGGAGGGAGGCACGGAGGTTCGAAGCACGGGCGTTCGAAGCACGGGCGTTCGAAGCACGGGGGTGCAAAGCACGGAGGTTCAGGGCGCGTCCGACGTGACGGCGGACCGGCGCGCGTTCACGGCGGCCATCCGCGCGCGGATCTTCCAGGCGCTGAAGGCATGGTCGCAGGGCGATGCGGGGGCGCTGACGGCGGCGCTCGACGTGCCGGAGCGGGTGGATCCGCCGGTCGAGCCGTGGACGCCCGAGCGCGTGAAGGCGACGCTCCAGACCTATGTCGGCGAGCACGGCGCGCTGCGCTTCGATCCCGAGGCACGCAACGCGCGCCACACCTACGTCTCCGGCGAGCCCGGCGAGCCGGCCTGGCGCGTGCAGCAGATGCTCGTCGATGCCGAGATGGCCAACGACTGGGTGGCCGAGTTCGAGGTGGACATGGAGGCGTCCCGCGCGAGGCAGCTACCTGTGCTGTGGCTGACCCGAATCGGGCCGATCGCGTAGGCCGGCCTGCGGCCGGTGGGCGCGCCTTCGCCCCGGGAGGACTCCCACCTCGCCGCAGGCGAGGCCCTTACCGCGCGCGAGCGCGGCCCTGCCGAGCGAAGCGAGGCCCACCGAGGGCCCTCCAGCGTCATACTGATGGAGCCCCGATGAAGAAGATCGTCCTCGCGCTGATCGCCGTCCTCGTCATCGCCCTGGCGGGCGGCGCGATGTTCGTGCGCTCGCTGCTGGATCCCGAGCACGTGCGGCAGATGCTCGAGCGACAGGCGTCGGCGGCGCTGGGCCAGCCGGTGGCGATTGGACGCGCCGACGTGTCGTTCTGGCCGCGTGCCGGCGTCACCCTCACGGATCTGGTCGTCGGACAGCCGGCAGCCATCACGCTCGCGCGCACCGAGGTCAGCACCGCCATGAGCGCCCTGATGAACCGGCGCATCGAGGATGCGGAGGTGCTCGTCGAGGACAGCGCGCTCGACCTGCCTGTCCTGCTCGCCACGCTGGACCGCCTGTCGTCGGACGGCGGCGCCACGGCGGCCGGTGGCGACGGGCGCGACGCAGGGCTCGCGAAGGGCGTCACGCTGGTCAACGTCCGCTCGCTTGCCCTGCGGAACGTGCGTGTCCGCGCCGGCGATCGGTCCGCCGTCTTCAACATGGAGTCGTCGCTCGACGGTGATCGGCTGGAGATCCGGTCGGCGTCGGTCGCCTCGGACGTCACCTCGCTTTCCGCAACGGGCACCATCGAGAGCCTCGCGGCCCGGAAAGGCCGGCTCACGATCACCGCAGAGGCGCTGGACCTGGATGGCCTCGTCGTCTTCGCGCAGGAGTTCGCCAGGCAGGCTGTCTCTCCGGGCGCGGCTGTCGGCGGCGGCGCCGCGGCACAGCGTGCAGGGCCGATGGACCTGACGCTGGTCCTCGAGGCCGCCCGTGGCGTGGTCGCCAGCATCTCGTTCGAACAGCTCACGACCACCGCCGCCGTGACGCCGGGAGGCGTTTCGTTCGATCCTCTGTCACTGGGCGTGTTCGGCGGACGGCTCGAAGGCTCGATGACCGTGGACCTCACCGGCGGCGAGCCCGCGCTCACGGTGAAAGGCTCGCTGGCCGGCGTGGACATGACGCGCCTCACCGAGTTCGCCGGGCAGCCGGGGTCGGTGACCGGCACGCTGAGCGGCTCGCTGTCGGCTACCGGGCGCGGCGTCGATCCGGCGCGGGCGCTGGCGCTCGCCCGCGGCCAGGGCGCCGCCACCATCACCGACGGGACGATGAAGGGCCTGCAGCTGGTGCGGCCCCTCGTACTGGCCTTCGGGAAGCCCGACGCGGCGCAGCCGGTGGACGGTGGCGAGCGCTTCTCCCGCCTCGGCGCGACCTACAGCCTCGCCAACGGAATCGTCACGTTGAGCGACCTGGCGTTCGACTCTCGGGACGTGGAGCTGGACGGCGCGGGCACCCTCACCATCGAGGGCCGCGCACTCGACATCCGAGCGGACGCGAAGCTCTCGAAGGAGCTGACCGCGCAGGCCGGCCGCGACCTCGTGCGCTACGCGGCCGAGGACGGGCAGGTCACGCTGCCGGTGACCGTCACCGGCACCGTCGAGGCGCCGAACGTAGGTGTCAATCTGGGCGACGTGGCGGGGCGAGCCGTCAAGAACGAGCTGAGACGGCGCACCGAGTCCGCAGTTCGGGACCTCCTCAAGCGGGCGAAACCGAAGAAGTAGGAGTACGCTCACGCCATGCCGCGCCCCACCGTGTTCGTCTGCCGCGGCTCGACCTGCCGCCACCACAACGCCTACCAGGAGGTGCGGGAGTGCCTGGCCGCCGTGGCCGACATCGCCGACGTCCGCTGCCAGCACATCTGCGAAGCGCCGGTGGTGGGCGTGGCCATCAACGGATCGCTCGAGTGGTTCGAGCGCATGGGCTCGGCGAAGGCCCGGCGCCGCTTCATCGACCTGCTCGTCGGCAGCGGCAGGGTGCGCAAGAGCCTCGAGAAGCGCCGCGTCCCGAAGCGTTCGGGGCGACTCAGGTAGGATTCCGCCCCAAGCCCCAAACCCCAAGCCCCAAGCCCCAAACCCCAAGCCCCAAGCCCCACGACCCAAGCCCCAAGACCATGCCCAACCGACTCCTCCCTTGCCTCCTGCTCACCGCCGCCCTGGCCTCGCTCACCTGGCAGGCGCTCGTTCACTCCCAGGCGCCCGCCTTCGACCTCGTGATCCGGGGCGGGCGCGTCGTGGACGGCACGGGCAACCCGTGGTTCGTCGCCGACGTCGGCATCAAGGGCGACACCATCGCCGCGGTGCGGCCGGGGCTGGATGCCGCCGGCGCACGGGTGATCGAGGCGAAGGGTCTCGTCGTCTCGCCGGGCTTCGTGGACGTGCACTCCCACGTCGAGCCGCGCGAGGGCGGGGAGGACATGATTGGCAATCCCGCCGCCGAGAACAACGTGCGGCAGGGCGTGACGACGGTGATGGGCGGCCCGGATGGCGGCGGACCGGTGGACGTGGGCGGGTTCCTGGACAAGGTGACCGCCGCGAAGCCCGCCATCAACGTGGGCGTGTTCATCGGCCATGGCTCGGTGCGCGGCGAGGTGGTGGGCCAGGCGAACCGGCCCGCGACGCCGGCGGAGCTGGAGAAGATGCGCGAGCTGGTCCGCGCCGGCATGCGCGCGGGCGCCTTCGGCCTCGGCACCGGCCTCTTCTACGTGCCCGGCAACTACGCGCCGCTGGAGGAAGTGATCGAGCTCGCGCGCGTCGCCGGAGAGTTCGGGGGCATCCACCAGTCGCACATGAGAGACGAGGCGGCGCGCGTCCTCGACAGCGTGCGGGACACCATTGCCATCGGTGAGCGCGGGGGTCTCCCCACGCAGGTGACGCACCACAAGATCATCGGCAAGGCGAACTGGGGAAGGAGCGTGGACACGCTGCGCCTGATCGACGAGGCTCGCGCCCGCGGCGTGGACGCCACGATCGATCAATACCCGTACACCGCGTCGAGCACCTCCATCCAGGGCGGGCTCGTGCCGCAGTGGGCGCAGGAAGGTGGCCGCGAGAAGATGCTGGCGGGCCTGCGCGACGAGGCCACGCGCGGCAAGGTGCTCGAGGCCATCGCCACCAACATCGAGACGGACCGTGGCGGCGGCGATCCGGGGAACGTGGTGCTGGCGGCGTGCGCCTGGGACCCGAGCCTCGCGGGCAAGAGCCTCGCGCAGGTCCTCCGCGACCGCGGCCGGCCGGTGACCATCCAGCGCGCCGCCGAGCTCGTCGTCGAGATCGTCGAGAAGGGCGGCTGCAGCGCCGTCTACCACGCGATCAACGAAGAGGACCTGGTGCGCATCATGATGCACCCCGCGACGATGATTGCGTCGGACGCGGCGCCGGGCGTGCCTGTTTTCGGGAGGAACGTCCCGCACCCGCGCGCCTACGGCACCTTCGCGCGCGTGCTGGGCGTGTACGTCCGGGAGAAGAAGGTCCTGACCCTCGAGGAAGCCGTGCCGAAGATGTCGGGTTTCCCTGCCGCGCGCATGGGCCTGCTGGATCGCGGCATCATCCGCCCGGGCCTGAAGGCGGACCTGGTGGTCTTCGACCCGGCCACCGTCAAGGACATGGCCACCTTCGAGAAGCCGCACCAGTACGCGGTGGGCGTCTCGAGCGTGCTGGTCAACGGACAGCTGGCGCTCGCCGATGGCAAGCCCACCGGAACGCGGGCGGGCACGGTACTGAGAAGGAACCAGTACTAAGGTTCTCGGGTTCTCGGGTTCTCAGGTTCTCAGGTTCTCAGGTTCTCAGGTTCTCGGGTTCTCGGGTTCCATTGGCAGCGTGTCGCGCTCGGTGGACCCGAGAACCCGAGAACCCGAGAACCGGAGAACCGGAGAACCGGAGAACCAGACTATTCCCTGCCCGCCGTCCCGAGCGACACGTCCGCCAGGCCGGACCGGATCATGTACCAGTAGAGCAGCACACCGGGGAACGCGATGAGCGTCGTCAGCAGGTAGAAGTTGACGTAGCCCATCGACTCGATGAGGCCGCCCGCGGTGGTGCCCGTCAGGAAGCGGCCGGCGATGCTGGCGAGGGCCGAGAGCAGGGCGTACTGCGTGGCGGTGAAGCGCAGGTTGCAGAGCGCGGAGAGGTAGGCGACCACCGCGACACCGCCGATACCGCTGGCGAAGTTCTCGAAACCGATTGCGGCGGCCATGCCCAGGTTGCTGTGACCGTAGGCAGCGAGCGCGGCAAAGCTGAAGTTCGACACCGCCATCAGCACCAGGCTGACGAAAACCGCGCGCTTCATGCCCCAGCCGGCGTACATGGCGCCGCCGACGAACACGCCGGAGAGCAGCGCGACGAAGCCGACGCCCACGTCGTAGAACGCGATCTCGTCGTTCGAGAAGCCGAGGTCCTCGAAGAGCAGCCGCAGCGTCAGGTTGGCCAGCGTGTCGCCGATCTTGTGGATGAGGACGAAGACCAGCACCACCACCGCGCCCCTGCGCTTCAGGAACTCCACGAGCGGACTGAAGTAGGCGACGACGGCCTGCACGAGCCCAACCGGCGGCGCGGGTGGGCGACGGCGGACCGGCTCCCCCATCACGACACCGACCAGCATGGCGGGCAGCGCGAACAGCGCGCACGCGGCGTAGGCGACGGCCCACCCGTACCGCGCGGCCAGCACCAGTGCCAGCGCCCCGGACGAGGCGGCGCCGATGCGCCAGCCGTACTGCGACATGCCCGATCCCACCCCAAGCTGCCGCGGCTCGAGCAGCTCGATGCGATAGGCGTCGATGACGATGTCGTTGGTGGCGCCGGCGATGCCGACCATGATGGCGGCCGCGGCGACCACGGGGAGGGCGGTCGCGGGATCGGCCATCCCAAGGAAGATCACCGAGGCCATCACCAGCAGGCCGGCGAACCACAGCCACGACCGCCGCTGCCCGTACCGGGCGAGCAGCGGGATGCGGACCGTATCCACGAGCGGCGCCCAGATCCACTTGAAGTTGTAGGCCAGGAACGTCAAGGCGAAGGCCGTGACGGCGCTCTTCCGGATGCCGTACTGCGCCAGGCGGGTGGTGAGCGTGGCGGCAATCATCGCGAAGCCGAAGCCCGAGGAGATGCCGAGGAGCGCGGCGGCCAGCGGCGCGGCCTCGGCGTACGGCCGCGCGCCGGCAGGAAGCCGGTCGCGCCAGTCGCGGGACCGGGCGGCGCCTGGTGAGGTCATGGCCTCTACTTTATGTCCTGAGCGCGCCGGGGGCCATGCTGACCATTGAGCGAATGCCGATTGATGATTGAGCGATTCACTGACGATTGAGTGATTGGGGCATTGGGCATTGGATTGGTGATCGGAGGATTGCGCGATCGGGTCATTCCTGCTGCGCGTGACCCCGCACCTGACCGCACCGGCCCGCACCTGTTCGCACCCGCCCGCACTTGCCCGCACCCGTTCGCACCTGCCCGCACCTGTTACGATGGTTCCCCCATGAGACTCGCCGCCCTCGTCCCCGTCCTCCTGTTCGCGCTCGTCCAGACCCCCACTCTCGTTCCCGATCCTCCGAAGGAGTGCAGTGACTGCGCCGACTGGAATCGAGACACGGCGCCCTCGCAGCTGTTCGGCAACACCTACTCGGTCGGCACGGCCGGGCTGTCTGCGCTGCTCGTCACCTCGCCGGCGGGCCACGTGCTGCTGGACGGCGCTCTGCCGCAGTCGGCGCCGCTCATCGACCGGCACATCCGCGCGCTCGGATTCAAGACGACGGACGTGAAGCTGATCCTCGTCTCGCACGGCCACTACGACCACGCGGGCGGCGTCGCGGCGCTGGCCCGCTTCACGGGCGCGCGCGTGGCGGCCAGCCCGTCCACGGCGGCGGCGCTCGGCCGGGGCGAGAACACGGCAGACGACCCGCAGTTCGGATTTGGCCGGAAGGACAACGAGTTCCCCGCCTGGGCCACGGTGCAGGAGCTGAAGGACGGCGAGGTGCTGCGCGTGGGCGACACCGCCATCACCGTGCACCTCATCCCCGGCCACGCGCCCGGCAGCACGGCCTACACCTGGCGGAGCTGCGAGGGCGCCACGTGCAAGGACATGGTCTACGCCGACAGCCTGTCGGCCGTCGCGGCGCCCGGATTCCGCTTCAGCGGCGGCGGGGACTACCCGTCGCGCGTGGACGCATTCCGACGCAGCATCACGCGCGTGGCGGAGCTCCCCTGCGACATCCTCGTGGCCCCGCATCCGTTCGCGGCCGTGGGGAAGACGTGCAGGACCTATGCGGCGGACGCGATGACACGGCTGGAGCAGCGCGTGGCGGAAGAGGCGAAGGGCCGCTGAAGGGAACCAGCCGCATGAGCGCCACCTCGTTCGAGCTGCACCGCACCATCGTCATGCCCTCCCTGTGCGATGCCTACGGCCACATGAACGTCCGCCACTACGCGGCCATCTTCGACGAGGCCGGGTGGCACGTCCTGGCCCGGGCGGGCGTGTCGCTCACCGACCTGCGGGCGCGCGGGCTGGGCACCGTGGTCGCGACGCTCACGATTGACTTTCACCGCGAGCTCACGGCGGGACAGCTCGTGCTGGTGACCGGCGCCATCACCCGCGTCGGCCAGAAAAGCTTCCATTACGAGATGCGGCTCTACGAGGCGGATTCGATGACGCACTGCGCCACGCAGCGTACCGTCGAGGTGTGCTTCGACACGACCCGGCGCGCGTCGGCGCCGCTGCCCGACGACGTCCGAGCGGTGCTCGCGCAGCACGTCGCGTGAGCGAGGCGCCGGTTCGGATGAAAGCACGGCCGGCCCGAGTGCCGGCGCGCTTCCTCAGCCGGCCAGCCGCCGGATGGCCTCGCCCAGCGCCCGTTCGCCCAGGTCGGAGAAGCCGAGGATGAACTCGTTGTCGGGCGCCCTTCCCAGGTAGTAGGCGCGCGTGTCCCGCAGCGCCACGCCCTGCTTCCTGGCGCGTTTCGCGATGTCCGGCACCTCGAAGCGCACCACCAGGTGCAGGCCCGCCGCGTCGCCCAGCACGGTGGCGCGCGGGCCGAAGTGACGATCGAGAGCGTGCAGCAGCGCCTCGCGCCGCGCCTTGTAGACCCGCCGCATCCGGCGGATGTGCTGCTCGAGATGCCCTTCCCCGATGAAATCCGCGAGCGCCGCCTGCTCGAGGTACGCCGTCTGGCGGTCCGCGTACCACTTCGCGCGGACGAAGGGCTCCACCAGTGCCGGCGGCAGCACGACGTACCCGATTCTGAGCCCCGGGAACATCGCGTTCGAGAGCGTGCCCACGTACACCACGCGCGAGGCGTCCCCGAGCCCCTGCAGTGCCGGCAGCGGCGCCCCGACGTAGCGGAACTCGCTGTCGTAGTCGTCTTCGATGACGAACGCGCGTCGCGCGCGCGCCCACGCGAGCAGGTCGAGCCGGCGCGCCAGCGACAGGGAGACGCCGAGCGGGAACTGGTGCGACGGCGTGACGTACGCCAGCCTCGCGGAGGACGGGAGGGTTGCCACCAGGAGGCCCTCCACGTCCACGTGCACGGCGCGCAGCCTGGCGCCGGCCGCCGCGAAGAGCTGCCGCGCGCCGGGATACCCGGGCTCCTCCACCACGACCTCGTCGCCGGGATCGACGAGCACGCGCGCGCAGAGGTCCAGCGCCTGCTGCGAGCCGCTGACGATGACCACCTGGCTCGCCTCACACCGGACGGCCCTGGACCGGCGCAGATACGATGCGATGGCCTCCCGCAGCGGCGCATGGCCGGCGCGATCCTCCGCGTGGCCGCGCAGGCCGGGCCCGATGCGGCGGAGGTGACGCCGGACAATCCGGCCCCAGGCGCCGAACGGAAAGAGGTCCTGATCCGTGCGCGTCGTGAAGAGATCGATCACGCCGGCCGGTGAGCGCGTGCGCGTCGTGACGGGACCGAGCCGCTCGACGAACGCGGAGAGCCGCACGGGGGCGCTCGTCGCCCGGGGCGCCGCGGGACCCGCCGGGCCGAAGGCCCGGTCCGGCAGCTCCTGGCGCACGAAGGTCCCGGAGCCCCGATGGCCGTCCAGGTACCCCTCGGCCACCAGCTGCTCGTACGCCGCGGTCACCGTCGCGCGCGACACCCGCAGGGCCGCCGCCAGCTCGCGCGTGGACGGCATGCGTTCCCCCGGAACGAAGCGGCCCGCCAGGATGCCCCGCCGCCACTCGTCGTAGATCTGGCGATGCAGGGGGCGCTGCCGCCGCCGGTCGATGGTGATGGGCGTGCGCATAGTGGACTGGTCAAATGTATCGAAAGTGGTTCGGTTGGTCTATCCAGCCTGCGCTACCCTGACGGCATGACAGGCGCAGCAGCTTCACCTTCCATCCCGGTGACCGAACGCACGCGGCTCAAGCGGCTCCCCAAGCGGGGCGTCTTCGACCGCACCGCCGTCTACGACATCCTCGACGAGGGGTTCATCTGCCATGTCGGGTTCGTCGTGGACGGGCAGCCTTACGTGATCCCCACCGGCTACGCGCGCGTCGGTGACGAGATCTACCTGCACGGCTCCGCCGCCAGCCGGATGGTCCGCTCGCTCGCCACGGGCCTCGACGTCTGCGTCACCGTCACGCTCGTGGACGGTCTGGTGCTGGCCCGCTCGGCCTTCCACCACTCGATGAACTACCGCTCGGTGATGATCCTCGGGCGAGCACGCCTCGTCACGGATCCCGCGGAGAAGACCGAGGCTCTCCGCGCGTTCACGAACCACATCGTGCCGCATCGCTGGGACGGGCTCCGCCCCGTGACCTCGCAGGAGCTGCTGGGCACCTCCGTCCTGGCGCTCCCCATCGAGGAGGCGTCGGCCAAGGTGCGGAGCGGTCCGCCGGTGGACGACGAGGAGGATCTCACGTGGCCTGTGTGGGCGGGTGTGATCCCCCTCTCGCTCGAGCCCGCCGCCCCCGTGGCCGACGACCACGTGGGGCCGCAGGTGCCCCCCCTCGACGCACGGCTGGTCGTCAAACAACGCCGACGGGCCGGCTGACGCATGCTCGCTCCCATCCCCCTGCTGCTCGCCGGGCTCTCGCTCGTCATCGTCGCGTTCGCCTACGCGTGGTGGCAGAGCGCCTCGGTCGGGCGCCACCCGCACCGCGCGCCGACACCGAAGCAGCTGGGGCTGGGCGCCGTCACGCTCTTC
>JBFWQE010000062.1:0-29001 GCA_050249615.1 Vicinamibacterales bacterium
ACGCGCGGTGGGATCCAACCGCGCCGCGCATGCGGCCATGCACCCGGGCGCGAAGCGCCCGCCCACTGCGCCACGCTGGGGGCGCAGCCCACCCGAGCGCAGCGTGGGCCCAACGAGGTGCGCCAGCACCGAGGCCCACGGGCGCGAAGCGCCCGCCCTAGCGATGCGCGTTCCGGTACTCCTCGAAGAGCCGCGCGACGTTCCCCGACACGCTCCTGAGCGACGGCGACCAGCCCATGGCCCGCGCCCGCGGGCTGCGCACCTTCTGATCCAGTGCCAGCGCGTCCGCATAGGCGCCCATCTTCGCGCGCGCTTCCTCGAGCGGCACGTGCCGCACGTCGGGACGCTGGGCCAGGTGGCCGGCAATGGCCTCGACGATCTCGTTCACTGTCTCGTCCGCCTCGTCGTTGGCGTGGAACACGCCCGAAGCCTCGGGCGTCTCGGCGAGCCGGATGTACAGCTCGCCCAGGTCGCGATCGTACACGCACGGCCAGTGGTTGGTGCCCGGGCCAATCACGCGCACGAGCCCGTTCAGCGCGTCCTTCAGCAGGTCCGAGACAATCCCGCGCCCGCCACCGTAGACGATGCCCGGGCGGATGATCACCGTGCGCAGGCTCATCGACATCGCCGACTGCACGAGCTGCTCGTGCGGCACGCGCCACGCCGACTGCTCGGCCGGCGCGGCGAGCGGGGCCGTCTCGTCCACCGGCTCGGGCGCGGACCCGAGCACCCACACGCCCGACGTGTAGATGAACGTCCGGCTCTCACCAGTGGCTTCCATCGCCGGCAGCAGCCGATCCAGGAACTCGCGCTCGAGCTGGACGCCTCGCGGCGAATACTCGATGGCCGAGTGAATCACGACGTCGGCCTCGATGGCGGCGGCCATGTACCGCTTCGGGGCGTCGAGCTCGGCGAGCAGGCCCGTCGCGCCGCGCGCTTCGACACGCGCTGCCTTCTCGGGATCCCGCACGATCGCCGTCACCTGGTGCCCGCCGCGGATGGCGGCGTCCAGGATCGCCGATCCGATGTATCCGGTTCCTCCGGTCAGGAATACGCGAAACGACATGAGTGCCTTTCAGATGTCCCAGAGGCGGCCGCCGTCGAAGCACGTGATGAGGCCATCCTCGCTGACTTTCAACACCGGCCCGAACCGGCTGGCCGCCATCGCGGCCGTGGTGCGCGCGCCCTCGACCACGCCTCCCATGACGCCTGGGACCGTGGACGGGTGACGCAGGATCGCGCCGACGGCGAGCAGCTGGCCGTTCGGCTCGCAGACGGTGGCCCCGTCGAGCGTGGCCAGCGCGGCCAGCACGCTGGCGTCCAACTCGGTCACGGTACGCCCCGCCAGGACGTGCAGCAGGTGACGCCGCGACGGCGCGTCGGGGTCCCTCGGTGCGCCGAACGGCTCCATGTCCAGGCGATCGTCGCCCGTCACGAGCTCGCCCAGCGATTCGAGCGGACGCCTGAGCACGACGAACAGCGCTCCCTGCCGCGCATCGGAGAGATCCAGGGCGGTCTGGAACAACCGCCGCGCCACGGGACTGTTGCCGACCGCCGCCTCCCACATCTGGTACTTGGCCGCCAGGTCCAGCAGGTGCCAGTCGGCGTTGCGGAAGGCGAACGCCTGCTCGCCGCGCGCGAAGACCTTGATCTCGCGCTGCGGGCTGAGCACCACCGCGACGTGCTCGCCCGACAGTGTCGCGCGCGCGTGCGCGCTGTACGCCTCGGCGCACGGGACGGCGAGCCCCATCCCGGCCGAGGCCTGCGTGGCCCAGCGGTCCACGTCCACGATGTCCAGCAGCCGGCCGTCGCGGCCCACGAGGAACACGGTGCGCACGCCGTCGGCGAGGCGGAAGAAGCTCTTGATGGACGTGAGCGCGCCCGAATAGTGCGGGCCCACCGGCCCACCGCCATCCGTGGCCAGCGGATCCTCGTCGGTGCCGAGCAGCAGCACCCCGGTGGAGATGGGATGGTTCTCGTAGGTCGAGAGCGCCGCCACGCGGAGGATCTCGATGGCCTCGGCCACGCGATCGGCCGCGGGCTGCGGGGCGCCCTGGGCGTAGGCGCCGGGATCGAAAAAGGCCCCGACGTAGCAGTCCTCGATCGCGCCCCGGAAGAGCCCGCTCCGCTCGATGATCGCCTGCGGCCTCAGGATGGCGTGGAAACGCGCGGCCAGCACGGTGCCGATGGCGCGGGCGAACCGCACTTCGTTCTGCGTGAACGGCCGCGAGCCGGGCACGCGCAACACGTAGCGATTGCCGAACCACCGCACCGCCAGCGCGCCGGGGTCGCCGGTCGGCTCGATGGCCAGCCGCCCGTCGGACGAGGGCGAGGGCACCGCCTCCGACTCCAGCGTCGCCCGCTCGAAGAACCGGCGGAGCGCCCGCTGCAGGAACGTATCGTAGTGCGCGCCCACCACCAGGGCGGGAGGAAGCCGTGACGTGTCCAAGGGAGAACGATGATACTAAACGCGGGTGCGGGCAGGTGCGAACGGGTGCGGGCAGGTGCGAACGGGTGCGGGCAGGTGCGAACAGGTGCGGGCAGGTGCGAACAGGTGCGGGCAGGTGCGAACAGGTGCAGACGCTCGTTGATGTCTTCCGGTCGCTCGAATCCCAGCGCGGCGAGTTCGTCGTCCACGACGATGGCTACCGCGTGCGGCGATTCAGCTACGCGCAGGTGACCCGTGCCGCGCGCGGGTTCGCGGCGCGGCTGGCCGCCGCCGGGGTCTCGCGCGGCGACCGGGTGCTCCTCTGGGGCGAGAACTGCGCGGAGTGGCTGGCCTGCTTCTGGGGCGCCACCATCAGCGGCGTCGTCGTCGTGCCCATCGACTACCGGTCACCCCGTGCCTTCGCCGAGAAGATCGCGGCCATCGTCGAGGCGCGCGTCGTGATCACGGGCGAGGAAGCGGACGGCACGGAGCGCCGCGACTTCAGTCCCGGCGTCGCCGCTGCCACCATTCCCCACTGGACGTTCCGCGACTTCGACTGGGAGGCCGACGGCCCGATGCCCGGTGTGCCGATCACGCGCGACGACATCGCGCAGATCGTCTACACGTCGGGCGCCACCGGCGAGCCCAAGGGCGTGGTCGTGCGCCACAAGAACATCATGGCCAACCTCGTGCCCGTGGCGCGCGAGGTGGCGAAGTACAAGCGGTACGCGCGGCCGCTCCTGCCGCTCCGCTTCCTCAACCTGCTCCCGCTCAGCCACCTGTTCGGCCAGGCCCTGGCCACCACCATCCCGCCGCTCGTGGACGGGACGGTGGTCTTCATGCGCAGTTTCAACCCGCACGACATCGTGCAGCGCGTCCACGAGTGGCGGATCTCGATCATCGTCTGCGTGCCGAAGATCCTGGAGGTGCTGCGCGATCACGTGCTCCGCATCGACCCTGCCGCCGCCAGCCCCCCGACCGGCCTCCCGATGACCAGGCGCTGGTGGCGCTACCGCGCCATCCACCGCGCCTTCGGCCTGAAGTTCTGGGGCTTCATCGTCGGGGCGGCGCCGCTCGATCCCGAGCTCGAGTCGTACTGGAAGCGCCTCGGCTTCGTCGTCATCCAGGGCTACGGCCTCACCGAGACCGCGCCGATCGTCACGTTGAACCACCCGTTCAAGACGCGCACGGGATCCGTGGGCGAGCCGGTCCCGGGCGTCGAGGTGAGGATTGCCGAGGACGGCGAGATTCTCGTCCGCGGCGACAACGTCACCGAGGGGTATTACGAGCCGCGACGGGAACCGGGAACAGGAGTCCGGGAACCGGAGGAGCCACGACGGGAGGGAGAAGAGCCGCGACGGGAGCGGGAAGGGACGGGCCGGGAGTCGGTCGGGCGGCTGCTGGACGCCGAGGGCTGGCTGCACACGGGAGACATCGGCGAGCTCGATGCCGAGGGGCGGCTCTTCATCCGTGGGCGGAAGAAGGAGATGATCGTCACGCCCGAGGGGCTCAACGTCTTCCCGGACGATGTGGAGCGCGAGATCGAGGCGGTGCCCGGCGTGGTGGAGTCCGCGGTGGTCGGGCACCGCGAGGCAGGCCGGACCGAGGAGCGCGTGCACGCGGTGCTCGTGCTCGAGCCCGGCATCGACCCGGCGGCGGTGGTGGCCGCGGCCAATGCACGGCTTGCCGACCACCAGCGGATCCGCGCGTTCTCCGTGTGGACGACGGGCCCGCTGCCACGCACCGAGGGGACGCGGAAGTTGAAGCGCGGGGCCATCCGCCAGTGGGTGGAGACCGGGGCGGCGCCGCCGGCCGCCGTGCCGGGCGAAGGCATCGCCGGCGTGCTCGCCCGCTATGCCGCGGGTCGCGCGCTCGGCGACGAGACGACGCTCGACGAGCTGGGCCTGAGCTCGCTCGAGCGCGTGGAGCTGATGGTCGCGCTCGAGGACCGCTTCCAGACGCGGCTGGACGAGGCGAAGTTCGCCGGCGTGCGCACGGTGAGCGAGCTGAAGTCGCTCGTCGAGGAAGCGCCGGCCGAAGCCGTCGTCGAGGAGCCGGTGGCGTTCCCGCGGTGGAACCGGCGCCCCCTCGTCCGCTGGGTGCGCCGCCTCAGCCTGGCGACGTGGATCCTTCCCATCGCGCGTATCTTCGCCTGGGTGCGGGTGAGCGGGCGCGAGCACCTGGACGGCCTGCGGGGGCCGGTGGTGTTTGCGGCCAACCACCAGAGCCACCTCGACGTGCCCGTCATCATGGCGGCGCTGCCGGGCCGGTGGCGCGCGTGGGTGGCGCCGGCGATGGCGAAGGAGTTCTTCAGGGCGCACTTCTTCCCGGATCAGTTCACGGCAAGGCAGGTGTTGGTGAACCGGCTCGAGTACTACCTGGCGTCACTGTTCTTCGGCGCCTTTCCCCTGCCGCAGCGCGAAGCCGGGGCGCGCCAGACGCTGCGCTACATCGGCGAGGTCACCGGGGACGGGTACTCCGTGCTGATCTTCCCCGAGGGCACGCGGTCGGAATCCGACGCCATCCTGCCGTTCCAGGGCGGCATCGGGATGATCGCCTCGCGCCTGCAGCTGCGGGTGGTGCCGGTGCGGTTGACGGGCGTGAACCAGGTCCTGCACCCGCGATGGCGGATGGCCCGCCCCGGGCGGTGCGCGGTGACGTTCGGCGCGCCCCTGCACTTGACGGGCGAGGACTACGCCGATCTGGCCCGACAAGTGGAGGAAGCGGTTCGCCGTTTGCATGCGGCGCCCCCGGCGTGACACAATCAGTGGGTTACGAATGAGCAAAGACGACTTGATTGACATGCAGGGCACGGTGGTTGCCGTGCACAGCGGTGGTCTCTACCGCGTGCAGGTGGACGCCGGCCACGAGGTGCTGGCCCAGCTGAGTGGTCGGATGCGGCGGTTTCGCATCAAGGTCGTGCCCGGTGATCGCGTCACCGTGGGCATCTCCCCCTACGACCCGCAGCGGGGCATCATCACCTTCCGCGCCCGTTAGCTTCCGAAACACGCACTTGAACTCACGTCCTGCACCCTCTCGACGCCCCCGTGGACGGGGCGCCGCCGGCCGCGGTCCGCGGCGCGGTGGCCGTCCCGCGGTTCCCCACGTGCCCTCGGCCCCGGCCCCCGATCTGCCCTGGCACCTCGTGGACGCCAACGCGGAGCCCATCCCCTTCGCCTCGCTGCACTTCGACAAGCGTCTCGCCGCGGGGCTGGCGGACCTGGGCTTCGAGGGCACGCGTCCCGTGCAGGGCGCCGTCATTCCCCTCGCCCTGGCGGGTCACGACGTCGTGGCCTGCGCCGAGACGGGCACGGGCAAGACGCTGGCGTTCGCCGCCCCCATCCTCCAGCGGCTGCTGCTGGAGCAGCCGCACTACGGCGACCCGGCCCGCGAAGCCTACACGCGCGCGTTGATCCTCGCGCCCACGCGCGAGCTGGCGGTGCAGATCGAGGACACGCTGGTGGGCCTGACCTACCACGCACCGTGCACGACGGCCCCGGTCTTCGGCGGCGTCGAGATGGGGCCGCAGGAGCGCGCGCTCAAGGCCGGCGTGGACATCATCGTGGCCACGCCCGGGCGGCTGATGGATCACATGCGGCACGACGCGGTGGACCTGCTGCGCGTGCAGGTGCTGGTGCTGGACGAGGCGGACCGGATGATGGACATGGGCTTCTGGCCCGACGTCCAGCGCATCCTGTCGGCGCTGCCGCCCGAGCGGCAGACGCTGCTCTTCTCGGCCACCCTGCCCGGCGAGATCCTGCGGATGGCCACCGAGATGCTGCGCGAGCCGCGGTTCGTGCAGGTGGGCCAGCGCGGCGCCGCGCGCACGATCACCCACGAGATGCACGCGGTCGAGGGCGGCGACAAGATCGACTGGCTGGCGAAGTTCATCCGGCACGACGCCACGGGCCCGGTGCTGGTGTTCGTCCGCATGAAGGTGGGCGCGGACCGGGTGGCGCGGCACCTGCAGGCGCGGGGCATCCGCGCGGCGGCGCTGCACGCCGATCGCTCGCAGCAGGAACGGCTCCAGGCCGTCGAGGGGTTCCGGTCGGGCAAGCACCCGGTGCTGGTCGCCACGGACATCGCCGCCCGTGGCCTCGACATCGAGGGCATCGCGCACGTCGTCAACTACGAGGTCCCGGACACGCCCGACACCTACGTGCACCGCGTGGGCCGCACGGGCCGCGCCGGCGCCGCAGGCCATGCCATCACGCTGGTCTCCAGGGCCGAGGAGCGCGCCTGGCGCGCCGTCGAGAATGCGGTGGGGTTCCATGTCGTCGCCTGAGCTGACCGCTGCCGAACGCTTCCAGCTGTGCCGCTGGCGCCAGCCCGCCGAGAACGGCATCCCCGAGCACTGCGGCCACCGCGACGTGCTGCCGATGGCCGGAACGACGGGCTTCAACGCCGATGCCTGGTGCGGGGACTGCCCCTACTTCAAGGCCAAGCGGGTCACGCGGAAGCGAGAGGAAGCGCCGGCCGACGACTATCGCTGGTAACGGGGTGGAAGGCTCGCCTATTGGCCGACGGTGCGCCGCGCTCATTGGCCGACGGTGCGCCGCGCTCATTGGCGATTGCCTATTGGTGATTGAGCGATTCATTGGGCGATCGCTGATCGTCGCATCCGCGCATTCGGATTGAGCGATCGGGCGATTGAAGCATCGAGCCATTCGCGGGCGCCCCAATGCCCCAATGCCCCAATGCCCCAATGCCCCAATCCCAATGCCCAATGCCCCAATCGCCAATCACCCAATGCATCACCCGATCGCCAATCGGCAATCGTCAATGAGCAGTGGCCCGCCGGACGTGTGGGCTAGTCGGAGAACTCGCGGGCCAGCTCTATCCACTCTCCATGGGGCGCGAGGCGCTGGTAGGCGCGCCAGTGGGGGCGCGCGTCGGCGGAGCGGCCCATCTTCTCGAGTGTGACCGCCAGGTAGAAGTGCGCGTCGGCGTAGTTCGGGTTCAACCCGAGCGCCTCGCGGTAGCACGCCTCGGCATCCAGGTACCGCCCGTGGTCGTGGTGGATGTTCCCCAGGTTGAAGTAGGCCTCGAAGTACGTCGGCTCCAGGCCGATGGCGCGCTCGTAGAGCGCCTGCGCCTCGGCGAGCTCGTCCTTCGCGTAGCGGATGTTGGCCAGGTTGATGAGGGCCGCCACGAGGTCCGGGTCCTGGTCCAGCGCGCGGCGATAGGCCTGCGCCGCCTCCTCCATGTGCTGCGGCGTCCCGTCGTCGAGCAGTGATCCCATCAGGAAGGCCTGCTCGGCCGAGCTGAGCGGCCGGTCGGGCGGGACGCCGGGCGGGCCGGCGGACGGCGCCTGGTCGCTCAGCCACGCTTCCATCTGCGTCCGCTGCGACATCTGGGGTCCGGTGTCCTGGCTCTGGGCCATGCGCCGGCGGGGGCCGAGCTCCACGATGCGGGCCTGGTGCGCCTCGATGCGGAAGTCGAACGTGAGCTGGCCCGAGCGCGCGGCCTGCATGTCGCGCAGGACCGAGCGGAACGTGCCGCCCTGCTGGAGCGCCGAGTGGAGCTGCCGGAGCGTGGTGAGATCGGCGAAGCCGTACCACGTGTCGGCGTTGTTCCTGAAGGCGGGCTTGATGAAGCCCCACTTCTCGAGGTACCGCAGGTGGTCCTCGCGCAGCAACGGGTACATCGCCAGCACGTCCTTCTGCCCGTAGTGCTGCGCGCGCAGGTCCTGCACGTCGGGCAGGCCCACGTGCCGGCAGAACTCCCGCTCGCCGATCACGCGCACGCGCCCGGGCTGCTCGGCATTGATCTGCGCCGCACGCCGCAGCTTCTGGTTCCTGACCGTCGCATCGTGCGCCACCGACGCCAGGTCCGGCGCCCCCTCGGGATGGCTCTCCGCGCCCACCACGAGCATCGTGGTCCTGAGCGTCACGTCCTCGTCGCAGGCGCCGCCGAGACGCTCGACGAGCTGTGCCGCCTCCCGGCGGCCGAGTGACCACAAGCGGCCGGTGAAGACGACGGTCTCGCCACGAAGCGGCTCGGGCCGCGGGGCATCGAACGGGAGTTCTGACATTCCTGCAGGCCCACCATCGTTCAGTTTGCCCGCCATGTCAACGCCTGCGGCGTCGACAGGGGCGGGCTCGCTCATTGATGATTGCCAATTGCCGATCGGGCGATTCACCGGGCGATTGAGCGATTGGGCATTCAGGCATTCGGATTGAGCGATTGTGGGATTGACGAACGAGGCATTCGGGATGGCGCCGATGGGGTGGCGTGTCGAACAGTCGGTGCCGAACGGCCGGTGCCTGGCGCCCGGCGTCGACATGGCACAGCGCCCCAATTGGCCTGGAATGGTCCAATCACCCAATCACACAATCACCCAATCCGAATGCCCAATGCCCAATCGCTCATCGCGAAATGAATCGGCCGATTGGCTGGCAATCATCAATGAGCACGGCCGCAACTACAGCAGCGCGGCGGCCAATTCACGCACGCTCTCGAACCGTGCGGCCGCACTACCGCTCACGGCCCGGAGGATGGCGTCGCTGGACGCGGGCGGAACCTCCGCGTTGACCGATGCGGGGGCGGCGGGCGCGGCCTGGAGCATCTGCCCGAGCAGCTCGGGCATCGAGGGCGCGCGGTACGGCAACGCGCCCGTGGCCATCTGGTAGGCCAGCACGCCCATCGTGAAGACGTCGGCGCGCGCATCCGGGGCACGGCCCATCAGCACCTCGGGCGCCACGTAGGGCAGCTCCTGCTCGCTCGCCTCGTGCCCGCGCAGCTCCTGCTCGCGCATCGTCTTCAGCACGTCCTGCACCGAGCGGATGCCCGCGGTGGACATCACGATGCGCTCGCGGCCGTCCTCCGACGTCAGGCGGATCATGTCCGGGTTCACGCCCGCGATGAAGCCGCCGCGGCGATGGAGTGCCGCGACGGCGTCGAGTGCCTGCGCCATCAGCCCGCGCGTCCGGGTCCACGGAAACGGCGCGTCCGCGGCAAGGGCCTGCCGAAGGCTCGGCCCGTCGACCAGGTCGGTGACGAGAAACACGCTGCGGTCGTCCCCGCCGAAGTCGCGGACCTGCAGCAGGCTGGGATGCGCGACCTGCAGCGTGCGCGCCTCGAGCAGGAACCGGGCGCGGACCGCTTCCCAGTGCGGCTGCTCGTCGCGCTTCAGCACGCGGATGGCCACGGGCACGCCAAGCGCGCGGTGAAGACCGCGGTGGACCAGGCTGCCCAGTCGCCCCCGCCCGAGGGGCGCGCCCAGCTCGTAGCGCGCGAGCAGGCCGGTGTCCGGGGCCGCCGCCGACGCCTGTCCGACGCCCGCGGCCGCCTCGAGGGCCGCGGCGAAGTCGGCCACGCGCGGCCACCGCTCGGCAGGATCTTTCGCGAGCGCGCGCATGACCACGTCGTCCACCGCGGGCGGCAGGTCCGTCCCGCGTTCGGTGGGCTTCACCGGACGCACGGTCAGCACCTGGTTGAGCAGCGTGATGCGATCCTCGGCGTCGAAGGGCCGGACGCCGGTCAGCATCTCGTAGGTGATCACGCCGAGGGCGTAGATGTCGGCGGCCGCGGTGACCGGCTCGCCCCGGATCTGCTCCGGCGCGGCGTAGGCCATCGTCCCGATGAAGAGATTGGGATCGGTCAGGCGCGTCGCGTCGCTGGCCGACTTGATCACGGCCAGGCCGAAGTCGATGACCTTGTAGACGCGCTCGCCCGAGTCGTAGCGGTGGAGCACGATGTTGGCGGGCTTCAGGTCCCGGTGGGTGATGCCCTGGTCGTGAGCCAGCTGCAGCGCGGCGGCCACGGGCGAGACGATGCCGGCGACGCGGGCCGGAGCCATGGGCGCCTGGAGCGCGATCTCCTCCGCGAGGCTCGGGCCGCTCAGCAGCTCCATCACCATGTACGGCTGCCTGCGGGCGTCCACGCCGAAGTCCAGGATGGCGACGATGCCGGGATGCCGCAGCTGGGCGCAGGCACGGCTCTCGCGCAGGAACCGCTCGTGCAACTCGGGCGGGGCGTGCTCGGCGCCCTGCATCACCTTGATGGCCACCTCGTCTTCGAGGCGCAGGCGGCGCGCGCGATACACCTGCCCCATGCCCCCCGAGCCGAGCGGGCCGAGTATCTCGTAGCGGTCCTCTATGCGGGTGCCTGGGGGTAGCATGAGCCGGCCTCCATTATGACGCCGGCCGGCTGCTGCCCATTGGCGATTGCCGATTGACGATTGAGCGATTCATCGGGCGATTGGCGATTGGGCATTTCAGGCATTCCGATTGTGGGATTGAGTGATTGGGGCATTTGGGCATTGGGGCATTGGGGCATTGGGGCATTGGCCACCGCGCCCCGGCGCCGACCGCGCGTCGTCGACTGTTCGACACGCGACCATCGGCGCCATCCCGAATGCCTCAATCGCCAATCACCCAATCACCCAATCCAATGCGCAATGACCAATCGCTCGATCGCCCAATGAATCGCTCAATCACCAATCGGCAATCATCAATGGTCGGTCACAGCCGCTACACGTGCGCGAACCCCGCCTCGGCCTGGTCCAGTAGATGCTGGAACCACAGGTTGGACAGCTTCTCCTGCACGCTGTTCTGCCGCAGGCGGGCCTGGAGGTTCTGGAAGTCCACGCGGTCCAGTTCCTGGTCCTGGTTGTAGCAGGAGAAGATGAACTCCTCGCGCCCGGTGGCGGGGTCCACGTGCCGCTGCAGGCACTGCGCGCAGACCTCCTTCATCATGCACTGCATGGGCGAGTTGATGCTGCCGATGCCCACGTGGGCGGGGTTCAGGTACGGCTGCAGCACGCCGTGCCGCGCGAGCCGGACGGCGTTCATCATGCGGTCCGAGCCGATGGCGATGATGCGGGTCACGTCCTTCAGCGGCACCTGCTGCGGACCCAGCGCCCCTTCCGCGTAGGCGATCATCGCCTGCACGATGTTGCCGCGGAAGTGCGCGTCCTGCGGGCGCGCGGGCGCGATGGCCTGGCCGGCGTCGGTCGCCCAGATCACCTGGTCGGTCGCCGCCTCGATCTCCTCGCGCTTGAAGAGATCCGCGCCGTCCCTGTAGCCGGCGAAGTAGATGACGCGGTTGCCCTGCGCCTTGAGCGCCCTGGCAATCGAGAAGAGCACGGCGTTGCCGAGGCCGCCGCCGGCCAGCAGCACGGCGGAGCGCTCGGGGATCTCGGTAGGTGTTCCCGTCGGCCCCATCACCACCACGGGCTCGCCCGGCTGCAGGTAGGCGCACAGGCGGCTCGAGACGCCCATCTCGAGGGTGATGAGCGAGAGCAGGCCCTGCTCGCGATCCACCCACGCGCCGGTGAGGGCGATGCCCTCCATCAGCATGGCCGCGACGTGATCCTCCACGTGCACGTGCGGGCTCCGCCGCTCGAAGTTCTGCAGGCGGTAGAACTGCCCGGGATGGAAGTGCCGCGCGGCGGCCGGCGCCCTCACGATCACCTCGACAATCGTGGGCGTGAGCCGGACCACGCGCTCCACCCGCGCCAGCAGCTGCTCGTCGAATCGCGCGACGAGGCGGCGCCAGGCCTCCTCGCGCTCGGGCTGCGCGGCGGGGTCGAGCGCCGCGAGCTCGTCGACAAAGAGCGCCACGACGTGCGGGTAGCCGTCCTTGGCCGAGGCCATGGCCTTCACCACGTTGCCGGCGTACCGCGGGTGGTTGTCGCCGTAGTAGGTGACGAAGCGGCCACCGGTGTCGTGCGACGTGAAGAAGCCGCCCGTGTCGGGCTCGAGGGCGAAGGCGCCATCCGGCTGCTTCACCGCGCGGTAGCCCTGGAAGAAGCGCTGCTTCGCGTCCAGGGCGAACGTGCCGGGATGCTCCTTCTCGTAGGTGACGTTGGGCGAGGTGCCCGCGGCCACGAGCACCGTGCGCGCCGGCAGCTCGACCGGCTCGTCACCGTCCGGGCCGGGTCGCGTGAACACCATCGCCCGCACGTGGCCGAACTCGTCCGGCACGGCCTCCACGGGGCTCATGTTCTCCGCGAACGCGATGCCTTCCTCGAAGGCCTTGGCCACCTCTTCGTGGTTCAGGCGGTAGGCCGGGGAGTCCTGCAGCCGCTTGCGATAGGCGAGCGTCACGCCGCCCCACCCGCGGATGAGCGTGATGAAGTCCGGCGCCTCGCCGGCCGCCTTCGCGCGCGCCCGCTCCGCCCGGACGGCGCGGCCGTGCGCCAGGAACTCGTCGAGGATGCCCAGCTCCTCGGCGTCGTACATGCCGCGCACGCGCGGCACGCCCAGGTCCGCCACGAGCGCCTCGTAGCGCGCCAGCGTCTTCTCCACCTGGATCGGGTAATACGCCATCAGCTCGGTGGCCGTGTCCACGCCGGTGAGGCCGCCGCCGATGACCACGGCGGGCAGCCGCGCCTGCAGGTTCGACAGCGCGTCCTTCTTGAAGGCGCCGGTCAGCTGCAGCGCCATCAGGAAGTCGCTGGCCTTGCGGATGCCGCGAATCAGGTTGTTCCTGATGTCGATGATGGTGGGCCGCCCCGCGCCCGCCGCAATGGCCACGTGGTCGATGCCCTGCTGCCACGCCTCCTCGATGGGGAGCGCCCCGCCGAAGCGCACCCCGCCGTACACCCTGAACTTCCGCCGCCGCGCGAGCGTGAGGTGGATGAGCGTCAGGAAGTTCTTGTCCCATCGCACCGTGATGCCGTACTCCGACACGCCGCCGAACCCCTCGAGCACCCGCTCGTCCAGCGGGTGGTAGATCTCGCTCCACTGGCGGATGGGCCGCGGCGGGTGCCCGTGCGCGCCGACGATGTCGTCGGCCAGCGGCTCGATCTTGAGGCCGTCGATGGCCACGACGCCGAAGCCCTCGTTGAGCAGGTAGTGCGAGAGCGTGTAGCCCGCGGGCCCCAGGCCGACCACCAGCACGTTCTTCCCGTTGTAGGGCAGCGCGTGCGGGCGCCGGATGTTGAGCGGGTTCCACCGCGTGAGCAGGCCGTAGATCTCCACGCCGAACGGCAGCTTCAGCACGTCGGTCAGGACACCCGTCTCCGCCTGCGGGATGTTCACCGGCTCCTGCTTCTGGTAGATGCAGGCCTTCATGCAGTCGTTGCAGATGCGGTGGCCGGTGCCGGGGACCATCGGGTTGTCCACGGTGACGATGGCCAGCGCGCCGATGGCGTCGCCGCGCTTGCGCACCGCGTGCATCTCCGAGATCTTCTCGTCGAGCGGGCACCCGGCCAGCGCGATGCCGAGGGCGTTGCGCGTGACGGCGCCCCCCTTGTCCCGGATCCCCTTCGAGCAGCTGTCCTTGTCCCGCTCGTGGCAGATGACGCAGTAGTGGATCTCGCTCAGCGTCTCGCGGGGCGTGTAGCGCGGGTCGGTGAGGACGAACCCCTCGCGGCGCCGGAGCCTCTCGTCCGGGCCCGTCACGATCTCGGGGTGGGCCGGATTCGGCCGGACGATCCGCACCAGGTGCTCCACGTCCATCGCCTCCGGGAACCGGAAGACGACCCAGTCGCGGTAGCGCGGGTGGTGCAGGTGCGCGGCCGCCCACCGCTTCAGCTTGTCGATATCGGCGGCGACGGCGGCCTTCGCGGCCTCGTCGCCCGACGCGCGCGCGGCCTCCTCGCGGTCGAGCAGCATGCACCCCACGCGGGAGACGGCTTCCTCGGCCCCCGTCCTGGCGCCCGCGATGATCGCCTCCACGAAGGCATGGTCCTCCGCGGTGGCGGTGACGTGCGCGCCGCCCTTCAGCAGCGGCAGCGACCGCCGCTTCACGAAGTCGTTCTTGAAGCGGAAGAGATCGTCGTACGCGCGCGTGGCGGCCGCCAGCTCCGCGGCTTCCGGCCCCACGGCGAACAGCCGCGCGACGAAGCGGCTGACGTGCGGCGCCATCTGGACGACGAGATTGCCACGCGCGACGGGCCCCAGCGACTCGGGCACCGCGCGGTACTGCTCCCACTCCCGCCACAGCTCGGGCTCGGCTGCCGCCACCTCGGAGGTGAACGCCCGGTAGAGGTCCGCCAGCCGGCCGGGATCGTGCAGGTCGGCAAACGTGAACCCGGGGACACCAAGCGGATCGGAGGCGGAGGCGAGCGGGGACATATCCTGCCAATTATATGCCGTGGAACACATGTTCAAATTCACCGCACTGGCGGACCGGCGCGCGTCTGGTACGCTACGAGGAGCATGCACGTCACCCTCAACGGCGAACCACGCGAGCTGCCCGGCCCGCTCACCATCGCCGCGCTCCTGGACCACCTGGACATCGACGCCCGGCGCGTGGCGGTGGAAGTCAACGAAGCGGTCGTCAAGCGCGCCCGCTACGGGGACACGCCGGTGCAGCCAGACGACGTGATCGAGATCGTGAACTTCGTCGGGGGCGGGTAGTTCGCACCTGTCGACACCGGCCGGCGCCTGTCGGCACCCGCCCGCACCCGGATACAATCCCCTTATGTCCGACCCGTTCGTGATTGCCGGCCGCACGTTTCAATCCCGCCTCATCGTCGGCACCGGGAAGTACCCGTCGCACCAGGTGATGCGCGACGCGCACGAGGCGTCGGGCGCCGAGATGGTCACCGTGGCGGTGCGCCGCGTGGACATCACGCGCAAGACCGAATCGCTGCTCGACTACATCGACACGTCGACGATCTTCCTGCTGCCCAACACCGCCGCCTGCTACACGGCGGAGGAGGCCATCCGGACGGCGCGGCTCGGCCGCGAGGCAGGCATGTCGAACTGGGTGAAGCTCGAGGTCATCGGCGACGCGCAGACGCTCTTCCCGGACACCGCGGCCCTTGTCGAGGCCACGCGCGTGCTGGTGAAGGACGGCTTCGTCGTCCTGCCCTACACGAACGACGATCCGGTGGTGTGCCGCAAGCTCGAGGACGCGGGCGCCGCGGCGGTGATGCCGCTCGGCGCGCCCATCGGCTCGGGCCTCGGCATCCAGAACCCGAACAACATCCGGATCATCCGCGAGCAGTCGACGGTGCCGGTCATCGTTGATGCCGGGGTAGGGACCGCCTCGGACGCCGCCGTCGCCATGGAACTGGGGGCCGACGGGGTGCTGATGAACACCGCCATCGCGGGCGCGAAGGATCCGGTGGCCATGGCGCGTGCGATGAAGCTGGCCGTCGAGGCCGGACGGCTGGCGTACCTGGCCGGCCGCATCCCGCGGAAGATGTACGCGACCGCGAGCAGCCCGCTCGAGGGGGTCGTCGGGCGGTGAAGGTCGTCCGCACCGTCTCCGAGCCCGACCTCGCCCGCCTCAAGCAGGCACGCCACGACGCGGACCGCCGATACAACGAGGCGCTCACCGCGCTCGACGCCGCCATCCAGGCGCTGCCGGATCTGCCGGCGCGGCCGCCGTTGCCGGACGAGGCGCAGCTGCCGCCGCTCAACGAACGCTGGGACATCACGCGCGCGGTGCCACCGACGCCGGGCGGCTGGCGCGGGCGCATCGCGAACGTCGTGCTCTCGCTCGTCCGGCCCGCGCTCGACCAGCAGCAGGCCTTCAACTCGGCCCTCGTCGATCACCTCAACCGCAACGCCGCGCAGCAGCGCGCCGTCCCGGAGGTGCTCGGCGCCACGCTGGATCTGCTGCGCCAGCACGTCGACCTCGTCCTCCGTTTCGAGTCGCGCCTCATCGTGTTCCTCCAGCAGCTGACGCCCTACGTGGACACGAAGGATTACGAGTTCCACGGGCTCGCCACGCGCATCACCGAGGACGTGGCCGAGGCCCACGACCAGCTCGCGCACACGGTCCGCGGCCTGGCCGCCGCCCTGAGCGGCGTGTCGGACGACATGTTGAAGCGGTGGGAGCGGTACGAGGGGTTGCGCACCTCGCTGGCCACGATGCAGATGACGGTGCAGGCGCTGAAGCGCGAGCTGGCTGGCCCGCTCGCCCCCTCCGGCACCGGCCCGCACCCGCCCGCACACGTCAGCACCCGCCCGCACCCGCCCGCGCCCTCGACGACCCTCTCCTCCGACCCGCTGTCCAGCCACAAGTACGTCGCCTTCGAGGATCTCTTCCGCGGCGATCGCGCGCTCATCCGCGATCGGCAGGAGGACTACGTCCGGCTGTTCGCCGGGCGGCAGGACGTGCTGGACGTGGGCTGCGGGCGCGGCGAGTTCCTGCAGCTGCTGGCCGAGCGCGGCATTCGCGCGCGCGGCATCGACGTGAACCACGAGATGGTGGCGCTGTGCGTGGCCTCGGGCCTGGACGTGAAGGAAGCCGACGCGCTGGGCTACCTGCGCGGCCTGGGCGACGGCGAGCTCGGCGGCCTCATCGCGGCACAGGTGGTCGAGCACCTCGAGCCCGACTACCTGCTGGCCGTTCTCGACGAGGCGTTCCGCGTGCTGCGGCCGGATTCGCCCATCGCGCTCGAGACGATCAACGTCGCGTCGTGGTCGGCGTTCTTCACGAGCTACATCCGCGATCTCACGCACGTGCGCCCCATCCATCCCGAGACGCTGAAGTTCGTGGTGACAGCGTCCGGCTTCCTCGACGCGGAGATCCGGCTCAAGGCGCCGCTGCCCGAGAGCGAGAAGCTGCTGCCGTCGCCACCCAGCGTGCGGGACGTGAACCTCGCCACGACCGGCGCCGAGGGACGAGGCCTCATCGGCCTGGCCGACGCGTTCGACCGCAACGTGGAGCGGCTGAACACGCAGCTCTACGCGCCGCTCGATTACGCGGTGGTGGCGTTCAGACGCTGAACGCGGACGCCGACCAACGCCGATCGGGCGGGGCCGCAGATGGCGCAGATCACACGGGGCCGCAGATGGGCGCAGATGGCGCAGAGATCAGCGGGGCCGCAGATGGGCGCAGATGGCGCAGAGATCAGCAGGGCCGCAGATGAACGCCGATGGCGCAGATCAACACAGGGCCGATGAACGCCGATGGCGCCGATTAACACAGGGCCGTATGACGCAGCTCACGGCCGCAGATGGGCAGATGACACAGAGGGCACTGGGCCGCAGGTGGGCCGATGAATCTCGACAGAGACGCGCATGAAGCGCGGCGGCGCGTGATGCAGGGCCGCCGATGACCACGGAGAGCCCGGTGAACCCGAGCGGCGTCACGCGTGCGGTCGTGATGGGGTCGATGCTGCTCGCGGTAGCCGCGGGCCTTTGGCCGCTGGCAGCGCAGCCGTTCCTGCTTGGGAGCCTCCTCGCCATCTTCGTTGGCACGGCGCTCGCGGCGCGCTGGCGCTTTGCCGCCACCGCGACCATCGTCCTTTTCTTCGCGTACATCGCATACGGAGTGGCACGGATCGTCGCGGGGCCTGGTGTGGCCTCGATGCCCTTCTGGCTCGCGGCGTTCGCCGGGCTTGCCCTCGGCGGGTCATCACGGAGCGAGTGGCGCGCGGTGGGAGGATGGCGCATCCCCCTGGCGTGGTGGGCCACCGGCGTCGCCGTCACGTGGCCGTTCGTCTTCGCGAGCGAGGTGAACTACGCGCTGCCCACCTCGCAGGCCGGCGGCCCCATCGTCACGACGGCACTGCTGCAGATGGCCCTGGCGCTGTGGATGGACCGGTTGCTGGCAGCGCCGGGCGACCGCGCCGGCGGGCACGTCCAGGCGTGGAGCCAGCCACGATGGGCCAGGGCCCTGGCGGCCGGGGCGGCCGTCACGGCCGCGGCGGCGATCTACCAGCGGGTCTTCGACCTGTCGTGGCTGAGCGGCGAGCCGTGGGCCGCCCTGCGGCGGGCCGTGGGGCTGATGGGCGACGCCAACCCGATGGGAGTGGCCACGGCCCTGTGGGCGCCGCTGGCGTGGACGCTCACCGGCAGCCGCGCCCGGGGCACGGTGGCGGCGACCGTGCTCGCGGCACTGCTCTGGGGCGCGGCATGGGTCTCGGGCGCCCGCACGACCATCATCCTGATGGCGATGGGCGCCGCGGGCCTGGTGTTCACCTGGGGCGCCCGGCGCGGGATCTCGCTGCGCACCATCGTGGCGGCCGTCGTCATCGCCGGCGCCCTGGGCCTCGCGCTGATGACGATGGTGGCGCCGCGCGTCGCGCCGGGCACGCCGCTGGGCCGCCTGGTGGCGTTCACCCCGGAGGGCTCGCCCTGGACCGTCGCGTACGAAATGCTGTGGCGGCGGGACGGCTACGGCCTGGCGGCGGTCCAGGCCATCCGCGAGCATCCGATCACGGGAGTGGGCATCGGGCGATTCACGGGCCTCTCGACGTCATACCACCAGCGCCTGACGGGCCGCGCGATTCCTCCCGACAACGCCCAGAACTTCTGGCGCCACACGCTGGCCGAGCAAGGCGTCCTGGGCCTGCTGCCGGTCCTGTGGCTCACGGCGCTCACGCTGCGCGCCCTGTTCGCCCCGCTGTCATCGAGCGATACGCTGCTGGTGCGCGTGATGGTGTCCGGCCTCGGCATCGCCCTGGTGTTCGGTTATCCCGTCCAGGACCCCGCCATCGCGGTGACGCTGGCCACGATGGTCGCAGAGGTGGCACGGGCACGATCTTGAGGTCCTGGGGGGGCTTGGGGCTTGGGGCTTGGGCCTTGGGGCCTGGGGCTTGGGGCCTGGGGCTTGGGTCTTGGCCCATGGGCCTTGAAATCCGCGCTATCTGCGCTATCTGCGTTATCTGCGTGTCATCTGCGTCCCAGGAGGCTGCGGAACTCATCCGCGTCGGGCAGCACCGCCACCGCGTCCCAGGGACGGAGCGCGGCCAGTTCGTCGAGTGAGTGCGTGTTGGTAGCCACGGCGAGCACGGGCACGCCGATCGCGTGCGCGCCCTCGATGTCGTGGGGCGTATCGCCAATCACGAGGGCCTCGCTGGCGCGCAGGCCCGGCAGGTGCACCTGGGCCAACTCCAGCGCGCGCCTGACGATGTTGGAACGGGGCTCGACGCGGTTCGAGAACGAGCCCAGCAGCGGGTGGACGGCCGCATCGCCTCCGGCGATTGGTGCTCGAGCGCGGAAGAACTCGCTGAGACCGTAATGCCGCAGCTTGGCCGTGCCCCCGGCCAGGGTGTTGCCCGTGACCAGCCACGAGAGCAGATCCGGTCGCCCATCCCTCACCCACTCGAGCACGGGACGCACGTTGTCGAGCACGCGTCCCTGCCTCAGCGGCAGGGCCCCGGCGAGCTCGCCTTCGTAGCGAGCGACGAGGCCGGCGACCGCCTGCTGTTCCTCCGGGTCCGGCGTCTCGTACGGCGAGGGGTTGCCGAGCAGCCATGCGGCAATCTGATGGTCCGTGAGCCCGTCGGGGCGCACCGTGGGAAAGGCGCGGCCGCCGGTGACCGCGGCAAACGCGCGCTCCCACGCAATCATCCCCGCACGGCCGGTGACGAGCAGCGTGCCGTCGATGTCCCAGAACAGCGCGCGCGTCGGCAGCTTGGCGGGAGGAGCGTGCACTTACAGCCCGAATACCTTCTCGCTCTTCATCCCCTTCAGCGCGTTGCGCGTGTCCACGATCACCGGGAACGACGACACGATCCGCGGGTAGTCGAACGCCTTGTGGTCGGTGACGATGACCGCGCAGTCGGCGCCGCTCGCGATGGCGTCGTCGAGCGAGACCGCTCTCATCTGGTGCGGCCCGTGATCGATCTCCGGGACGTAGGGATCCGAATACGTGACCGACGCGCCGCGGCGCGCGAGCAGCTCGATCACGTCCAGCGCGGGCGACTCGCGCACGTCGTCGATGTCGCGCTTGTAGGCCACGCCCAGGACGTGGATCTTCGAGCCGTTGAGCGGCTTCCGGTGCGCGTTGAGAGCCTCGGCCACGCGCGTCACCACGTGCTCGGGCATGGAGCCGTTCACCTGGCCGGCCAGCTCGATGAAACGCGCCTCGAAGTTGAACTGCTTCGCCTTCCACGACAGGTAGAACGGGTCGATCGGGATGCAGTGGCCGCCAAGGCCCGGCCCCGGGTAGAAGGGCATGAAGCCGAACGGCTTCGTCTTGGCGGCGTCGATGACCTCCCAGACGTCGATGCCCATGCGGTGGCACATCAGCGCCAGCTCGTTGGCCATGCCGATGTTCACGGCGCGGAAGGTGTTCTCCAGCAGCTTCACCATCTCCGCAGCGCGCGTGGAGCTGACCGGCACCACGGTGTCCACCACCTGCCGGTAGAACGCGCTGGCGATGGCGGTGCTCGCCTCGTCCATGCCGCCCACGACCTTCGGGATGTTCTTCGTGTGGTAGGTGGGGTTCCCCGGGTCCACGCGCTCGGGCGAGAACGCCAGGTAGAAGTCCCGGCCCGCCTTGAGGCCCTTGGCCTCGAGCGCCGGCTTCACCACTTCGTCGGTCGTGCCCGGGTAGGTGGTGGACTCGAGGATGACGAGCTGGCCCTTCCTCAGCACCGCCGCCGTCGTCTCGACGGCCTTGACAACGTACGACAGGTCCGGGTCCTTGGTCTTGCGCAGTGGCGTCGGAACGCAGATATCGATGACGTCGGCCTCGGCCAGCGAGGCGGGGTCGGTGGTCGGGATGAGCATCCCGGCGTTCACCGCCTCCGCCACGTGCTCGGACGGCACGTCGGGAATGTAGCTGCGGCCGTCGGCGAGCTCGCTGACCTTGCGGACATCCACGTCGAAGCCGATGGTCTTCACGCCGTTGCGCGCCAGTTCGACGGCCAGTGGCAGGCCCACGTACCCCAGGCCGATGATGCCGGCCACGGCTTGTTTCGCTTCGAGGCGATTCTTGAGATCCATATGGTCCTGGGTCTTGGGTCTTGGGGTCTCGAGAGGTCCGGGGCTGTCGACCGGTTATCGGCGCTCAGGTACGCGGGCGATAGTAGGCCGCGATCTGATCGACCACGTACTGCTGTTGATCCGCGGTCAGCTCCGGGTAGATCGGCAGCGCGAGCACCTCCGCCGCCGCCTTCTCGGCGTGCGGGAAGTCGCCCGGCCGGTAGCCGAGGCCGGCAAAGCACTCCTGCCGGTGGAAGGGCACGGGGTAGTAGATCTCCGTGCCGACCCCGGCGGCATCGAGGTGCGCCTTCAGCCCGTCCCGATCCGGGACGCGAATGACGAACTGGTTGTAGATGTGATACCGATCCTGGCGCTCCAACGGCAGGTGGACGGTGCCGGCGAGCCCGGCGTCGTGGAACATCTGCCGGTAGCGTGCCGCATTGGCGCGACGCGCCTCCGTCCAGCGCGCCAGGTGCGGCAGCTTCACCCTCAGCACCGCCGCCTGGATGGCGTCGAGCCGGAAGTTGCCGCCGACCAGCTTGTGGAAGTACTTCGGCTCCATGCCGTGATTGCGGAGCAGGCGCACCTTGTGCGCCAGGCGATCGTCGTTGGTGGTGACGAGGCCGCCGTCGCCGAACCCGCCGAGGTTCTTGCTGGGAAAGAACGAGAAGCACCCCAGGTTGCCGATGGCGCCCGCATGCCCGCCGTGGTCGGTGGCGCCGATGGCCTGGGCGGCGTCCTCGATGACCTTCAGGTGGAACTCGTCGGCGAGCGCCAGCACCGCGCTCATGTCCGCCGACTGGCCGAACAGGTGCACGGGCAGGAGCGCCTTCGTCTTCGCGGTACAGGCGCGGGCGGCCGCCACGACGTCGATGTTGAACGAGTCGGGGTCGATGTCCACGAGCACGGGTCTTGCGCCGACCCGCGCGATGCAGCCGGCCGTCGCGAAGAACGAGAAGGTGCTCGTCACGACCTCGTCACCCGGACCGATGTCGAGCGCCATCAACGCGGCCAGCAGCGCGTCGGTGCCCGACGACACGCCGATGGCGTGCCGCACGTCCACCACCGCCGCCACCTCGCGCTCGAATGCGTCGACTTCGGGGCCGCCGATGAAGCGCTGGCTGTCCGCGACGCGGGTGAGCGCGTCGAGCAGCGGCTGGCGGAGGGGCTGGTACTGCGCCTGCAGGTCGAGGAGAGGAACCGTCACGAACCTCTCATCGTACTCGGACTACCTCTTCGGTGCAATTTGGCCAGGCCCGGCCTGTTGGCTCCGCCGGGATCCGCCCGCGGCGAGTTTGTCGAGGCCGCCTCCAACCGGTCAGAATAGCGGCCAATGACCGAAATCGACGTGGCCGTCATCGGTGGCGGCGTCACGGGACTGGCCAGCGCGCTGGCGATGGCCGTCCGGGGGACGACGGTGTGCCTGCTCGAGCAGCACCCGCGGCTGGGCCACGAGACCAGCACGCGGAACAGCGGCGTCATCCACGCCGGCATCTACTACCCCACCGGGACGCTCAAGGCGACGCTCTGCGTGGAGGGCCGCGAGCGGCTCATCGACTTCGCCGCACGTCACTCCATCCCGCACGATCGCTGCGGCAAGCTGATTGTCGCCGCATCGGCCGCCGAGATCCCCGCCCTCGAGGCGCTGGCGGCTCGCGCCGCGGCCAACGGCGTCCCCGTCGAGATGGTGGACCAGGCCTTTCTGCGCGCCCGGGAGCCGCACGTGTCGGGCGTGGCGGCCCTCTGGTCGCCGACCACCGGGCGCATCGAGCCCGAGACCTACGTGCGCGTCCTGGCGCGGCTGGCCGAGGCCGAGGGTGTGGCCCTCCTGCGCGCCGCACCGCTGACGGGCGCGAGGATGGCGGGAGACCGCGTCGAGGTGATGACGCCGCACGAGTCCATCCACGCCGCGACGGTCGTGAACGCCGCCGGCCTCTATGCCGACGAGGTGAGCCGGATGCTGGGCGGCGAGGCGTTCACCATCTATCCCGCGCGCGGGGAATACGCGGAGCTGGCGCCGGGCAGCCGCCACCTGGTGCGCGGCATGGTCTACCCGGTGCCGCACACGCCGGGCCACAGCCTGGGCGTGCACCTGACCAAGACCACGTGGGGCACGGTCCTGCTCGGACCGACGATTCGCTACCAGTCGGGCAAGGACGACTACGAGGACGACCGCCTGCCCCTGGAGGCGTTCGTCGAGGAGACGCGTGCGCTCCTGCCGGAAGTGACGCTCGCGGACCTGCAGCCCGGCAGCTCGGGGATCCGCGCGAAGCTGTGCCCGCCGGACGAGCCCTTCGCGGACTTCCTCATCCGCCGCGACGCCGTGAACCCGCACGTCATCCAGGTGGCGGGCATCGACTCGCCGGGGCTGACCTCGTCGCTCGCGATTGGCGAGATGGTGGCGCGCCTCGTGCACGACACGTGAGCCGTCTGGAGCGCCGGGACTTCAGTCCCGGCGAGCGGTCGTGGTGCGGAGCGCCGGGACTTCAGTCCCGGCGAGCGATCGTGGTCCGGAGCGCTCCAGTCCGTATCGCGCCTCACACCCAGCACTCATGTGCGGACGCGGCACCGCCTCTTCACCGCCGCCCCGGCTTCAACTGAATGGCAGTCACGATCTGGTCAATGGAATACTCGCTCGAGCCCAACCACGGATAGTCCTGGACGCGCGCGACGATCCCGGCGCGCACGGGGTTCTGGACGATGTACGCAGCCACCCCCAGCACGTCCTCGTCTTCCCGGAGCACCCAGTCCCAGTAGCCCTCCTGCCACAGCGGGGATGCATGACGCCGGCGCCACCAGAAGCCGGTCTGCTGGCGCCACCGCGCCATGAATCGCCTGGCGTCTGCCGAGGCCGCTCGCGCCTCGAGGAGCAGGTGTGCGTGGTCCGGCATGAGGCAGTACGCCGGAACTGCGAAGCCGCCGGCCAGCCCGAGATGCAGCAATTGATCCCTGGCGCAGGCCGCTGCCTCAGGATCGCGGAACGCGGGATGTCTGCGGCAGGTGCACGCGGTCAGGAAATACGCGTGGGCGCCGACGTACGAGAAGCCGGGCAAACGTGGAGGACGGCGACGCATGGCGGTGTGGAAAGGCATGCGCTGTGCCAGATTGATCCGCCGGGGCCTTACACGGTGCCGCATCTTCGCCGGGGCTGAAGCCCCGGCGCTCCGTACCGCACTGCCGCCCCGGCGCTCCGGTCCGCACCGCCGGCTCGATGGTCCGGACGCGGCTATTTTCCCAGGCGGACAAAGCGGTACTTGAAGCAGGCACGGAAGTACGTGAACGGGTCACGCCAGAAGCTGACTTTCTTGCCTTCCTTGAACGATCGCGATGAGTAGTTCACGGGGATCTCGATTGGCACGTAGCCGGCCCGCACGAGCTTGGCGACCAGCTCCCAGTCGAAGTCGAAGCGGTTCGACTCGAACGTCAGGCCGTACAGGCAATCGCGCCGGAACACCTTGAACATCGTGAACGGATCCCGCAGGCGCGTGCCGTAGACGAGGTTGAAGAGCAGCGTGAAGAACGCGTGGCCGACGTTCATCACCGTGCTGACCAGCACCTGGTCGCTGAAGTGCCGCATCTTCCACGTCTTGCCGTCCATGCCGTGGCGGGCCCCCAGGACGAACGCGTTCCGGAACGCACGGAGCGGCTCGAGGAGGATCTCGTAGTCGTTCAGGTCGTACTCGAGGTCCGCGTCCTGGATGAGGATGAAGTCCCCGGTCGCCACCTTGAGGCCGGCCCGAACGGCGTGGCCCTTGCCGCGCGGCCGGTCCTCGTAGATGACCGTCACGCGCGGACGGCCCTCGAAGCGGCGCACCTCGTCGCGCGTGCCGTCGGTGGAGTTGCTCTCGACGATCACCAGCTCGAGGTCCAGGCCGGGCATCGTCCTGTCCAGCAGTTGCGAGGCAACCTCCGCGAACGTCGCGCGCTCGTTGAACACGGGCATCACCACCGAGAGCGTGGGACACCGCCGGTCCAGGGGGCCAGCCTCCAGCTTCCGGGCCAGCACGTCGATGCCGCTGGCCACCACGGCCAGGCGCTGGCGGAGCAGGGCGCCGGGCACCACGGCCCGGGCCAGCCGGCCCAGGGGCGAAATGACGGGCACCGGGAACCGCTCGAAATGGGCGATGACGTACCCGGGGCTGAGCGTCTTGCGTCCCCGGTCGACGCGCACCTGGCCGAATCCCGCGCGGACGAGCAGCGACTCGAGCGTGCGGCTGTCGAAGTAGAACAGGTGCTCGGTCTTGAACTCCATCCACCCCTGCCGCATGAGCCGCGCCGACCAGCTGTCGAGCGATGGGACCGCGACGAAGAGCGTGCCTCCGGGCGCCAGTAACTCCCACGCGCGCACCACCGTGGCGAGCGGATCGCGCGTGTGCTCGATGACGTCCGCGAAGACGCAGACGTCGAAGGCCTGGTTGGGCAGCGGCGCGGATTCCACGGTGCCCTCAACCACGCGCTCCTCGCCCAGCCGGGCGTTGGCGCGCGCCACCGAGGCTCGCGCATACTCCACGCCCGTGACCTCGTACCCGCGCGAGCGTGCTTCGATCAGCATGTTGCCCAGGCCGCTGCCGATCTCGAGCAGCTTCTTCCCCCGTCGCGTCTCGGCCGTCCATCCGCGGTAGGCCTCGATGCGGTCCAGGTACCCGGCGGCCGTCGCGCGCTTGAGGTCGTGAACCTCCCGCTCGAAGCCGTCGGCCGCCGCTGGCTGGCCCGCAGGCGCCGTCCCGAGGAAGTAGGTGTCGGTGTAGATGGCGGCCAGCTGGGCGTCGGATGGCTGCGGGTTGCGCATCAACAGCCCGCAACCATCACACCTGACGATGGGCGTGGCGTCGTGCGTGAACTCGTAGACGAGGTGTTCGTAGCCGCACAGCGGGCAGGCGGCAAGCCGCGGCTGCTCTGGGGACGGCGCGGGCAGGGACATGCGACGCACCAGTGTAGCAGGCGGCCCCTGATGAAGCGGGGTACGCGGTGCACACACACGATACAATCCCGCGCGTGCCTCACGGGCGGCTCACGCAGTGGATCCCACGCCTCATCCTCGGCCTGCTCGCCGGAGGCATCTACGCCATCGTCTCGGTCGCGCACACGCTCGACGATGCGCCGCCGGGCGCGCTCGAGATCGACCTCACGGCGTCGGCGAACGGCACGCTGCAGGTGTTCTACGACCGCGGCGCCGGCATCAGCGAGGCGGAATCGGTCACCGCGCCGATCGCGGCCACTCCGGCTCCGCACACCTATCGCCTGCCCCTGCCCTTTGGCCGTTATCGCCTGTTGCGCGTCGATCCGAACACCGGGCCTGGCCGCTACGGGTTCGAGGGGCTGCGACTGGTGGACGGCCGCGGCGAGACGGTGGCCACGCTGACGGCCGATGCCATCCAGTCCACCGTGCAGGCGACCGTGGCGCCCACGACGGGCGGTGGCTTCACCGTCACGACTCCCCCGGACGCCACCGACCCCCAGGTCGTGCTCGCTCCGGGCGCGCCGTTGCTGCTGTTGCCGGCACGCGCCAACCTCGCGGCGCTCGCGGCCGCCTCACTCGCCATAGCGCTGGCCGTGATCGTGCTGGCCGCGTTCGCGGATCGCCTCACGGTCCTCGCGGCCGCGACCAGCCGCGCGGCGGCATGGGCCGGCCAACGGCCGTGGCAGGCCGTGGTCTGCGCCGGGATGCTGGGCGCCGTGGCGGCCACCTATCCCCTCTTCCTTGGCCGCAGCCTGGTATCCCCTGCCAACGGCCCGGCGTGGCTCCTCTACGACCAGCCGCCGTTCGCCTACGGCGCGCGTGACATCGAGGTCGAGAACGCGCGCGGCACCGATGTCGGCGCCATGATGTGGGCGATCCTCCCCTACAGCGCGACCCAGCGGGACGCACTCGCCGCGGGCGAGTTCCCCCTGTGGAACCGGTACAACCTCGCGGGCCTGCCGCTGTGGGGACAGGGGCAGACCTTCATCCTCGATCCCTTCCACCTGCTCTCCCTCGCAGTCCCCGATCCCTCGCTGGCCATGGACGCGCGCTTCGTGGTCGCGCGAGCCGTGTTCGCCGTGGGCTCGGCGATCGCCGTGCTGGCCGTCACGGGGAGCCTGGCGGCCGGCGCGTTCGTGGGGCTGATGGCCCCGTTCGTAGCGCACTTCACGATGCGGTTCAACCATCCGGCGTACTTCTCACTGGTCTACGCGCCGTGGATCCTGGCGGCCTATGCCGGTCTGGCCCTGAGCCCGAACCCGGCACGCCGCTGGCGTTGGGCGGCAGCGCTCGCCGTGGCGACAGGCCTCCAGATCGTGGGCACGACCCCGAAGGAGGGCATCATGGCCCTCGCGGGCGCGCACGTGGCCGGCCTGGCAGGCCTGCTGCTCGCGCGCGAGCCGTTCGCGCGCAGGCTGGGACGCGTGGACGCCGCGCTTCTCGGCACCATCGCGGGGCTGCTCCTCAGCGCACCGCACTGGCTCGTGTTCCTCGTGACGCTCGGGCAGACAGCCACGCTCTACGACCGTCCGGCGGTGCAGTTCGCCGACCGGGTCGACCTCGTCTCGTACGTCCTGGGCGGTGCGGCTCCGGGCACGCCGCAGACGGGAGCGCACCCGCTGGTCGTGATGGCCGGCCTGAGCGCGCTCCTCTTTCCCGGGCGGCTGGCGAGCTCGCGCGTTGGCGTCGGCGCGCTCGCAGGGACGGTCGTCCTGGCCGGGCTCGCTTTCGGCCTCGTGCCCGCGTCGTGGCTCGAGCCCCTCCCGCTCGTCGGCAACATCCATCACGTGGACAACACGTTCCTCGCGGCCACCATCGCGCCGCTGCTCGTGGTGGGGGGCGTGGGCCTCGCCAGCCTCACTGCGGCTGTGCGGGATGGAGCCGTCGTGAGGCCGTCGATCGCCGTCGCCGGCGCCACGCTGGCGCTGGCCGCCCTCATCCCCGGCGTCGGGGTGGATCTCGCCTCGCTCCTGGCGCTGCTCACGGTCGTCGGAGCCGCGGCGACGCTGTGCGTGATCTTGACCTCGTCCGGACCGGCGCCGTCGACCGCCGCGGCGGCGGTCGTATCCCTGTTCGCGGCCGTCTTCGCGGGCGGGCTCCAGCTGGAAACCGGCGTCGCGGCAGCCGATGCGCTGCTGATTCAGCCGAAACATCGGGCGGAACTCGCCGAGCCTTCGCCGGCACTGCAGGTGATGCAGGCACGCGCACGCGAACCGTTCCGCGTGGCGCCGATTGAATCGGTGCTGTTCCCCGGCACGCAGGCCTACTGGGGCCTCGAAGGCATCGGGGGACCGGATGCGCTGCGGCTCGAGGCCCTGGAGGACCTCTCCGACGCGGCCGGGATCGAGCGCACGACATGGATGTGGCGAACGATGCTGCGGCCGCATTCCATCGACGCGGCGCGCGGGTTCCTCGACGTGCTGAACGTGCGCTTCCTCGTGGCCCGGGCCGACCAGGTGCCCGCGGGCGCCGGGACGCTGCCGCTCACCTCCCCCGATCTCGTGCGGGTCATCGAGCGGCCGTCTGCCTGGCCACGAGCCTTCATGGTGGACGGGGTCGAGCGCCATGCCAGCGTGGGAGACCTCGCGCGGCGCCTCTCGAGCTCCAGCGGCCCGTTTGCGTCGGTCGACGCGGCGGATGAGGTCGCCGTCTCGGCAGTAGCACACCTGCGCGCGCCGGTGCCCACGGTCACCGTCGCTCGCGACTACCTGCTCACCCCCAACACCACGACGTTCCGCATCGAGGCCGCAGGCCCCGGCCTGGCGGTGCTGTCCGAGGCATTCATGGCCGAAGACTTCCGCGCCACGCTCAACGGAACCGCCGTGCCGTACCTCCGCGTCAATCACGCCTTCAAGGCCGTCGTCATCCCCGCCGCCGGTTCGTGGACCGTCCGCTTCGAGTACCGGCCCCGGCTCTGGACATGGTCCTGGCTGCTCGCCGGGGCCGGCCTCGTGCTCCTGCTCGGGATCCCTCTCGTGGCAAGCCGTTTGCTCGACTGACCGCCAGAGTGTCAAAAACCGTGTGGATTGTATCGTTCTTACACAGTC
>JBFWQE010000063.1:0-28473 GCA_050249615.1 Vicinamibacterales bacterium
GTGCACCGTGCACCCCTGCTCCGTGCACCCCTGCACGGTGCACCCCTGCACGGTGCACCCTGCACCCTGCCCTGTGTACTATCTTCCCATGCTCCTCCGCATCCAACGCCTGGACCCGTCGATTGGCCTGCCCGCACCGGCCACTGGCGGCGCTGCGGGATTCGACCTCGCGGCCGCCGAGGACGTGGAGATCCCCGCGCGCGGCATTCGCCTCGTGGGGACGGGACTGGTGATCGCCGTGCCGAACGGCTACTTCCTGGGGATCTTCGCGCGCAGCAGCACCCCCCTCAAGCGCGGCTTGATGGTGGCCAACGGCGTTGGCGTGGTGGACGCTGATTACTGCGGCCCCGGCGACGAGATCAAGGTGCAGGTGCTCAACATCACCGACCAGCCGGTCGTGGTGAAGAAGGGTGACCGTATCGCCCAGGGCATCGTGCTGCCCGCGCCTGCCATCCGGTGGGAAGAGGTGGCGGAGATGGGTACGCCCACGCGCGGGGGGTTCGGCAGCACCGGCTGATGCGCAAGATCCTGCACGTGGACATGGACGCCTTCTACGCGTCGGTCGAGCAGCGCGACAACCCTGCGCTCCGCGGGCGACCTGTCGCGGTGGGCGGCGACCCGGCGGGACGGGGCGTCGTGGCGGCCGCCAGCTACGAGGCGCGCCGGTTCGGCGTCCGCTCCGCCATTCCCATGTCGCGCGCCGTGCGCCTCTGCCCCGGCCTCATCATCGTCCGGCCGGACTTCCAGAAATACCGATCGGTGTCGCAGCAGGTGTTCGACATCTTCCGCTCCGTGACGCCGCTGGTTGAGCCCCTTTCGCTGGACGAGGCGTACCTGGACGTCACCGCGAACGCCTGGAGGGAGCCGCTGGCGGTGAAGGTGGCCCGCCGGATCAAGGCCGAGATCCAGGCGACCACCGGCCTGACCGCCTCAGCCGGTGTCGCACCCAACAAGTTCCTCGCGAAGATCGCATCGGGGTGGAAGAAACCGGACGGCCTCACCGTCATCGCCCCCGAACGCATCGAAGCCTTCATCCGCGACCTGCCGGTCGATGCCCTCTGGGGCGTGGGCCCGAAGACGGCCGCGCGCCTGCGCGCGCACGGCATCGAGACGCTGGCCGACGTCCGCACCCGCCCGCACGACGATCTGCGCGCCGTCGTCGGCAGCCTGGCCGACTGGCTCATCGACCTGGCCCACGGGCGGGACGAGCGGCCCGTGGAGCCCAATCGTCCGTCGAAGTCCTCCGGATCGGAATGCACCTACGCGCAAGATATGACGGCCATGGCCGACATCCGCCGGGAGGTGGACGAGATGGCGCGCGACGCGGCCGCCTGGCTGCACCGCAGGCTCCTCTACGCCCGCACGGTCGTCCTGAAGGTGCGCTACAGCGACTTCACCACCGTGACCCGCAGCCACAGCCTTCGCTTGGCCACGCGCGATGCCGACGAGATCGCCACGCGCGCGCTCGCCCTGATCGACCGTACTGAGGCCGGGCGCCGCCCGGTCCGGCTGCTGGGCGTGAGTGTGCATAACCTGTCCGACACCCCTGAAACCCGCGCAGCTGTCACCGAGCCGGAGGGCCGCCTCCCCTTCGACTGACTCCTGTCGACGCCCCCGCCCGCACCCGTCCGCACCCGTCCGCACCCGCCCGCACCCGGTCGCACCCGCCCGCACCTGCCCGCAGCCGCCCGCACCTGCCCGCACCCGCTCGTGGTACCTTCTGCGCATGCGTACGTCACTGCTGGCAGCCACGCTGGCCCTTGTCCTGACCGCGGCTTCCCCGAATGCCCAGGGGCCGTCGGGAGCCGCCTTCGAAGCCGAAACCCTGCAGCACTTCCAGGCGCTGCTCAGGCTCGACACGAGCAGCCCGCCCGGCAACGAGATTCGCGCGGTCGAGTACCTGAAGCAGGTCCTCGAGAAGGAAGGCATACCCGTCCAGGTCTTCGCCAAGGATCCTCAGCGCCCGAACCTCGTGGCGCGGATCAAGGGCAACGGGAAGAAGCGGCCGCTGCTGGTGATGGGCCATACCGATGTGGTGACGGTGGATCCGAAGAAGTGGACGTTCCCGCCGTTCTCGGCGCACCGTGACGGCGGCTATGTCTACGGCCGAGGGGCGGTGGACGACAAGGACAACCTCGTCGCCGGCCTGATGCTGGTCCTGACGCTGAAGCGGAACAACACCCCGCTCGACCGCGACGTGATCTTCCTGGCCGAGTCCGGGGAGGAGGGCGCACCGGAGGTCGGGGCGCAGTTCATGATCGACAACCATCTCGACGCCATCAACGCCGAGTTCTGCCTCGCGGAAGGCGGCGGCATCGTCCGCACCGGCGGCCAGGTGCGCCGCGCCAACGTCGGCACCACCGAGAAGGAGCCGCGCGCCGTGGAGATCATCGCCCGCGGGCCCGCCGGCCACGGATCGGTCCCCTCGCGCAACAACGCCGTCACGCGTCTGTCGGCGGCCGTGGGCAAGGTAGCCACATGGACGCCGCCGCTGCGTATCAACGAGACGACCGGCACGTACTTCCGAAAGCTGGCGGCCATGTCGCCGCCCGAGCAGGCGCAGCGCTACCGCGACCTGCTGAGCCCGGATCCGAAGGTGTCGGGCCCGGCGGCCGACTGGATGCTCGAGAACGAGCCGCAGCACTGGTCCATGACCCACACGTCCCTCGTTCCGACCATTGTCGGAGGCGGATACCGGTACAACGTGATTCCGTCGGAAGCGAAAGCCACCATCGACGTGCGGCTGCATCCGGACGAGGACCAGTCGACGTTTCTCGAGGAACTGCGCGAGGTCATCAACGATCCGAACGTCGAGGTGCGATGGGCGCGTGATCGCTATCGGCCCGCGGGCGCCTCGTCGCTCACGACCGAGGCCTTCGCCGTCATCGAGCAGCAGGTGAAGCAGCACTACGGGGTGGACGTGCTGCCGACGATGAGCACGGGCGCGAGCGACATGGCGCAGATCCGCTCGAAGGGCATCCAGTGCTACGGCATCGGCCCGGCCATCGACTCCGAGGACGGCCCCAAGGGCTTCGGCGCGCACAGCGACCAGGAGCGCATCCTCGAGGCCGAGCTGCACCGCTTCGTCCGGTACCAGTACGACATCGTCATGGCGCTCGCCTCCTCGAAGTAGCGCCGGGTCGTGTCGTTCGAGCTGGCTGTCGTCATCTCGTTCTTCCTCCTCGCCCTGGTTGGCGCCGCCGCCGTTGTCCGTCTGGAACGGGCGGCGCGGGAACGGCGCGAGGAGGCGATGCGGTCCGAGGCACGCGCACGGGGCTGGCAGTTCGAGGCGGCTGACGACGGCATCTTTCGCCTGTGGCGATGGCGCGGCGTCACCGACGCGATCGCGTGGACGGCGGAGTACCGGCGTGGCCGGCACCGGAAGGGCACGACGCACGCGCGGACGCACCGCTTCGTCTGGTGGGCCGACACGTTGCGAGGGCCGGCCAGCCCGGTGCTGTTCATTGGCGTCCCTCGCGGCGGCGAGCCGCCCGCGTTCGCTGTTGCGCCAGGTGGCGGCGGTCTGGTGGCGCGGATGGCCCGCAAGGCGGCGGGATTCGCCTTCGACCAGGCCGTCGATGTCTACTTCGGGACCGAGGCCGGGTCCCAGGTCGACGCCGGTGCGATGAAACGCATCGAGTCGGGCACGCCGCCGGGATTCATCGTGATGGCTGCCGATCCGGCCGAAGGGGTCCGCCTGCTGCTGAGCGGCTGGAGCGACGCGCTGTCGACCCAGGTGCGCGACGCGCAGTCGGCCCTCTCGGACCAAAAACGGCCCTGGGTGCTGCTCCTGCCCAGGCGCGTCTCGCTGGCGCGCATGGCGGAGGTCACCGCCGCCGACGTGGGCCGCTTTGCGCGCGCCGGCGCCGCGCTGGTCAAGCGCACCTGACGGATCCCCGCTCCCCGCTCCCGCTTCCCGACGCTATCGTTTCTCCACCGTCACCCGGATCAGCTCCACGCGGTCGATCGGCGTCTCGCCGCTCACGGCCACACTCTCGATCTTCTGGACGACGTCGAGCCCGCTCTCCACCCTGCCGAACACCGTGTACTTGCCGTCGAGCGCCGGTGCCCGGGCCGTCACGAGGAAGAACGACGAGGTCGCGCTGTCGGGATCGTCGGTGCGCGCCATCGACAGCGTGCCGGCGTCGTGGGGCTGATCGTTGAACTCGGCCTTCAGCGGTCGGATGAATGATTGCTGGCGCTCGCCGAGGGGCTCCCTGCGCGTCGGCAGATGGCCCGACTGGATCACGAAGCCCTTCACCACCCGGTGGAAGCTCATGCCGTCGTACACCCCGGCCTCGGCCAGCCGCAGGAAGTTCCGGACGTGGTTCGGCGCCTTGTCCGGCATGAACGACACGGTGATCGTCCCGGCCGAGGTCTCCAGCACGGCGCGGTAGCGCGCGAGGTCCTCGGCAGCCTCGGTTGAGAACGGCTCGGGAGTCGGCGCCGGCTCCTCTCGAATCGTCACTCTCGTCAGTTCGACGCGCTCGGTGGCCAGTCCCTTCTCGTCCACCGGTGTCTCGGAGATCTTCTGCGCCACCAGGATACCTTCCACGACGCGCGCGAACACCGTGTACTTGCCGTCGAGCGCGGGCTGCGGGTTGATGCACATGAAGAACTGCGTGCCCGCACTGTCGGGTTTGCCCGGGATCTGCACCGCCGCCACCGCGCCCTTCGTCAACAGCTCGTCGGAGATCTCGGGCGTCAGCTTGTTCAGCCCGCCTGAGCCGTACTTGTCGCGCGCGGACGGATCGCTCGTCACCGGGTCGCCGCCCTGCACGATGCCGTAGCGCACCATGCGGTGGAAGGACGTGCCATCGAAGCCGCCCTCCTCGGCGGTCCTGATGAAGAGCGCCACGTGGTTCGGCGCCTTGTCGGCGAGCAGGTCCCACACGATGGTCCCGGCCGACGTCTCGAGGACGGCCTGCCGGACCGGCTGGGCCGCGGCTGTCAGCGGCGCCAGACACAGGAGCGAGAGAAGGACGATCCGCGCGTGCATGGCGGCATTATCCACGGTTCTTCGTCCCCGTGTTCGTCTCAGCATTCTCGGGCGGCACACGAACCGGCTCGCGAAGGTGGCCGTCTACTTCTGCAACCTGCACGACTGACATCCTGCACGTGGCTGGAGCGATGGTGCGAGGCCGGAGGACACTGCGATGCGCCTGCCTGCCTTGTTGTGCGTGATCGGGCTCAATGCCGTCTTTGTTCCCTCTGCGAGTGCCCAGGCATCGCTGCCGGCACGCTCGTTCGCACTCGCCGAGCCGGTCGTGGCGGCCGGGGCGGTGCCGCCCGTCGTCGACTGGTGGCGCGATGGCGGCCCCAGGATTCGTCCCACGGACAGCCGCGTCAGGGCGCTGCTGGCATCCGGCATCGAGCGATCGCCGCTCCTGCGCGATCTCGTCAGCCGCGTCGAGTCGGGGGACGTCATCGTTTACATCGGGATGAACCCGCTCATGCAGAGCGGCATCGCCGGCTGCGTCACGTTCGTCAGCGACGCGGGCCGATACCGGTACCTGCGCGCCATGCTGAATCCCGAGCTCACCTTCGAGCAGCTCATCGCCGCCCTGGCGCACGAGCTGCACCACGTGACCGAGATCATGTCGCACCCCGAGGTGCGGAGCGAGACAGCGCTGGCATCGCTCTATCGGCGCATCGGCACCGAGAACCGCCGGTCGATCCGGTCGGGATGGGAAACCAATGCGGCACAGCAGGCCGGGTGGGACGTCAGGCGGGAGCTGAAGGAGCACGCCGACGCCATCGTCGCGCGTCGTGAGGCCAGGGCGAAAGCGGACCAGCAGTGAGCGCACGGCCACGCGCCGCGGCCGAGTGCTCTCGAGCGCCGGAGGTTCAGCGGAAGTCGGCGATCGCCTCCAGCGGCTTGCGGGAGATGTCCGGAACCCGGGCACCCGCCGCCGGGTAGCCGGCCACGAGCAGCCGGAACGGCCGCTCGTGCGGAGGCCGTCCGAGCAGGGTGTTCAGAAAGCCCATCGGGCTGGGCGTGTGGCCATCGGCCACCGTCTCGAACCGCAGGGGAAGCGTCTTCATGGGCCTCACCGGCCGCGCTGCTTCTGGAACTGCTTGAGCGCCTTGCCGAGGATCTTTCCGCGGCGCTTCTCTTCAATCAACGCCCGCCCATCCCTCCGGGCCTCGAGCACGTCGATCTCCTCCTGCAGCTTCACGTAGCTCGCCAGGCGGGCGCCAGCGAGCCGGCCGTCGTCCACGGCCTGCTTCACCGCGCAGCGCGGCTCGTCGCGGTGCCGGCAGTTGGTGAAGTGGCAGCCGGCGGCCAGCGTCTCGATGTCGTCGAACGTGTCACGCGCCGCCTGCGAGACGTCCCAGAGCTGCAGCTCGCGCATGCCCGGCGTGTCGATCAGCAGGCCGCGCCCCGGGAGGATGATCAGCTGGCGGTGGCGCGTGGTGTGCCGGCCGCGCGAGTCCGACGCACGCACTTCCCGCGTCGGCAGCAGGGCCTGGCCGACCAGCGCGTTGATCAACGTGGACTTCCCCACCCCCGACGACCCGAGGAGCGCGCCCGTGCGTCCGCGGCCGAGATGCCCGAGCACCGCCTCGAGCCCCTCACCGGTGACGACACTGATGGCGTGAACAGGCACACCCACGGCGATGGGCCGGATCTCGTCGAGCGCCGCGGGAAGGTCCGCAGCCAGGTCGGCCTTGCTCAACAGCACCACCGGGGCCGCGCCGCTCTCGTGCGCCAGCAGCAGGTAGCGCTCCAGCCGGCGCGGGTTGTAGTCGCCGTCCAGCCCCATCACCAGGAAGACCGTGTCGATGTTTGCGGCGACGACCTGTTCCTCGGTCAGCTCGCCCGCCACCTTGCGCGAGAACTTGCTCCGCCGCGGCAGCACGGCCTCGATGGTCCCGTGGGGCTCGCCCTCCACGGGCCGGACGGCCACCCAGTCGCCCACCGCCGCCAGCTCGCTGCGCGTGACCGCGCGGTGCTTGAAGCGGCCCGCGTGCTGCAGCCTGAGCTCGCCGCGGCTCGCGATGCCGCGGAAGATGTAGTTGTATTCGATGGCGATGCGGGCGGGGATGAGCCCCTCGGCCTGATAGGGTGCGAAGGCGTCCGCCCATCGGGCGTCCCAGCCGAGTTCCTGCAAGTCCTCAGACACGCAACAATAGGATACGCCCATGAGTGGCCAGCTCACGCTGTTCGACACCACGCCGCCCGCGGAGCCGGATCCGGACGCGGCCCGCCTGCGGCAGGCACACGAGGAAGCGCGCACACTCGCCGCGCGCATCCTCAGCGGCGTGTTCTTCGGCACCAGCTCGTGGAGCTTCCCCGGATGGAAGGGGCTGGTCTACTCGTCGGCACGCACACAGGCGGCCCTGGCGCGCGAGGGCCTCCGCGAGTACGCACGGCACCCGCTCCTCACGACCGTGGGCGTGGATCGGAGCTATTACGCTCCCATCCCCATGGCAGACCTCCGCGAGTACGCCGCGCAGCTGCCGCCGGGGTTCCGCTGCTGCATCAAGGCGCCAGCCGCCGTCACCGCCCTCGCGCTCGGAGCACCAGGCAACCAGGTCCCGAACCCGGACTTCCTCTCCGTGAATCGGCTGACCGCCGATCTGCTCGAACCCTGCGCCGCGGCCTTTCGAGGCCACACGGGGCCGATCGTCCTGGAGTTCCCCCCGTTTCCCCGGCAACGACGCCTGGAAACGGCCGAGTTCCACGCGCGGCTCGATCGGTTCCTGGCCGCGCTGCCCGCCGGGTTCGAGTATGCCGTGGAACTGCGGGACCGCAGTCTCCTGACGCCGGCGTACCGGGCGATCATCGCCCGCCACGGCGTGGCGCACACCTACAACTACTGGAGCGCGATGCCCCTGCCGGGTGCGCAGGCGGAGGTGGTGCCGCCCGAGGATGCCCCGTTCTCGGTGATCCGGCTCCTCCTGCGGCCAGGCACGTGGTACGAGGACCAGCGCGACCGGTTCAAGCCCTTCGACCGCATCGTCGAGCCGGACGAGGCCATGCGCGAAGACGTGGAGCGCGTAACGCGGCGTGCGTTGTCACGCGGACGCCGCGTGTTCATCCTGGTCAACAACAAGGCCGAAGGCTCGTCACCGCTGACGGTGATGGCGCTGGCGAGGAGGATGGCAGGAGAGGAGAAGTGAAAAGTGAGAAGTGAAAAGTGAGAAGTGAGAAGCAGGACTACCTGTCGTTCCCTCGTCGGCCGGCCGCCGGCTTCGCGGCCAACTCGTCGAGGAACGCCCCCGCCCTCGTGGTGAACGAGGCGTGCCGCTCGTGCCCGCCGTCGAAGACGTGCTCGGCCACCCGGATGCCGGCCCCCCGAAGGTGGTCGAGATCCGCGCGCGCCCTCTCCGCGGTGTACCACTCCTCGAGCGTGCCACGACCCAGCAGGATCGGCGGCAGGCTCGCGGCGTGCGACTGCACGTCGGGGGAGAGATCGCCGGCCAGGATGACGAGTCCGTGGCATGCGTGCCCGGCAAAGGCTGCCGCGCGGTAGGCCATCGCCGTGCCCTGGGAGAACCCGCAGTACACCAGCCGCGGCGGGGCGTCCGCAAACCGGGCCTTGACCTCGGAGACCACCGCGCGCACGTAGGCGATGTTGTCCGCGATGGCCATCTCGCGATCGTCGCGGGTCATCCAGGCCGCCACGACGTCGCCCTTGCGCGTGTAATAGCGATTGAGCCCCTGGACGCTGACCAGGTGCCACGGCCGCCCGCCACGGATGGCCTCCATGTGCGCCATCTGGATGGCCGCCGTCTCGCCCTGCCCGTGGAAGCCCACGAGCACCCCCGCCGGGGAGCTCTCGCCCCGCGTTGACTCGAGGTACACGCCGTGGGTGGTCGCCTCGATGAGGTGTCGCGTCATGGGCTGTCGCGCCGTGCGTCGAACCTCCGTGCGTCTACCGCAACACGTCGAACATCCGCGAGAACTTGACCGTCAGGGAGCGATCGGTGCGCTCGGGACGGTCCGGGAACAGATCGTAGAGCCCGCGGCTGTCGTTGAAGACGATGAACAGGCCGGTGTTGGCCGCCTGGAGCCAGCCGAAGCGGATGTTCATCGACCAGATGTCGGCGCGGTCGTTGTACTGGACGAGCGACTGGATGAACACCCGCGGGTTGAACGAGTAGGACACCCGCGTCCGCACCAGGTTGGTGACGAAGTCGCCCTGCGGCAGGCGGACGTCGTTGCGGGAGTAGGCCACCTCCATCTGGAAGATCTCGGAGGGGCGGAGCCGGAACGTCGGGTTGAGCGTGACCCGATCACCGGAGAAGAAGCCGCCGATGAAGGTCTGGAGGTTGAGGCTCACCGGCGCGCCCTGGTTGGTCATGTAGACGATCTGCGCCTCGGCGTTGTCGTACGTGCCCGGGGGCACGAAGATCCCCGGAAAGATCTCGAACGGCACGCGCACCCCTTCACGGGTGACGTTCATGCCGGTGTGGACCTCGGAGCTGTCCCGGAACTGCCAGTGGTTGTCGATGTGCGCGTAGCCGGTCTCCTGGAAGCCGTCGAAGCCCCAGAATCCCCGGTAGGTCGCGTGCGGCCGCACTTCCTGGAGCTTCAGGAAGTTCTTCGGCCGGAATCGCGTCATCAACCGCACGTCCGGCTTGCGGTAGCCGCGGCGCGTCAGGAACCCGACCTCGGGATTGAACTGATCGCCCACTTCCTGGTAGCCGGCATCGACGTCCCACTTCGGGTAGAGCACGCGGGCCCGCACGTTGAAGGCGTGATCGTCGTCGGTGATTCCGGGCGTCTCGGTGCGGGCCACGAAGCCGGAGATGAGCGAGTTGCGCCCGATGCCCAGCTTGCCGTCGAAGGCATACGTCCGGTTGTAGTCGTTGTCGCGGGCGAGGTCGCCCGTGCCGGCCCGGTTGACGAAGAGGCCGCCGACGGCGGAGCGGTTCGGCAGTTCGCGGCTGATCCGCACGACGCCGAAGTTGTTCGACGCGGTCCGCCCGATCTCCTCGGTCTGCATGTTGAGGAGACCGACGTTCCACAAGCCGACCTTCCCCGACACGCGGCCGCCGCCGATGATGGGAATCGCCTCGCCTGCGGCGTTGAGGCCGATGCGCCGGCTGAAGAAGAGATCCACCTCACCCTGGTTGCCGACCGAGAAGAACCCGGCGTTCTCCAGGAAGAACGGCCGCTTCTCGGGGAAGAACAGGTTGAACCGATCGAGGTTCACCTGCTGATCGTCCACCTCGACCTGCGCGAAGTCGGTGTTGTAGGTCGCGTCGAGCGTCAGGCTCGGCGTGAGGTTGTACTTCGCGTCGATGCCGGTGTCGCCCAGCGTCACGCCGTCCACGGGGTTCACGCCGCTCTGTCGCGCCTCGCCGAGGACGTACGGAATCAGCTTGAAGTTGCGGAACACCGGCGGCTCGAGCCCGGAGACCGTGCCGGCGATCGACACCCGGAAGAGGTTGAACTGCCGCGGGATCGGCGCCCAGTAGGCCTCCTCGTTCTTCCGCCGGATGTTCCGCTGGAAGTTGACCCCCCAGACCTGGTCGCTGCCGGCCGGATAGCGCAGGGTCTTGAACGGAATCGCGAACTCGGCCATCCAGCCGATGTCGGTCATCTTCGCCCGGACCTCCCAGGCGCCGTCCCAGTTCAGGTTGAAGCCGCCGCCCGACCCCGACTGCTGGTTCCCGGCCCCCAGGCCGCCGCCGCCCTGTCCCTCGTTGGTCACCTGGCCGTCGTACTCGACGCCGGCAGGATTGGTCCCGAACACGAACCCGTTCTGGACGTCACGGAAGGTGTCGACAATCATCCGAAAGCTGTCGGTGTTGTCGAGCGAGCTGTCGCGGCGGGAGTCCGTGACGATGATCCCGTTCGGATCGCTGTCGTAGCAGATGACGCCCACGTAGAGCGTGTCGCGAGTGAAGATCATCCGGACCTCGGTCCGCTCCGAGACCGGCTGCCCTTCGAACGGCTGATACTGCCGGAACCCGTCGATCGGGGCTCCCTGCAGCCATACCGGGTCGTTCAGGACGTCCCCGTCCAGCGTGGGGCCCTCCGCCACCCGCACGGCCCGCGCGGCAGGGCGCTCCGACCCGCCCGTGGCGGGCGCCAACTGGAGCGACTGGGCGAACAGCTCGCCTCGGCCCGCGCCCAGGAGCAGAAGAACGGCAAGACAGGCAGAATAGACCCAACGGCTCACGACCACCTCAGCGTGCGAGTGACAAACAGAGACAAAAAGGCACCGCTACAGTAACCGCTGATGGTACTACAGGGCCGATGGCAGGTACGCGATGAGTCCTTTGTCCTTCCAGGTCCCGCTCGACGGTGATCCTCCCGGAATTGGCGCCGCACTCTATGCCGCCGAAGGCGCCGAGCGCCTCCATGCCGTCCTCATCCTCGCGCCCGGGGCAGGCGCCGGGCACGCCAGCCCGTTCATGACGACCTACGCAAACGGGCTCGCCAACCGCGGGGTCGATGTCGTGACCTTCAACTTCGGATACATGGAGCGCGGCCGCAGGACACCCGACCGCGCCCCCGTGCTCGAGGACGCGTTCCGGCGAGCCATGGCCGCGGCGCTGTCGCACGAGCACCTCCGCGGATCTCGGGTGTTCATCGGCGGCAAGTCGATGGGTGGGCGCATCGCGACGCACCTCGCGGCCAACCCCGACGGCTGGCCGGAGGGCGTCCCACCGCTGTCGGGGGTGGTCGTCCTGGGCTACCCGCTCGTGCCGCCCGGAGGACGCAGCAAGGGCGACCGCATCTCACACCTGCGGCGGTTGCACGTACCAGCGCTCATCGTCCAGGGGACGCGCGACGCCTTCGGCGACCCGGACGAAGTGCGCGAGGCGGTCTTCGGTGATGGCGCGACGCCGCCCATCGACATTCATGCGGTCGAGGGCGGCGACCACTCCTTCGGCGTGCTCAAGTCGAGCGGGCGCGATCAGGACGCCGTGCACGCGGAGGTGCTGGACGCCGTCACGGCGTGGATCGGACGGAGGGGCTAGGTTATCGGGTTCTCGGGTTCTCGGGTTCTCAGGTTCTCGGGTTCTCAGGTTCTCGGGTTCTCGGGTGCTCGGGTGATCGGCTGGTGAGCTGCTCGCGCAGCCGGCCGCGCGACTCCCGACTCCCGACTCCCGACTCCCGACGCGATCAGTAAGGCTGGTGCAGCTCCACCGGGTGTGGCTTCCGCTTCCGGGCCGAGCGCAGGTTGATCGTCTCGACGAACACCGAGAACGCCATGGCGAAGTAGATGTAGCCCTTCGGGATGTGGGTGTCGAGTCCCTCGGCCACGAGCGACACGCCAATCAGCAGCAGGAAACTGAGCGCCAGCACCTTCACGGTCGGGTGCTGGTTCACGAAGGCGCTGATGGACGCCGCTGACACCATCATGATGCCCACCGCCACGACGACGGCCGTGATCATGACCCAGAGCTGATCGGCCATACCGACGGCCGTGATGACCGAATCGAGTGAGAACACGATGTCGAGGAGCATGATCTGGCCGATCACGGCACCGAACGACGGGGCGACGCGCGCGGACGCGTGGCCCTCTTCGCCCTCGAGCCTGTCGTGGATCTCGCGCGTGGCCTTCGCGAGGAGGAAGAGGCCGCCGCCCAGCAGGATGAGATCACGCCCGGAAATCTCCTGGTCGAAGATCGCGAAGAGCGGCGCCGTGAGCCGCACGACCCAGGCGATGGAGAAGAGCAGCAGGATCCGCATCAGCATCGCGGCCAACAGGCCCACCGTTCGGGCGCGGTCCTGCTGGTCGACCGGCAGTTTTCCGGCGAGGATGGAGATGAAGATGACGTTGTCCACCCCGAGCACGATCTCGAGGACCGTGAGCGTCACGAGGGCAATGAGCGCGTCGGGCGTGAAGAGGCCTTCCATCCCTCATCTCCGGGGCTTGTGGCCGCACGCGGCGGTGTTCACGCAAGCGTCGGCCAGCCGCAGGCGCGCGACCGGCTCGCCGCCGACCAGGTGGCGGTCCAGGATCTCGGGGATGTCGGCCTCGGTGACCCCGCCGTACCAGACGGCATCCGGATAGACGACGACGGTGGGGCCGTGCTCGCACTGATCGAGGCATCCCGACTTGTTCGCGCGGATTCGCCGGTTCAGGCCGCGCTCGGCCAGCGCCTTCTTGAAGGCCTTCTGCAGCGCCTCGCTGGCAGACGGGTCGCAGCACCCGCGCGGGTGTCCCGCGGGGCGCTGGTTGCAGCAGATGAAGAGGTGCTTCTCGAAGGGTGCCAAGGCGAGTCCCCGCGCGTCCGCCCGACTCAGCCTGGCGACAGTTCCGGGCGGCCCTTCAGCCCGCCCCACGTTTCCGGATCCTGCCAGAGCAGGGTCCAGAAGTAGCGGGCGACGTCGGCTTTCGGGTAGGCAGCCACCAGTGCGGCCACACCCTTGTCCAGCGTTGCCTCGTCCGGGGCCTGCGGCGACTCGTCCTTGATGAGGCCATCGTCGTGCGCGATGCCGAGCGCGTCGAGGAAGGCGCCCATCATCGGCCGCTGATGCTCGAGGTGGTAGGCCACCAGCAGCCGCGCGGCCAGCATGTCGGACACCTGCGCCATGCCCGCCAGGTGCTTCGCCTTCTTCTCCACGCCCAGCGCCAGCACGCTCTTGGGGCGGAACTTGATCTGCCGGGCGATGAGGGCCACGGCCTCGGCGTGCTCGAGCGCGGCCTGCTCGTCCTGCCAGAAGGCCGCGGCGGCCGACACGCGTTGATCGACAGGCATCTGCCGCCACAGGCGGGCGGGACGCATCTCCTCGGACGACATAGGGACGATAGTGTACAGCACGGGGGTTCGAAACACGGGGGTTCGAAACCACGGAGGTTCAAGGCCCGGCGGCGTCAGCTGGCATGCGGCGTGCCGGGTGGTCGGCCTATGGGAGCCAGGACCTATCGGGCACTCGTGGTGGTTCAGCGATCGGCGGAACTCCGCCGGCGGGTGCTGTCACTTCTTGCGACACCGGAGGCGTATCGGGATCGCAGGCTGTGCGATCCGGTGCGCGACGCCGTGCGCTCCCCGCCGCGCAACATCGCCGAGGGCTTCGGGCGATACAGCCCCGCCGAGTTCGCGCAGTTCCTGGACGTGGCAATTGCCTCCCTGGACGAGCCTCCGTGCATAGCCCCCGTGCTTCGAACCCTGCGTGCTTTGAACCCCGCGTGCCTTGAACTATCGTCTTCCCATGCCCAACTTCTTCGATGAAGTCAACCGCACCTTCGACGAGGCCGCGAAGTTCACGGAGTACCCCGCAGGCCTGCTCGACCAGATTCGATGCTGCAACGGCGTCTACCGCTTCGACTTCCCAATCCGCCGCAGGGATGGCGCCATCGAGGTGATCCACGCCTGGCGGGCCGAGCACAGCCACCACAAGATGCCTGTCAAGGGCGGCATCCGCTTCAGCCCCGAGGTGTACGAAGAGGAGGTGATGGCGCTCGCGGCGCTGATGACCTACAAGTGCGCCATCGTGGACGTGCCTTTCGGCGGCGCCAAGGGCGGCATCAGGATCGAGCCGAAGGACTACTCAGTCGACGAGCTCGAGCGCATCACGCGCCGCTACACGCACGAACTGGTGAAGAAGGGCTTCATCGGCCCCGGCATCGACGTGCCCGCGCCCGACTACGGCACGGGCGAGCGCGAGATGGCGTGGATTGCCGACACCTATGCGGCACTCAACCCGGGCCAGCTCGACGCCATGGGGTGCGTCACCGGCAAGCCGGTCACGCAGGGTGGCGTCGCGGGTCGTCGCGAGGCGACCGGGCGCGGGCTGTATTTCGCGCTCCGCGAAGCATGCGCCCAGGCGGACCTGATGAAGCCCCTGGGGCTGACGACGGGCCTCGAGGGCAAGCGCGTCGTCGTGCAGGGGCTGGGGAACGTCGGCTACCACGCCGCCAAGTTCTGCCGCGAGGGCGGCGCCGTACTCAGCGCGGTTGCCGAGCGCGAGGGCGCCATCTTCAACGCGAACGGTCTCAACGAAGACGAGGTGTTCCAGCACCGCAAGCAGACCGGCTCCATCCTGGACTTCCCCGGCGCCACGAACCTGGCCACCACCGCCGCCGCACTCGAGCTCGAATGCGACGTGCTGCTGCCGGCAGCGCTCGAAGGCGTGTTCACCGCCAAGAACGCGCCGCGCGTGCAGGCGAAGATCATCCTCGAGGGCGCCAACGGACCGACAACGCCGGAGGCGGATTCGATCTTCCGGCAGAAGGGGATCCTCGTGATCCCGGACATCTACTGCAATGCGGGCGGCGTCACCGTGTCGTATTTCGAGTGGCTGAAGAACCTCTCGCACGTGCGGTTCGGACGCATGTCGAAGCGGCACGAGCAGGCCAACGAACTGCAGATGCTGCGGGCCATCGAGGCGGCCACGGGCAAACACTTCAGCAACGCCGAGATCGCGGCGCTGGCGAAGGGACCGGACGAACGCGACCTGGTGAACTCAGGTCTCGAGGAAACGATGATCAGCGCGTTCCACGCCCTGGTCGAGACGAAGCGCAGCCACGCGGGCATCCCCGACCTGCGGATTGCGGCGTTCGTGAACGCCATCCACAAGGTGGCGCGGAGCTACATGGAGCTGGGGATCTTCCCCTGATCGCCACGCCCCGGAAACGCACAAGCCACGGAAGCGTGGAAGTCGAACGGCGCGGTGGCCGTCCTCGTTCCGCGGTTCCGTGGCTTGTACGCGGCGCGAACGCCGAAGGGTGCTACTTGAGGTGCTTGCCCACGAGCTTGGTCATGTCGAACATGCTGACCTGAGCCTTGCCGCCGAAGATCGGCTTCAGCTTGTCGTCGGCATTGATCATCCGCTTGTTCTTCGCGTCCTGGAGCCCGTTCTTCTTGATGTAGGCCCAGAGCTTCTTGGTGACCTCGGTGCGCGGCATCGGCTTGTCGCCGATCACCGCCGCCAGCGTCGCGCTCGGCGACACCGGGCGCATGAACGCGGCATTCGGCTTCCGGGCCGACTTCTTCGCGGCCTTCTTCACGACCTTCTTGGCGGCCTTCTTCGCGGCCTTCTTCGCGGTCTTCTTGGCGGCTTTCGCCTTCTTGGCTTTCTTGGCCATCTGCTCTCCTTCGACGCCAAACCCTGACGGCGTCGTTCGTCCCCCGGTTGGGTGGTAACAGATACTAGCGGTTTCCGGGGGCGGAGTCACTACATATTGTGCCCATATGCGACGCTGTGAATCGGTTCCCCAGAGGGGAATTGGGCCTCTGACCGAGACGGCGATCCGCATCGCGAGGGCCTTCGGTGGGCCGCGCGACGCGCGGTGGGCACGCCAACCAGGCCTTCGGTGGGCGCGCCGCAGGGGGTGCGTAGGGCGCGCTATGCGCGGTCGGCACGCCTTGGGCGTATGGGCCCGTCCCGCGGCGCGACGCGCCGCCCACCGAGATGCGAGCGCGGCGAGGCCTCTACCGACGCTGCGAGGCCTCTTACCGAGCGCCGCGAGGCCCTGTTACATCGTCCCGTAGTGCGCCAGCCACGGAGCGATGGCGCCGGCCGCGTAGAGCACCGTCAGCCCGGCCAGCGCCCGGTGCACGCCGCGCGCGTAGAGGAGAACGCCGCCGGCCGCGGCGCCGAGTTTGGCGGCGAGCAGTGTGGGCCCGGGACCGATCAGGGCCATCCAGCCGACGAGGATGGCGTTGCCTTCGGCCGTCAGGCCATGCGCATCGACGGCCACCCAGGTGAAGATGCCGTCCCAGAGCTGGGCGACGAGAAACAGAAGGAGAATCAGCCGGGGGAGCTGCATGGCCGGTGAGGCTGCAAGTTTCGCAACTCTTCCAGGCCCATCACTGTCAACAACTTACAGGGATCGAGTCTGCGCCTCAGGTGACTTCTGTCTCGATATCCGGGACGCCTCTGTGGCGGCAGCTAGTCGTCTTTCCTGGGCCGGAGGTTCGAGGCCAGCACCTTCTTGCGCAGCCGGATACTCTTGGGCGTGACCTCGACCAGCTCGTCGTCGTTGATGAACTCGATGGCGGTCTCGAGCCCGAGCACCCGCGGCGGGACGATCCGGATGGCCTCGTCCGCGGTCGACGCGCGCATGTTGGTCTGCTTCTTCTCCTTCGTGATGTTCACGTCGAGGTCGTTGGTGCGGGAGTGCTCGGCGACGATCATCCCCTCGTAGACCTCGGTCTGCGGCTCGATGAGCATCACGCCGCGCTCCTGGAGATTCGACATCGCGTAGGCGGTGGCCACGCCCGCCCGATCGGCGACCATCACGCCCGAGGTCCGCGCCGGAATGGGGCCGGCCCAGGGGTCCCACCCGGCGAAGAGGTGATTCAGGATGCCGGTGCCCTTGGTGTCGGTGAGGAACTGCGACCGGAAGCCGATGAGGCCTCGCGCCGGGATGCGAAACTCGAGCCGCACGCGCCCGCTGCCGTGGTTCACCATCTTCGTCAGGGTGCCCCGGCGGGTGCCGCACATCGAGATGACGACGCCCTGGAACTCCTCGGCCACGTCGATGACGAGCTCCTCGACCGGCTCCATCCGCTGCCCGTCGATCTCGCGTGTGATGATCTCGGGGCGTGACACCTGCAGCTCGTAACCCTCGCGGCGCATCATCTCGATGAGGATGGCCAGCTGCAGCTCGCCGCGGCCCAGCACCTTGAACTGCTCCGGCGTGTCGGTGTTCTCCACCCGCAGTGAGACATTGCCGAGCAGCTCGCGGTCCAGCCGCTCCCGCAGGTGCCTCGACGTGACGTACTGCCCGTCCCGCCCCGCGAACGGCGACGTGTTGATGCCGAACACCATCGAGACCGTGGGCTCGTCCACGGCGATTGGGGGCAGGGCCAGGCGGTGCTCGGGGTCCGCGATGGTCTCGCCGATGTTGATGTCCTCGATCCCGGCCAGGCAGACGATGTCCCCGGCCGCGGCCTCGGCAATCTCCACGCGCTTCAGCCCCTCGAAGGCGAAGAGCTTCGTGACCCGCGTCTCCTGAGCGGCCCCGTCGAGCTTCAGCACGACGATGGGATCGTTCAGCTTCACGCGGCCGTTGAAGATGCGGCCGATGGCGATGCGCCCGAGGTAGTCGCTCGAGTCGAGGTTGGCCACCAGCATCTGCAGCGGCGCCTGCGGATCGCCCGTGGGCGGCGGCACCGCGTGGACGATGGCGTCGAAGAGCGGGCGGAGGTCCTGGCCGGGCACGTCGAGATCCGTGGTGGCGGTGCCCGCCCGGCCACTCGTGTACAGCACCGGGAACTCGATCTGCTCCTCGGTGGCATCGAGATCGATGAAGAGGTCGTAGACCTCGTTGAGCACGTCCTTCGACCGTGCGTCGGCGCGATCGATCTTGTTGATCACCACGACGGGCGGCAGCCCCCGCTCGAACGCCTTTCGCAGCACGAAGCGCGTCTGCGGCAGCGGGCCCTCGGCGGCGTCCACGAGCAGCACCACGCCGTCCACCATCGACAGCACCCGCTCCACTTCGCCGCCGAAGTCGGCGTGACCGGGGGTATCGACGATGTTGATGAGGATGTCGCCGTAGTGGACGGCGGTGTTCTTGGCGAGGATCGTGATGCCCCGCTCGCGCTCCAGCTCGTTGCTGTCCATGGCGCGCTCGGCCACCCGCTCGTTGGTGCGGTACACGCCGGCCTGGCGGAACATGGCGTCCACGAGCGTGGTCTTGCCGTGATCCACGTGGGCGATGATGGCGACGTTGCGCCGGAGCGCGTTGGCCACGCCCTGCGGCGTCGTCTGGTCGGTGGGCATCCTACCAGTATAGAGCCTCCGCCCCCGGGTCCGCTCCGGCGCCTCCATCCTCACGCGCGCTGGCGCGGGTCGACGAGCGCCTTCGGCAGGCGCATGGCTTCCGCATCGGCCAGCGCCTCGTTCAGGCGGTTCAAGGCGTAGACGCGCGTGCCAATCGATCGCCAGGGGACGCGGCCGGCATGCCGCTCCAGCACGCTGAGCGCCCGCAGGAAGTGGCCGGCCTCGCTGCCCCAGCACCCCCGAATCTCGAGGTGCTTCCGGTTGATGTGCTCGTGCGCGTTCACGGTACTGGGGCCGGCGTTGGTGTAGTGGCCCGCGATCACGTAGCGGCCACCGTCGCGCACGAGGGCGAGAGCCTCCTCCACCGCGCGGGGCGACCCCGACGCCTCGATGGCGAGATCCGGCCCGCGCCCCCGCGTCAAGGCCAGCACGAGCTCGCGCCGCTCGTCGGCGCTGGTCTTCGAGATGTCGAGCGCGAGGTCGGCGCCCATCTGTCGCGCCAGCTCGAGGCGATCGGCGGGCGCCCCGGTCGCGATGACCCGAGAGGCGCCCGAGAGCCGCGCCAGCGCGATGATGCTCAGGCCCACGGCGCCGGTGCCCTGTACGAGGACGGTGTCGGCGAGCCGGATGGCCGCACGGTCGACGGCGTGCACCGCCGTGATCAGGCCGCAGCCGCCGCCGATGTAGTCCTCGGGCTCCACGGCGTCGGGCAGGACGGCCGCCACCACGCCGGGCTCGAGGTAGATGGCCTCGCTCCACCCGCCGAAGAGCCCGTCGGCCGCGGCATCGGTGATGCCGTACACCTTGCGCTTCACGCACTTGGTCGGCGTGCCGCTGACCGCGCACGCGTAGCAGCGCCCGCAGGTGCGGTGCACGTCGAAGAACACGAGACGGTCGCCTTCACGCGCGGCGCGGCCGTCGGCGAGCGTGATGTGCCCGCGCGCCTTCTCGATCGTGCCCACTGAGACATGCCCGGGAATGATGGGATAGGGCACGCCGCTCAGTCGCCCGTGCCAGAGATGGACGTCCGTGCCGCATACCTCCGAAAAGATCGTCCGCAGAAGCATGCCGCCCGGCTCGATCTTCGGCTCCGGAAACTCCCGGAGCTCGATGGGAGCGAAGGGCTTCGGCATGACGGCGGCGATCACGGACGGCATGGGGCAATAGTAGTGCAGGGTGCGGGGTGCAGGGTGCACCGTTGCGCCCGTGCGCCCTGCCCTGGTTTATGCTCATCTCATGCCGCTGTACGAATACGAGTGCCGTTCCTGTCATCATCAGTTCGAGTTGCTGGTCCGCGAGTCCACGGCGCTCGAGTGCCCCGCCTGCCACGGGACGGAGCTGGAAAAGCAGCTGTCGGTGTTCGCGGTCAGTGCCCCGGGTGGACCGAAGGGCGACCGGAACGTGGGCGTGGCGCCATGCGGCGCGTGTGGCCACCCCGACGGTCCCGGGTCCTGCAGCGTCAACTGATGGGCGCGCTCGACGCCCTGTTCCGCCCTCGCGCGGTGGCGGTCATCGGCGCCTCGCGCGATCGCCGCAGCGTGGGCGGGTCCATCCTGCACAACCTGCTCACCTTCGAGTTCCAGGGACAGGTGTTCCCGGTCAACCCGAAGGCGTCGGTCGTGCACAGCCTGAAGTGCTACGCGACCGTCGAAGACATCCCGGATCCGGTCGACCTGGCCGTCCTCGCCGTCCCGAAGCCGCACGTCCTTGGCGTCCTCGACTCGTGCGGGCGCAAGGGCGTGGGCGCGGTCGTGATCATCACGGCCGGCTTCAAGGAGATCGGGGAGGCCGGCCTCTCACTCGAGCGCGAGGTCGTCCGCATCGTCAAGCACCACGGCATGCGGCTGGTGGGCCCCAACTGCATGGGTGTGATCAACATGGATCCAGCCGTGCGGCTGCAGGCCTCGTTCTCGGCCACCGAACCGCTGACGGGGCCGATCGCGTTCTCGTCGCAGTCCGGCGCGCTCGGCGAGGCCATCCTCGCATTGATGCGCGACCGGGGCCTGGGCCTGTCGATGTTCGTGTCGCTCGGCAACAAGGCCGACGTGTCGGGCAACGACCTGCTCGAGTACTGGGAACAGGACCCGAACACGCGCGTGATCCTCATGTACCTGGAGAGCTTCGGCAACCCGCAGCGGTTCCTCGAGATCGCCCAGCGCGTGTCGAAGAAGAAGCCGGTCATCGCGGTGAAGTCGGGGCGCACCGCCGCCGGCGCGCGTGCCGCCGCGTCGCATACCGGATCGCTCGCCGGTGCCGACAACGCCGTCGAATCGCTCTTCACCCAGGCCGGCGTCATCCGCGCGGCGGGCATCGAGGAGCTCTTCATCTACGCATCGGCCTTTGCCAGCCAGCCCATGCCGGCCGGCACCCGGGTCGCCATCGTCACGAACTCGGGCGGCCCGGCCATCCTGGCCACGGACGCCTGCATCGAGCTCGGCCTCCAGATCCCGACGCTCTCCGACGAGACCCAGGCCCGCATCCGCGCGGCCGTCGCTCCCGAGGCGAGCGTCGCCAACCCCGTGGACATGATCGCGACCGCAGCCGGCCCGCAGTACGAAGCCGCCATGCGCGCCGCCGCCGGCGATCCGAACGTGGACGCGATCATCGCCATCTTCACCTCGCTCGAGATGATCGATGGACCCGCCGTCGCCCACGGCATCATCCGCGGCGCTCAGGGCTGCGGCAAGCCCGTGCTCGTCTGCTTCATGGGCAGCGTGCGATCGCGCGAGGCCGTCGATCTCATGCGCGATGCCGGCCTGGCCGTGTACACCTTCCCTGAGGATGCGGCCCGCGCGCTGGCGGCGATGGTGCGCCATGGACGATGGGTGCAGCGGCCCGCCGGCGTGCGCCGGACGTTCGACGACATCGACGGCGGCAGCATCCAGCGCATCGTCCGGGCCGTCCGGGCCGAGGGCCGAACCCAGCTCACGCTGGCCGAAGCGCAGGACCTCCTGGCCTTCGCGGGCATTCCCGTGCTGCCCTGGCGCGAGGCCTCCAGCCGCGAGGAAGCCATCGGCGCTGCCGAGGCCCTCGGATACCCCGTCGTCGCCAAGGTGAGCTCGGCGGCCATCATCCACAAGTCTGAGGTCGGCGGCGTGCGCGTGGGGCTCGAGTCGGCGGAAGCGGTCGGGCTGGCATTCGACGAAATCATCGGGGTGGCGCGCCGCCAGGACCCCCACGCGCGCCTGGTCGTCCAGCGTCAGGCCACCCAGGGCTCGGAGGTCATCCTCGGCGCGACACGCGACGCGAAGTTCGGCCCCCTGCTCATGTTCGGGCTTGGCGGCATCTTCGTCGAGATCATGAAAGACGTTGTCTTCAGGGTGCACCCGCTCTCGGACGCGGACGCGCAGGAGATGATCCACGCGGTGAAAGGCTTCCCGTTGCTCGACGGCGCCCGCGGGCGGCCGAAAGCGGATCTGGTCACGCTCGAGGCCATCATCTTGAGAATCGACCGGCTGATGGCGGTCTGCCCGGACATTGGAGAGCTGGACATCAATCCACTGTTCGCCGCGCCAACTGGCGGCGCGACGGCCGCGGCCGACGCCCGAATCAGGTTGACGTAGCACCGGACGGATAATTTGACAAATCAAAATCAATTGCCAATACTTGGCGAAACTTATTTTGATTGGTCAAAATGATTCGACTGCTCCTTTTCCTGGCTGTCTACGGCGCGCTCCTGGCCGCAAACCCGGCGGCCGCCCAGGGCACGGCGACGCTCCGGGGGACTGTCACCGACGAGCTCGGCGGGGTGCTGCCGGGCGTCGACATCCGGCTCACCCGAGCGGTCACCGGCCTGGCGCGCCACGTGGTGACGGGGCCGGACGGCCGTTTCGAGCTCGCCAACCTGCCCTGGGATAGGTACGACCTGCACGCCGAGTTGGCTGGCTTCGACCCCCAGCACGTCGTGGTCCCCCTGCGCACGAGCGTGCCCGAGGAGCTGATGCTGGTCCTCCGCGTGGCTGCCCGGACGGAGGTCGTGCGCGTCAGCCCGGCGCCGCAGCTCGTGGACCCCACCCTCACCGGCACACGCACGCAGGTCAGCTTCGTGGGCATTGAGCAACTGCCCGCGCCGGTCGGCAGCCGCGGCGTGGAATCCGTGCTCGTCACCCTGCCGGGCTTCGCACAGAACGCCAACGGCGCCATCCATCCGCGCGGCGCGCACAACCAGATGACCTTCGTCGTGGACGGTCTGCCCATCAGCGATCAGCTGACCGGCGCCTTCGCCAACGCGCTGGACGCCGGCCTGGTCCAGTCGGCAGAGCTGTGGACGGGCAACATCCCGGCGGAGTTCGGGGCAAAGGTTTCTGGCGTCGTGGTGATTACGAGCCGCAGCGGCCTTGGCGCCTCGCGGATGCTGACCGGCGATGCCACGCTCGCGGCCGGCGGGTTCGGCACCTGGCACGCCTCGGCGCAGGGCGGCGGCGAGCGCGGGCGCCTCGGTTACTACGCGTCGGCCACCACCATGCGGACGGATCGGTTCCTGGACCAGGTGTCGCTCGACAACCTCCACAACAGCGGCGCCTTCGGGCGCGGCTTCGGCCGTGTGGACCTCCGGCTCTCTCCCACCCAGACCCTTCGCGGGCACGTCATGGGCGGCGCCTCGCAGTTCGAGCTGGCGAACCTGCGCTCGCAGGAACGGAACGGCCAGGATCAACGGCAGCGCCTCTCCGATGTCGCCGCGTGGGGCGCCTACACGGCCACGCTTGGCCGTGCCTCGACCGTCGAGATCGTCGCGGGGCGACGCGGCACGAGGGCCGCGCTCGACCCGAGCGCGGGCGACACGCCCGTGACGGCATGGCAGAATCGCTCGCTGTCCACCGCAACCTTCACGACGCGCCTCACGCGCCTGCTCGGGCCACACAGCATCCGCGCCGGTGTCGACCTTCAGCGCGTGCACCTGCGCGAGTCGTTCTTCATGGGCCTGACGCGCGCGGACTTCAATGCGCCCGGCTCGGACGGCTTCAACCCCTCGCTGCTTCCCTTCGACCTGACGCGCGGTGGCTCGCGCTTCACGTTCGACGACCGCCGGCGAGGCCGTCATCTGAGCGGCTTTGCCCAGGCACAGATCCAATGGGGACCGGCAGCCCTGACTCTCGGCGCCCGCTACGACCATTACGCCTTGCTGGTGCACGAGACACAACTGCAGCCGCGTATCGGCGTGGCCTGGGCCCTGCCGGGCCAGTGGGGCGTCGCACGCGCGTCCTACAACCGAAACTTCCAGACGCCGCCGCTGGAGAACCTGCTCGTGTCCAGCTCGCCCCAGGCCGCCGCGCTCGCGCCGGCCAGCGTGCAGCAGGCGCTGGGCAGCACTTACCGCCCTCTGCGCCCCGAGCGGCAGCAGGTCGTCGAGGTCGGCTACCAGCGCGCCCTCGGCCGCGTCGCGAGCCTGGACGTATCGGCCTACCGGAAGCACTCCTTCGATCAGCAGGACAACAACAACTTCTTCGACACGGGCATCATCTTCCCCACGACGCTGGCCGAGATCGAGGTGCGCGGCGCCGAGGCGCGGCTGGTGTTCCCGGAACGGCGCGGCCTCTCGGGCACACTGTCGATGACGACCAGCCGGGCCATTTCCACGCCGCCTTTCACCGGAGGCCTGTTCCTCGGCCAGGACTCCATCGATCTGCTCACCGCCGGGCCGTTCTACATCGATCACGACCAGCGCCTCAGCCTTCATGGCACGGCACAGTGGCGGAGCGATGCCGGGTGGTGGGTCGGCGCATCGGCGCGCTACGACAGCGGCCTGGTGGCCAACCCATCGGACCCGGCTGGCGTGGCGGCCGATCCCGATTTCGCGGATCTGCTCCCATACGTGGATCTCGAGGCCGGCGTGCCGCGCGTCCGCCCTCGCGCGGTCATCGACCTGGTCAGTGGGATCGATCTGCATCGAGGCGGACGACGAGCGTGGAGCCTTCAGCTGCAGGTCACCAACCTGACGAATCGCACTGCGCTCTACAACTTCCAGTCGGTCTTCGTGGGCACGCGGCTCATCCAGCCGCGCACGGTGGCGCTCCGGATCAAAAGGCGCTTCTGAGCGGGTGCGGGCAGGTGCGGGCGGGTGCGGGCAGGTGCGGGCGGGGGCGGGCAGGTGCGGGCGGGTGCTGGCAGGTGCGGGCGGGTGCGGGCGGGTGCGGACAGGTGCGGACGGGTGCGGGCACACGCGGCGGTAGACTAATGCAAGGGGCCGCGTCGATACCCCTCAGGCCATGGCCACGCCCGCCACTGACACGCCCGCTCCGTCCCAGGTCACTCTGCCCGTCGAGGGCATGACGTGCGCCGCCTGCCAGGCGCGCGTGCAGCGTGCGCTGCGCGCCACGCCGGGCGTGACCGAGGCCACGGTCAACCTGATGATGCACTCGGCGACCATCGCCTACGACCCGAGCGTGCTCTCGCCGGAGGCCCTGGTCTCGACGATCAACAAGTCCGGCTACCAGTCGAGGCTGCCCGAACCCGACACCGACGCCGTGGCGGAAGACGAGGCGCGCGAGTCCGCGCAGCGCGCTGAGTACCGCGCACTCCTCACAAAGGCCCTCGTCAGCCTCGCGCTCGGTGTGGTGGCCATGGTGCTGTCCATGCCTCTCGTGTCCGGTGGCGCTCACGGCGGTCAGGCCTCGGCCGATCCGCTGCAGGCCTGGGTGATGCGCGCATGGGACCCGTGGCTCCGCGCGACGTGGCCGGCGCTCTACGCCGTGGACACGCGTCTGCTCGGCTGGCTGCTCCTCGGCGTCACGGCCTTCGTCATGGGCTGGGCGGGCCGGCACTTCTACACCCGCGCGTGGACGGCGCTCTCCCACGGGTCCGCTGACATGAACGTGCTCGTGGCCGTCGGAACGGGCGCCGCGTTCCTCTACTCGGTCACGGCCACGCTGGCGCCGCAGCTGTTCACGGCCAGCGGCTCGTCGGCCGACGTCTACTACGAAGCCATCGTCTTCATCCTCTCGCTGCTCCTCCTCGGCCACGCGCTCGAGGCGCGCGCCAAGACCCGGACGATGACGGCGCTGAGGCAGCTCGCACGGCTGCAGCCCTCGACCGCGCGGGTCAAGCGCGGGGGTGGTGAACGCGAGGTGCCCGTCGACGATGTGCGCGTGGGCGACATCCTCATCGTCCGGCCCGGTGAGCGCTTCCCGGTGGATGGCCGTGTCGTCGCGGGCGCGGGCGCCGTGGACGAGTCGATGCTTACCGGGGAGTCGCTGCCGGTGGACAAGCAGGTGGGCGACCGCGTGGTGGGCGCCACCATCAACCAGTCGGGCGCCTTCGACGTGCAGGCCACGGCCGTGGGCGCGGCCACCATGCTGGCCCAGGTGATGCGCCTGATGCGCGAGGCGCAGGCGTCGCAGGCGCCCATCCAGCGCCTGGCGGACCGCGTGTCGGCCGTCTTCGTGCCCGCCGTCATCGCCATCGCCCTGCTCACGTTTGGCGTCTGGTGGATCGCCCTGGAAACGCCCACGGTGGTCCGTGCCCTGGTCCCGGCCGTGGCCGTGCTCATCATCGCGTGTCCGTGCGCCATGGGCCTGGCGGTGCCGACGGCCGTCATGGTCGCCACGGGCCGGGGCGCCGCGTCCGGCATCCTCATCAAGGGCGGCGAGCCGCTCGAGCGCCTGGCCTCGGTGAACACCGTGGTCTTCGACAAGACCGGGACGCTCACGGCCGGCGAGCCGCGGGTCGTCGACATCGAGCCCGCGCCCGGGATGGACGCCTCGACGGTACTGGCCCATGCGGCGGCAGCTGAGCAGCGGTCCGAGCATCCGCTGGCCGCCGCAATCCGCAGGCATGCGCAGGAACAGGGACTCGCACTCCCGGAGGTGTCGGCGTTCTCGGCCATCCCCGGCCTGGGGGCGCGCGTCACGGCCGGCTCGCAGGACATTCGAGTCGGGAACACCGCCTTCCTGGAACGCGAAGGCGTGGAGACGGCACCACTAGCCGCGGCAACGGCTGCTGCCGCGGCCCGGGGCCAGACGCCCGTGCTGGTCGCCATCGGGCCGACCGTCGCCGGCGTGATCGCCATGGCCGACACCCTCCGCGACAACTCCGCCCGGGTGGTGAGCGACCTCGGGTCCATGGGCTTGAGCGTCGTCATGCTCAGCGGCGACCGCCTCGCCACCGCCGAGGCCATCGCCGCGACGGCGGGTATCTCCCGCGTCGTCGCCGAGGTGCTGCCTGCGGGCAAGGTCGAGGCGATCAAGGCGCTTCAACAGGAAGGCCACCGCGTGGCCATGATCGGCGACGGCATCAACGACGCCCCCGCGCTGGCGCAGGCCGACGTCGGCATCGCCATGGCCTCGGGCACCGACATCGCGGCCCAGGCCGCCGACGTGACGCTCATGCGCAGCGATCTCGCGAGCGTGCCCGAAGCCATCCGGCTCGCGCGTGCCACCATGCGGACGATGAAGCAGAACCTGTTCTGGGCGTTCGTCTACAACGTGATCGGAATCCCGATCGCGGCGGGCGTGCTCTACCCCGCCTTCGGCATCCTGCTGAGCCCCGTCATCGCGAGCACGGCGATGGCCTTCAGCTCGGTCAGCGTGGTATCGAACAGCCTCCGTCTCCGACGCAGATGACGGCCGACAGGGACGGGGCCGCAGATGCGCAGATGCGATTTCAAGCAGCCGTTGCGCTAGGATGATGGCGTCGTGTTCACCAACATCCTCTGCCCCGTGGATTTCTCGAAGGACTCCGAGCGCGCCCTGGCCTGCGCGTTGTCGCTCGCGAGGGCCACGGCCGGGCATCTCACCCTGGTCACCGTGGTGGATCCGCTCCTGAATGCGGGCGCCGAGGCCGCGGGCGCGGCCGACACCCTGCACCAGCAGACACAGCAGGAACTCCGGTCCCTGCTCGAACGATCGGCCGCGGCGGGCCCCTTGCCCGGCGTGCCGGCGGTCGCGGTGCGTATCGGCAACGCCGCCCACGAGATCCTGACGCAGGCCGAGGAATGCAACGCCGACGTCATCGTGATGGGCATGCGCGGCCTGGGGGGCGCCCAGAAGTTCCTGCTCGGCTCCACCAGCCAGCACGTGCTCGAGCGCTCGGCCATCCCCGTCCTGGTGGTCCCGCCGCCCGATCGCCACTGACGCTTCTGACTTCTCACTTCTCACTTCTCACTTCCCTACAGGAGCCACACCCCCAGGCCCAGCGCGGCCGCCATCATCGCGAGGACGGAGACGGTGAGCGTGCGAAACGGCCCCTCGCCGATCGCCGCGGCAAGCCCGAGCTTCACGCACGTGTTCGAGAGCAGCCCCACCGTCACCGCCTTCGCCGCCACGTCCAGGGTCAGCAGGCCGGTGCCCACGCTCTTGGCCATCGACAGGGTGAGCGCGTCGGCGTCGTTCAGGCCCAGCACCGCCGCCGTGACGAGCACGCCGCTGCTCCCCAGCTGCCGGCCCGCCACATGCACGACGAACAGGACGATCTGGAACAGCAGGGCCATCTCGAGCGCGCCGCGCAGTTGAAGGGGATTGCGCGGCAGGTCCAGCGCTTCGTCCGATGACTGGCTGGTCCAGAATCCCCACGCCGCCGCCACGGTGCCAATCGCGAAGGGGGCGGCGAGGTGCGGCACCAGCGTCAGGGCGAGGGTCGGACTGAGCACGGCGGCCGCCACGATCACCCGCACGTACAGCACGGTGTTGGCGGCCACCACGCCCTGCGCCAGCGGCTGGCCCAGCCCGTCGTGGTCGCGGCTGAACCGCGCGAACGACAAGGTGACGCTCGTGGACGAGACCATGCCGCCCAGCAGCCCCGCCACGGGATAGCCGCGCGAGGCGCCGACGATGCGCCTGGCGAGGTACCCCGAGAAGCTCAGCGCGGAGAAGAACAGCACCAGCAGCCACAGC
>JBFWQE010000064.1:0-15062 GCA_050249615.1 Vicinamibacterales bacterium
CCCCCCCCCCCCCCCCCCCCCGCCCCCCCCCCCCCCCACCTGCCCGCACCAGAGCGCACCTGCCGCACCTGTTCGCACCCGCCCGCATACGTATGATCCGTGTAGAATCATACGTATGGAGAAGCTGACGCTGAGCGTGGATGGGGCCGTCGTCGAACGTGCCAAGCGGTACGCGGCGGCAAAGGGCACCTCGGTGTCTCGCCTGGTCGAGACGTTCCTCGATGCCGTCACCCGCGAGGCGCCCGAGGCTCCGCCGCCGGTGCTGGCACGGCTCCGGGGGGTGCTCAAGGGCGTGAAGCCCCCGGACTATCGCCGGTATCTCGAGCGAAAGTACCGGTGAAGCGCCTGCTCTTCGACGTGAACATCGTCCTCGACGTCCTGCTGGACCGCCGTCCGCATGCGGACGCCGCTTCCCAGGCGTGGGCGCTGGTGGAAGTGGGGCGCGCCGAAGGCCTGCTCTCGGCCCATGCCGTCACGACCATCCACTACCTGAATCAGAAGGCAGTCGGGCCGAGGCGAGCCGGAGCCACGACGGAGGCGCTCCTCGAGGTCTTCGGTGTGGCCCCGGTGTCCGAGGAGGTCCTGCGCGCCGCGCTGGCCCTCGGCTGGCCCGACTTCGAGGACGCCGTGACCGCCGCTGCTGCCCGTGCCGCCGCATGCCACGCCATCGTCACGCGGGATCCGAAGGGCTTCCGCCGTGCGGGCCTGCCCGTGCTCGATCCGGCCGCGGCCGCCGCGTGGGTGTTTGCTACTTGACCGCCTCCTTCACGTGCCGCGCAATCTGCTCGTGCGTCGCGAACCAGACGCCGGGCTTCCCCTTCATGTAGCCAATCAGCCGTTCGAGCATCGCCGCCCGCGAGCGGTGGCCGATGAGGTGCGGGTGCATCGTCAGCAGGTACAGCCCGCCCTCTTCGTACGCCACGTCGAACTCCGACTGGAAGACCTCGTACACATCGCCCAGTGACGGGTTCGAGCCGTCGGCGTTGCCGCCAAAGTACGGGAAGTCGTCCAGGATGCGCTCGATGGGCAGCTCGACGATGCCCGTCGGCTGGCCGTCCAGCAGCAGCTCGTACGCATCGTCGCTGGCCATCAGGCTGCTGTCGTACAGGAAGTCCGCCGCCTTCACCTGGCCCATCGTCCAGCCGCTGAACTTCCACGAGGGTGCCCGGTAGCCCACGGGCCGCCTGCCCGTCATCATCGTCAGCGTCTCGATGGACTGGTTCAGCAGGCGTTGCTCCTCCTTCTCGTCGTTCAGGAGGGGCAGGCGCTCGTGGATCCATCCGTGCACGCCGATCTCGTGAGAGGCGTTGGCGGCCTGGATGTCCTTGACCATCTGCGGGTGGAGCAGGGCGCTCACGGCAGGGATGAAGAACGACGCCGGCACCTGCTGCCTCGAGAGCAGGCGGAGGATGCGGGGCAGGCCGTCCACCGCGCCATACTCGCCTCGCGAGATCACCTCGTAGTCCAGGTTTCCCGTCGACAGCGTGGCGGTGGCGTTGTCCACGTCGAACGACAGCCCGACCGCGACGCGGGCGCCGTTGGGCCAGCTCGCCGGCTTCATGCGGCGCCCGGCGCTCACGTGGAACATCTGCTGGCGCAGCTGCTCGATGTCCAGCCTGGTGCCGGGCAGCGGATCGCGCCCGGTCGCGGCGCCCGGTGCGCCGGCTGTCGTCCCGGCCGGCGTGGCCTGACCGGGCGACGCGGGGGGCGTGGCGGGCGGAGCGCACGCCGCGAGACCGGCGGCGAGAAGGCCGATACCCACGTAATGTCTCATCTCGGTCACATCGTCCTCCGTTAGACTCGCGCCGATCATGGCGCAACCAGCTGTGGTGGTCCTGCGGCGCAGTATTCTCGCTGTTTTCGTGCTCGGCGTGGTGGGCTCGTTGACGGAGCTGCTCCTGCTGGGGCACGACGAGGACCTGCGGCAGTTCATCCCGCTGGTGCTCTTCGGCGTCGCGCTGGCTCTGCTGGCCTGGGCCGCCGCCACCCACGCGCGGCCGGCCTTCCTGGCCTTCCGCGCCACCATGGCCCTGTTCATCGTCGCGGGCCTCGTTGGAAGCTGGCTGCACTTCCAGGCCAACCGCGAGTTCCAGCTCGAGGTGGATCCCTCGCTGGCCGGCTGGGCGCTGCTCGCGGAGGCCCTGCAGGCCAAGTCGCCGCCCGCGCTTGCGCCTGGCGTGATGGTGCAACTGGGCCTGCTCGGCCTCGCCTGGACGTTCCGGCACCCTCGTCTCGAGTCACAGGACCCTTCCACATGGAGTTGATATGACCACCCGCCGCCTGCTCGTCCCGTCGCTTTCCATCGTCGCGCTCGTCTGCGCCTTGGCCGTGCCCGCGTCCGCGCAGGTGGGCACGTCGCTCGGGGTCGTGGACGCCAACACCGCCACCGCGGCCGAGCTCCAGGCCGCCCCTCACATGACGCCGGCCATCGTCAAGGCCCTGCTGGCTGCCCGGCCGTTCGCGAGCATCGTGGACTTGAACACGTTCCTGCTCGGGCAGAAACTCACCCAGGAGCAGGCGACGGCCTTCTACGGCAAGGCGTTCATCCACATCAACCTGAACACCGCGACGCGCGAGGAAATCCTGCTGGTGCCGGGCGCGGGCAACCGCATGGCGCGCGAGTTCGCGGAGTACCGGCCGTGGCGGACGTGGGCCCAGTTCCACAAGGAGATCGGCAAGTACGTCAGCGAGCAGGAGACGGCGCGCCTCGCGCAGTACTGCTTCATCCCCGTCAACCTGAACACGGCCACGGACGAGGACATCCTGAGCATCCCCGGCGCGGGGAAGCGCATGGTGCGCGAGTTCAAGGAGTATCGTCCCTGGAAGACGATGGAGCAGTTCTACAAGGAGATCGGGAAATACGTGGACGACAAGGAAGTGAAGCGGCTTGCCCGGTATGTCGTGATTCCGTAACCGGCCGGGTTCCGCCCCCCGGACGATGGAGAGCGCTGCCGTGCGCAGGTAAGATACCCGGCATGAGCCGTCGTTCACTGGTCGCCTGCCCTCTCTTCTGCATCGCGATGCTTGCTGCCGCGTGCGGCGGGTCGAAGGAACCAGGCGCCGAGCAGCAGGCGCCGGCGTTCAAGCCCATCGACCCAGCAACCCTGCCCGCCCCCGGGGGGAGCATGCCCCCGGGCACGTCGCCCCTGTCGGCGGCGCCCGGCGATCAGCCTGCCGCGATGGTCACCGACCTCGCGTCGGGATGGCCCGTCGCGCTGCGCGTGGGACAGCGGATGACCGCGCGGCTGGCGGGCGACCGCGCCGCGGGCGCGCGATGGTCCATGCGCGCCGGCTCCGACGGCGGCGTCGTGGCGCTCGAGGGCGAGCCCGCGTGGGAGCAGGGACCCAAGGGCGGCGTCGAGGTCTTCGCGCTGAAGGCGGTCAAGCCCGGGAGCACCACGCTCACGTTCGACTTCAAGAAGGGCGCCGACCCTGCGGCCCTCCGGTCGGTCAGCTATCCGATCACCGTCCAGTAGCAGGCTTCGAGGACCCAAGCCCTGTCCGCCGACATCATCTCCGTGGGAGAGGCGTTCGAGGACCTGATCTTCCACGGCCTTCGGCGCCTGCCTCGCGCGGGCGAGGAGCTGCGGACGCCCCACTTCACGCGCACGACGGGGGGCGGCACGCTGATCACGGCCGTGGCCGCCGCGCGGATGGGCGCGCGCGTCGACGTCGTCAGCGCGCTGTCAGACGAGTCAGCCCGCCGCTTGAGGGCCGAGGGCGTGCGCGTGCGGAACCTGCGCCGGCGGGGCGAGCCGCATGCGGTGTCGGTGGCGCTCTCCACGCGCGGTGAACGTGCCTTCGTCACGTTCGACGGGGTGAACGAGCAGCTCGAGCCGCGGTTGCTCGCCTGGTTCGCGCGGGGGCGTCCGCGCACGGCGCACGTCCACGTCGCGCTGGGCCCGCGCGACATGGCCGGGTGGGCCCGGGTGACGGAGCGCCTGCGCGCGCGCGGCATCACCACGTCCTGGGACTTCGGCTGGCACGAAGACCTGCCCGGCCGTCCGGGCTTCGAGACACTGCTGGCCGCGCCGGACTGGGTCTTCGTCAACGAGCGAGAGGCGCGGCTCTACACGGGCACGACCACGATGGCGAAGGCCCTGCGGCGCTGGGGGGCGATGGCTCGGAACGTGGTGGTGAAGCAAGGCGCGCGCGGCGCCCTCGCGCTCGCCGGCGGCGCCATCGTGCGCGTGCCGGCGCCCAGGGTGCGGGTCGTCGACACGACCGGCGCGGGTGATGCATTCAATGGGGGATTCCTCGCGGCGCTGGTTCGGGGGCAGGGTGTGGCGGCCTGCCTGCGCACGGGCGTGAGGGTGGGGAGCCTCTCGACACGTGCCGCCGGCGGGCTGGACGCGCTACCGCGAGCGCGATCGCTCAGGGCGCCCGGCGCCGGGGGACCGTCCGCGCACGGCGCCGGAAGGCAGAGCGAGTCATGAAGCTTGCCGTGATCGGCGGCGCGGGCGTGCGCGTGCCGCTGCTGGTGAACGGGCTCGCCGGCGCGGCCCTCGGGATCGACGAGTTCGCGCTCTACGACCCGGACCAGCCGCGGCTGAAGGTCATCGCGGCGCTTGCGGCCCGGCGCGCGGGCGCGGCGCGCGTGACCACGCATGCCAGCGCCGTGCCGGCCATCGACGGGGCCTCCTTCGTCATCACGAGCATCCGCGTGGGCGGCATCGAGGCCCGTGTGAGGGACGAGCAGGCTGCACTCTCGCTCGGCTTCGTCGGCCAGGAGACCGTGGGCCCCGCCGGCTTCGCCATGGCGGTGCGGACCATTCCGCCGCTCGTCGCCTGCGCACGCGAGGTGATGCGCCGCGCGCCGGGGGCGTGGATCATCAACTTCACCAACCCGGCCGGCCTCGTGACACAGGCCCTGACGGCCGAGACCGGCGCCCGTGTCATCGGCATCTGCGATACGCCCACCGAGGTGTTCCAGGAAGTGGCGCACGCGCTGGGCCGGCCGGCGGACGAGTGCCGCTTCGACTACGTCGGGCTCAACCACCTCGGGTTCATCCGTGAAGTGTTCTGGCGGGGGACGCCGCAGCTGGAGCGGCTGTGGGAGGACGAGGCCGCACTGGCCGGCGTGTACCGTACGCCGCTCTTCTCGCCGGCGAGGCTGCGCGAGATCCGGCTGCTGCCGACCGAGTACGTCTTCTACTACGACTCGCCGGAGCGCGCCGTGGCCAACCTGCGCGCGGCGGGCGAGACACGCGGCGCGGTGATCGCGAAGCTCACGCGGGCGCTCTTCGACGACCTGGCCAAGGGGGCGCCGGACCCGGTAGCGCGCTACGAGCGGTACCTCGCGGAGCGGAGCGCAGGCTACATGCAGATCGAATCCGGCGCGCAGGGCGGCCACGCCTCGCCCGCACCGTGGGCGCACCTCACCGGCTACGACAAGATCGCGCTCAACACCATCCAGGCGATGGTGCGGCACTCGAACGCCATCATCCCGCTGAACGTGGTGAACCGCGGCAACATCCCGGAGCTCGCCGAAGACGATGTCGTCGAGGCGCCGGCGGTGGTGAACGCCAACGGGCCGCAGGCGCTGCACGTGGGCGCGCTGCCGCCGCAGGTGCGCGACCTGGTCGTGCGGGTGAAGGCGTACGAGCGCGCCACGATCGCGGCGGTGCGCAAGGGCACGCGCGCGGCGCTCGTCGACGCCCTCGCGCTCAACCCGCTGGTGCCCACGCACGCGGCCGCGGCGCGCCTCGTCGAGGTGCTGTCGCTGTGAGCGATCGGCCGCGCCTCGACCGCCGGATGGGCCTGCTGCAGGCCACCTCGACCAACATCATCAGCATGGTCGGCGTGGGGCCGTTCCTGACCATCCCGTTCATGGTCCAGGCGATGAACGGCCCGCACGTCCTCTACCCCTGGATTGCGGGCGCGGTGCTGGCGCTCGCCGACGGCCTGGTCTACGCGCAGCTCGGGGCGGCGCTCCCGGGCAGCGGCGGCGGGTATCTCTACCTGCGCGAGGCGTTCCAGCCGTTCGGGCTCGGCCGGCTGATGGGATTCCTGTTCATCTTCCAGACCATCCTGGTGGCCCCGCTCTCGATTGCCGGAGGGGCGGTCGGCTTCTCCGACTACCTGCAGTTCGTCTGGACGTCGATGACGCCGATTCAACACCACCTCCTCGCGGCCACGGTGTGCATCGGCATGGGCGCGCTGCTGTGGCGCGACATCGAGTCCATCGGACGCCTCGCGGTGATGATGCTCGCCGGCGTCTTCCTCACCGTCGGCTGGGTCATCGTCGTCGGGCTGTTCAACTTCTCGCCGTCGATGGCCTTCGACTTCCCGCCGGAAGCGTATGCCTTCGACCCTTCGCTGGCGGCGAGCGTGGGGGCTGCCTCGGTGCTGGCGATGTACAGCTACGGCGGCTACAACCAGGTGTGCAACATCGGCGAGGAGATCGTGGACCCCGGCCGCACGGTGCCTCGCTCCATCGTCCTGTCCATCGTCATCGTCGCCTCGCTGTACATGGCGATGACGATCGTGGTGCTCGGGCTCATCCCGTGGCAGGAGGCCGCCCAGCTCCGGACCATCGCGTCGGAGTTCATCGTCCGGACCTTCGCGAATCCGGGGACGGGCCGCATTGCCGGCATGGCGATGACGGGCCTCATCCTGTTCGTGGCGGCGGCGTCGCTCTACGCGACGATCCTGGGCTACTCGCGTATCCCGTTCGCCGCGGCGCGCGACGGCGACTTCTTCCCGGTGTTCGCGAAGGTGCATCCCACCAAGCACTTCCCGCACGTGTCGCTGGTGGTCATCACGCTCATCTCGCTGCCGTTCTGCTTCTTCACCCTGGGGCAGCTGGTGAGCTGGCTCATCCAGGTGCAGATCCTGGTGCGGTTCATCTGGCAGTGCGCGGCGGTCATCCTGCTCAGGCGCTACCGGCCGGACATCCCACAGCCCTTCACGATGTGGCTGTACCCGCTGCCGGCGCTGCTGTCGCTGGCACTGTGGCTCTACATCTTCTTCACCGGACCGCGCGAGGGCATCGTGTTCTCGTTCGCGTTCCTCGGCGCGGCGGTGGTCGCCTATTTCGTGTTCACGCGCCAGAGACGGGCCGCACCAGCTCGATCATCGACGCGTTGAACTTCTCCGCCTCGTCGGCGAAGGGCTCGTGCCCGGACGCCTCGAACCATACCAGCGTCTTCGACGGTGCCTCCAACGCGTTGAAGTAGGCCACGCTGGCTTCCGGTGGTACCCAGTGGTCGCGGCGCCCGAGAAAGAAGAACACGGGCATCGCCAGCGCGGGCACGGCCGTCAGGAGGTTGATCTTCGAGGCTTCGTCCCACATGGCGTCGATGGAGAACCGGAAGCCGCGGAGCATGTTGCGCACGTCGAAGACCGAGCGCTCGGGCCCCTCGAGGAACATCCGCGCGGTCTTCCACAGGGTCCCGGCCGTCGCCAGGCCTTCGAGACGGGATACCCAGGTGCGCTCCACCCACAGTCTCTTCGCCGAATGCGGCGGTGGCCCGATGGCGCGCAGCGCCTTCAAGGCCCGCTGGTTGCCGCACCGCTCGGCCTCGGCGAGGGCGTAGGCGTAGGACGCCGCCTCGCCGGCCCGGGCGTCGCCATACTGCCCGCTGCCGACATAGACCGCGACTCGCTCGGGGAACCTCGCGGCGTAGATCGAGCCGAACGCGGAACCCCAGGAGTGCCCGAAGAGCGCGACCGTCCGCTGTCCGACGCGCGTGCAGACCGCGCGGACGAGCTCGCCGAGGTCGCTGACGAACTGTTCCACCGTCATCGAAGACCTCGGGATCCCGCGGTCGAACGACTTGCCGGCGCCGCGCTGGTCCCAGTAGACGACGGTGAAGAACTTCTCGAGGGGCGCGTTGAAGTGGCGGAAGAAGAACGTCTCGGACATGCCCGGCCCCCCGTGGAGGAGCACGAGCAGCGGGTTGTCCAGGCTCTCGCCGCGCATCATCACCCACTGGTCGATCCCGCCGAGCCGCAGGTAGCTGATCTCGGCGATGCTGTTCGGCAGGATGCCGCCGTCCTCGCCGCGAAACGGAGGGGTGTGTCCGGGATGCCTGGGATGCACGGTACGGCCTCCTTCGTGCGTGTCACTCAACAGGAGCCTCCCGTTCCGCAGGGAGCAAGAGGGAGGTGCGGTACGCGTGCGAGATGCGCCACCAGGCCCACCAGGACATCAGCGATGGCCGCCAGAGCGCGGTTGCGAAACCGATCCTCGGGATTTGGATCCCGGTCCGCCGACGATGACCCGCTCCGCGCGGAGCTCAGTCGTTCCCATGGCCGCGGGTCACGAGCTCGTGTGCCCGTGTCAGCAATTGGCGCGTGTCCTCGAAGGCCAGCCGGCTTCGGGCGTCCTCGTACGGGCCCCAGTAACGCTCGCGCGTCTCGCCCGGGGTAACATCGCGCTCGAATCGCATCAGGTAGATTCGAGTGCGCACGTCCCCGAAGACGAGTTCGCCGAGCGGCGCGACGATGGTGGCATGGCAGCCGGCCTCTTCCGCGACCTCGCGAACGGCCGCCGCTTCTGGCGACTCGCCCGACTCGATATGCCCCTTTGGCAGCACCCACGCCGATGGGTCGCGCCGCGCGCGGACGATCAGGTACTCGGGCCCGGAAGCGGACTCGCGGACGACGATGCCGCCCGCGTGGGAGTCCCGAACCTCCTGCGACATGGCGTCATCCTACTCCGTGCGGGGCCGGCCCGCACGACGTGGCGCCCGTCACCACACTACGGGCCGCACCTGTTCGATCATCGACGCCTCGTCCCACATCAGGGAGGCGTGTCCGAGACGCTTCACGGCGCGCGCTTTCCCAGCGCCAGGAGGTTGGCCAACAGCCGATAGGCCCCCGGCACGCCATAGGGCAGCTGACGATGAAACGCGTACGCGAAGTAGGTGTAGTGCCCCCTGCCCACCTTCGCCCACAGCCATCCACCCCGTTGCGGGTCCTGGCCCTTGTCCCAGGTGGCAATGATCGGCGTGTAGGCCGGGTCCCACGCGCTCCAGAACTTGGACCCGCGCTGCTCGACCCAGTCGTGGAAGTCGGCCGGCGTGATCGTGTTCGGGACGTTCAGCATGGGCACGTCCGGCGCGAGGATCTCGACTGGTGAATCCTCTTCCGAAACTTCCTCCGCGCGCGAGGTGAGCTCCCCGGGAAACGGCGCGAACTGGTTCGGTACCAGCTCCTGCGTGTTGTAGAGCACGATCAGGTGCCCGCCGTTTCGCGCGTAGTCCAGCAGGCGCTGGTTGTAGGTCTTCAGGTCCTCGCGCACGGCGTAGGCCCGCGTGCCGGTCATGATGGCGTCGTACTGGGACAGGTCCGCGCTCGCCAGCGCACCCTCATCCAGCAGGGTCACCTCGTACCCGAGCTGCCGGATGCCCTGAGGCACCTGGTCGCCGATGCCCATCACGTAGCCGACCTTCAGGCCTGGCACCGTGGCGACGTCGATTCCGCGCACGGCGATGGTCGAGGGCCGATAGAGGTGCCGTGCTTCGAGGTCGCGGAAGTCGATCTCCTCGAAGCCCTCCGTGTACTCGCGGCCGCCGACTGTCGCGACTGCGCGCACGTCGTACAGCCGGTTCTCGATGGACGGCATCGTAACCGTGAAGCGGAACGACGCGCGCTCGCCCGCGCGCGCGAATGTGAAGGGCGCCTCGGCCGGCTCCGCCTTCCAGCCCGGTGGCACCCGCAGCGCGAGGACTCCCTTGCTTCCGGCCTCGCGGCTGTTCAGCACGTCCACGGCGATGTCCACGCGCCTGGTGGCCGAGGCCAGGGGCACGACCGCCGTGGTCGGGGACACGGTAAGCGACACGGCTGGAACCACGCGAAGCTCGCGCATCACGTAGCCGTAGGGGAGCTTTGCCTCGCGGCGCTTCACGACGGCGCGAACCTCGACGGGCACGTCGCCGACGCGGTAGCGGACGACGGCGGTGGGTGGCGTCTCGGTGAAGGGCTTGCCGAATTGCGAATCGTCTGCGATGTCGTAGCGCGCATCCTGGATGGACGCACGCGAGAAGTACGGGCGTGTGCTGATCGGCGCGTCGGCAGGGACCCTTACGGTGAAGACGTGGCGCGTCGGGGCGCGCTGGTCGAAGAGAGGCGCCGCGGCGCGCGCAATCGTGATCTGCTCGGATTCGACACGCCAGCCGCGCTCGAGTGCGAGCGAGACGCTGCTCACTTCGATCGGCACGGCACTGCCCCTGGCCAGCGTGACGTGCACCTCGAATGCCTGACCTGGCACGACAGGTCCCATCACTGGCGGTGGCCTGAACGGGCTGGCCGCCCCTGCGCTGTCCGCCGGGTCCGGGGGCTGGGCCTCGGCGACGAGCTCCAGCCCGAGCGCCGTGTTGATGGCCATCTGGAACTGCTCGATCTTCCGCGCAAGGATCAGCGCGGCGTCCGGATCGCTGTCCAACTCGCGGTGAGCCACGCGCGTCGCGGCGAGCCCGCGCGCAAGCACGGGCACGATGGCCGACGGATCCCGGCCGTCGAAGGTGCGGATGGCCTCCTGCACCGCCGCGTCGATGGGCTGAAGCAGCGCAGCGGCGCCGGTCGGCTCGGGACGGCCCAACGCCCGGAAGATCCCCGGGATGGTCGTGTCGATCCCCTCGAAGAACCCCTCCTCGCGGCCTCCGGGGATCGCGCCCGCGTCCATTCGCTGGTAGTAGCCGATCACGGCCCCCTGCATCCGCACGAGCCGGCCGCCGTTCTGCGATCGCTGGAAGCTGAGGCCGGTGCGCGCGATGTTCTCGAACGAGTCCCCCAGCCACGGGCTGTAGCGGCCCGTGTCCACCACGACGGTCCACGGCTCGTTCTGCCGCATCCCGCCGATGTAGAGCTTCTTCGCCCGCCACGGCCGGAGGCCCGCCTGGATCTGCTCAGGGAACATCGTCGGATCCGCCGCCGCCTCGAAGGCCTGCTGCGTCAGCAGGCCCGCCGTCTGGTGGTTGCCGTGGCCATCCCGCTGGTTCCCCTGGAACCGCGACACGATGACCAGCGGGCGCTCGGTGCGGATGATCCGGACCACGTCGCGGAGGACGTTCTCGCGGCCCCACTTGTCGAAGGCCTCCTCGAGGCGCTTCGAGAAGCCGTAGTCCACCACCGACGTGAAGTACTGCTGGTCCACGCCGTAGTACCGGTTCGACACCGCCAGCTCCTCGGTACGGATGAGGCCGAGCGCGTCGAAGAGCTGCGGTCCCAGGGCATTGTCGCCCGCCTCGCCGCGCGTCAGCGTGAGCAGCGATACGCGTGCCCCCATTCCGCGGCTCGCCAGCGCCAGCATCCCGCCGTGCTCATCGTCTGGATGCGCCGTCGTGTGCATGAGGCTCGCGGTCGTCGCGAGCTTCTGCAGCCAGTGCCACGTGCCCGCGGCGCCAGAGTCCAACGCCGAGAGCGTCGTGATGCCGGCCATACCGATTACGCAGATGAGGAAGCGCATGATGACTCCGCTAACGTAGATGCCGCAGATGCCGCAGATGCCGCAGATGCCGCAGATTACGCAGATTACACAGATTCTTTGGGCGATTCATTCTCGTGTCGTTCGATCACCCGGGTGCCCGTGTGAGAGGTCCGGGCAGGCAGCCTTCGTCCCCGGCCGCCGGACCGCCATCCGACCATCTGCGTCATCTGCGCCATCTGCGGCCTCTGCGTCATCTGCGTCATCTGCGCCATCTGCGTCATCTGCGTCCTCTGCGCCCTCTGCGCTATCTGCGTTGAGGCATCTGCGTCGCGGCTATCATGCCCTCCATGTCCCGGACCCGCTTCGCCACCCCCGCCCTGCTCCTCGGCGTGGCTGCCCTTGCCATCGGCGTTGCCGGCATGGCCCAGGCGCCGGTCTCGAGCGCGCCCAGCTACGACATCGTCGTTCGCGGCGGCCGCGTGCTGGACGGCATGGGCAATCCCTGGATTCGCGCCGATGTGGCGATTGACGACGGGCGTTTTGCCGCGATCGGCCGCGTGGAAGGACGCGGGCGCCGGGAGATCGATGCGTCCGGCCGCTACGTCTCGCCCGGCTGGATCGACATGATGGACCAGTCCGGCAGCGTGCTGCCGACGAGCGGATTGGCGGAGAACAAGCTGCGCATGGGCGTGACCACCGCCATCGCCGGCGAGGGCGGCACGCCCGTGCCCGCCGAGCAGGTGGCCGACTACTTCGCCGGGCTCGAGAGGACCGGCATCAGCATCAACTTCGGGAGCTACTTCAGCGAGGCGCAGGCGCGCACGGCGGTTCTCGGCAATACCGCGCGCGCGCCGTCCTCCGATGAGCTCCGCCGCATGCAGGCCATCCTGGAGACCGCAATGCGCGCCGGCGCGATGGGCATGACCACTGCCCTCATCTACCCGCCCGGCAGCTTCGCAAAGACGGAGGAGCTGGTGGAGATGGCGAAGGTGGCGGCGCGATACGGCGGCACCTACGCCAGCCACATCCGCGACGAGGGCACCGGCCTGCTGGCCGCCATCGACGAGGCCATCGCCATCGGCGAGCGCGCCGGGCTACCGGTGGAGATCTTCCACCTGAAGGTCGCGCACAAGTCGGGCTGGGGCACGCGGATGGCGGAAGCGGGGCGCGCCATCGAGGCTGCCCGCGCGCGGGGAGTGGACGTCGCCGCCGACATGTACGTCTACACCGCCGGCGGCACCGGCCTCGAGGCCACCATCCCGTCGTGGGCGCAGGAAGGCGGGCGGGGCGCGCTGCTGCAGCGGCTCGCGAATTCCGAGATGCGCGCGCGGCTCAAGCACGAAATCGAATCGGGTGTTCCCGGGTGGTCCAACCTGGTGGAGGCCGCGGGCGGGTGGGGCGGTGTCGTGCTGTCGAACGCGCAGAACCCCGAGAACGCGCGCTTCGAGGGACAGAGCCTCGAGGCCATCGGGAAGGCCTGGGGCAAGGATCCGGCCGATGCGGCCTTCGACCTCGTCGCCCAGGGCCACGGGCGCGTGATGGCCATCTTCCACATGATGAGCGAGCCCGATCTCGAGACGGCGCTCCGCTTCCCGTGGACCAGCATCGGCAGCGACGCGGGCGCCGCGGCCACCGAGGGCGGGCAGGATCCCACCGGGCTGACCCATCCCCGTGCGTATGGCAACTTCCCCCGCGTCCTCGCGCGCTACGTGCGCGAGCGCCGCGTGCTGACGCTGGAGGACGCCATCCGCAAGATGACCTCCTGGCCAGCCGCGCGCATGCGCCTCCAGGGCCGGGGCGCCATCCGCGAGGGCGGCTGGGCCGACGTCGTCGTCTTCGATGCGGCGACGATCGAGGACCTGGCGACGTACGAGGCGCCGACGCGGTCGCCTCGCGGCATTGACTACGTCCTCGTGAACGGGCAGATCGTCATCGACCACGGCCGCCACACCGGTGCGCGCCCGGGACGGGTGTTGCATGGACCGGGCCGCGGCATGTTACAGTCCGCGACACCGTGACATCCGTTCCTCCGCCACATCCGCCCGCCGAAGCTGCGGACGCCCAGCTCGTGCGGGCCATCGGCCTCTGGGGCGCCACCCTTCTCGTCATCGGCAGCGTCCTGGGCTCCGGCATCTTCCTGACCACCGGGATCATGTTCCAGGAGCTGCCCTCCGTCACCCTGGTCCTCGTGGCCTGGACGGCGGGCGGCCTGCTGGCCATGGCCGGCGGCCTCACCTACGCCGAGATGGGATCCATGTTCCCGCGTTCGGGGGGGCTCTACGTGTTCCTGAGCGAGGCGTACGGGCCCGTGCTCGGCTTCCTCTTCGGGTGGGCCTGCCTCCTCGTGATCCTGACCGGGAGCGTGGCTGCCGTCGCCGTCGGCTTCGCGGAGTACTTCAGCTACTTCGTGCCGTCGCTCGGGACCGATCGCGTGCTGCTGGCGCTGGAGATGCCGTGGGGCCCCTGGAGCCTCAGCGCGGGCCAGCTCGTGGCCGCCAGCTCCGTGATCATCATCACCGCCATCAACTACGCCGGCATCCGACAGGGAAACCTCGTCAACACCGTGCTCACCGTGGTGAAGATCGGGGGCCTGATCGCGATTCCGCTCCTGGCCATCGCATTCGGACAGGTGGCGCCGGCCTATACGCCCGTCGTGCCGGAGAGCATCGTGCGCCCGATGGCCTCCTTCGGCGTGATCATGATCGCGGTGATGTGGACCTACGAAGGCTGGTACTACGTGGCTTTCGCCGCGGGCGAGGTGGCTCAGCCCGCCCGGAACGTGCCGCGCGCGCTCATCCTCGGCACGCTCATCCTGACGGCCATCTACGTGGCGGTGAACCTCGCGTATGTCTACTCGCTGAGCATCGAAGAGATGGCGGGGGTGACGCGCATCGCCGAGAAGGTGGTGACGGTCCTCGTCGGTCCCGTCGGCGCCGGGCTCGTCGCCGGCAGCGTCGTCATCTCGACGTTCGGGTGCAACATCGCGGGCATCATCGCCTCGTCTCGCGTGTGCTTCGCGATGGCGGCGGACGGGCGCTTCTTTCCGGCGGCCGCGAAGGTCCATCCGGTGCACCGCACCCCGCACGTGGCGCTCCTCATCACCAGCGCGTGGTCGGTGCTGCTGACGCTCAGCGGAGGCTACGAGGCGCTCTTCACCTACGTGACGTTCGCGTCGGTGCTCTTCGGCACCCTGGGCGGCGTTGCCATCTTCGTCCTGCGGGCGCGGCGTCCAGACGCGCCGCGGCCCTACAGGGCGCTTGGATACCCGATCATCCCGGCGCTCTACGTGCTGGGATCGTTCGCGCTGGTGGGGAACACGCTGATGGAGCGCCCGACCGCGTCGATTGCCGGCCTCGGCCTGGTCGCGCTCGGGCTGCCGTTCTACTTCTACTGGTCCAAGCGGTAGGTTCGGGGCTCTCGGGTTCTCGGGTTCTCGGGTTCTCAGGTTCTCAGGTTCTCAGGTTCTCAGGTTCTCGGGTTCTCGGGTTCTCGGGGATCTGGCGTTGGAGCGCCGGCGCTCCGTTCGCACCTGCTCGCACCCGCCCGCACCTGCTCGCACCTGCCCGCACCCGTTCGCACCCGCCCGCACCCCTACCAGAGCCTCAGCAGCGCGCGCCCGTAAGGCAGCCCCGGCCATGGCGAGGCGATGACGACGAGAAGCAGCGACAAGCCGTAGAAGATCGTGGCC
>JBFWQE010000064.1:15162-27753 GCA_050249615.1 Vicinamibacterales bacterium
GCCCGCACCCGTTCGCACCCGCCCGCACCCCTACCAGAGCCTCAGCAGCGCGCGCCCGTAAGGCAGCCCCGGCCATGGCGAGGCGATGACGACGAGAAGCAGCGACAAGCCGTAGAAGATCGTGGCCTGGGTGAAGCGTGCGGCGTCGGTGGCGGCCTTCCGCACGCGTACGGTGCCGACATGGGCCAGGGCGATGGCGATCACCATGGACGCCAGGTGCTCCACCACCCAGTAGCGGATGGCCGAGTTGCCCATCGCCTGCCCCCAGTCCGCGCTGGCGATCGACAGGATGGGGCTGAAGACGAAGTAGAGGAGCAGCCCGATCAGCATCTGCACGTCGAGGGCGATCGTGTAGAGCCGGCCCGGCGTGGCGTCCGCCGCCGTCCACGCCCTTCCGCCCGATCGCCCGGCCAGCGCCCGGGTCACGGCGATCACCCCGAGGACAATCACCACCCACCTGAGGACGGAGTGCAGGACAATGGCCGCGGTGTACATGCGGACACGGTAACACGAGCCGCGGCATCGGCGGCGCCGCGGCCCGATGGCGGAAGGCGGCGCTAGCGCGCCGTGACGGCCTGCCGCGCGCCGCTGACGACCGCGGCAACCGACTCGCGCACGATCGCCACGAGCTGGTCGATCTGCGCCTCGGTGGTCACCAGCGGGGGCGCGATGCAGATGCAGTCCATCACCACGCGCGTGTAGAGCCCGCGCTCGAGCATCGCGTCCATCAGCTTCTGCGTGACGCCGGCCTCGGCGGGGAACAGCTGCTTCGTCGACTTGTCGGCCACGACCTCCACGGCGCCCATCAGGCCCTGGCAGCGCGTGTGGCCCACGCCGTCCACCGACTCCAGCTCTCGCAGCTTCTGCTGCAGCCGTGTGCCCATTGCCGCGGCGCGCTCCACGAGCCCCTCGCGCTCCATGATGTCGATGTTCGCGAGCGCCACCGCGCAGCAGGTGGGATGGCCCGAGTACGTGTAGGCGTGCATCCAGCGCTTCGACGCGGGCACGCCGTTGATCACGTCGCGCACCTTGTCCGACACGCCGATGCCGCCGAGCGGCACGTAGCCGCTGGTGATGCCCTTGGCGAACTGCATGATGTCGGGCTCCACGCCGTAGTGGTCCAGCCCGAACCACCGCCCCGTCCTCCCGAAGCCGGTGATCACGTCGTCGGCAATCAGCAGGACGTCGTACTTGTCACAGATCTCGCGAATCCGCCCGAAATAGTCCGGCGGCGGGACGATGACGCCGCCGGCGCCCTGGACGGGCTCGGCGATGAACGCGGCGACCGTGTCAGGACCCTCGCGGAGGATGGCTTCCTCCAGCTTGTTGGCGGCCGCCACCCCCAGGCTGACGGTCGGGTCCGGGTTCACGAACCGGTACGGGTCCGGCGCGTCGATGTGCAGGAATCCGGGCACGCGCGGCTCGAACATCGGCCAGAACACCGACAGGCCGGTGGCGCTCATGGCCGCCAGCGTGAGCCCGTGATAGGCGCGGTGCCGTGAGATCACCTTGACCTTGTCGGGCTTGCCGAGGGCCTTCCAGTAGAAGCGCGCCGTCTTGAACGAGCTTTCGGACGACTCGGCGCCGCCGCTGGTGAAGAAGAAGGTGTTGATGGACGGGTACGCAATCGCGCTCAGCTTCTCGGCGAGCGCGATGGCCTTCTCGTTGGTGCCGCCGGCGTAGGCGGAGTGGAACGCCAGCGTGTCCATCTGGGCCTTCGCGGCGTCACCCAGCTCGGTCCGGCCGTGCCCGATGTTCACGTTCCAGAGGCCGGAGAGGCCGTCGATGTACTCACGCCCCGTGGAATCCGTGATGATCGCGCCCTTTCCCGAGACCCAGATCCGCGTGGCGGCATAGGCCGAGGGGTGGTGGAGCGGGTGCATCAAATGGGCTTGGTCGGTGCCGAGGTCGGGTCGCATGGTCATGACCGCACATCCTACCAGCAGGGACCGCGGCCCTGGGAGGGACAACCGAGGGTTGAGGCCGGCTACCGGCCCAGCAGGGCCTTCACGAGCGCGTACCAGTACTCCCGCGACTCGAAGACCGACTTCACCGGCGCGCGCTCGTCCAGCCCGTGCGATCGATCGTCCGCCGGATCGATCTCGATGGCCGAGAGGCCGAAGACCGGCACGTTCACGTTCCGGAGGTACAGCCCGTCGGTGGCGCCGGCCGACATGCCGGGGACGACCTGTGCCCCGCGCCAGAAGGCATCCGCCGCCTTCTCGATGGCCGGCAGCACGTCGTCGCGAAGCGGGGATGCAGTGCTGGGGATCATCTGGTACACGGTCGACACCGTGATGGTGGGATCCCCGACCACCGATTCGAGCGCGCGCTTCACCTCGGCCTCGGAGGTGCCGGGCATGACCCGGCAGTTCACGGTGGCCGTGGCCGACTGCGGCAGCGCGTTCTCCGCATGGCCTGCCGTGAGCATCGTCGCCACGCACGTCGTCCGGAGGTCGCTGTTGACATGAGGGATCGCCGCGAGGCGATCGATGGCCGGCCCGCTCGTCTCGCCTCGCCCGGCGGCGGCCAGATCGTCGGCGAGCTGGCCCGACTCCAGCGAGGCCACGCGGGCGAACGAGGCCTGGGACACCGGGTTGTACTGCACCGGGAACCGGTGCGAAGCCAGGCGCCCCAGCGCGGCCGCCAGGGCGTAGATGGCGTTGTCGGGCCGAGGCACTGACGAGTGCCCGCCCTCGTTCCTTGCCGTGAGCGCGAAGGTGACGTACGACTTCTCCGCGGCCTGGACGTAGAACGCGACGCGACCGGAGGTCCGACGTTCCACGCCGCCTGCGTCGGTGTTCAGGGCGTACTCGGCCTGGGCCAGCCGCGGCCGGTTGGCGAGCAGCCACCGCATGCCGGACTCGGCACTGGTCTCCTCATCGCACGTCAGCACCATGATGACGTCGCGCGACGGCACGAAGCCCTCGCGCCTCCATCGCATCATGTTGGCCACGAGCACCGAGGCGCCGGCCTTGTTGTCGAGCACGCCGCGGCCCAGGAACCATCCGTTCTCCTCTCGCAGGACGTACGGATCGAACGCCCAGTCCTCGCGTTTCGCCGGGACGACGTCCAGGTGGGCCATCAGCAGGACGGGGCGGGCGGCGCTGTCCTTCCCGCGCAGCGTCGCCAGCACGTTCACGCAGGTGGCATCCGGCCCGATCGTCTCCAGGTCTTCGTCGGCGAACCCGGCGGCCTTCAGCCGCGCGGCCACGGCGCGCGCCGCCGGTGCGACGCTCCCGCCGTCGGGCGAGGTGTTGATCTCGACGAGCTCGCGCAGGATGGCGCGGTGCTCGTCGTCTCGGGAGGAAGGCGTGTACTGGGCAGACAGGGTGACGCTGCCCAGCACGGCGCCGAGGGCAATCGCGCGCGTGCAGAACGACAAGAGGGTCACGCGCCGCATTCTAATGCGAGGGGCATGGCGGCCGTCAGGCGAACAGATAGGCGCCCTTCGAGACGGTGGCATCCGCCAGCCGCCGCCGCATCTGCACCGTGTTGGCGGGCGTGACCTTCAGCAGCCGCCGAAGCGCCGCCAGCTGCGTCCGCAGCACGTCGCCCTCGGCCATCGCCGCCAGCGCCGAGCGGGCGTTCAGCTCCACCCGGCCCGCCGCCTCGTGCGTGAAGACCGCCGCCGCGTCGGCATGGAGCGCTGCGTCCGGCAGCTTGCGGTTCGCCGCGTCGATGGCGCGCAGCACGGCGCTCTCGGCCGTGTAGGCGTCCGTGACCAGGTCCGCCAGGTAGCTCAGCACCTCCTGCTCCTGCTCGATCTTCTGCCCGTAGGCCTGCATGGCGGTGCCGGCCACCATCAGCACGACCTTCTTGAAGGCGCCGCACGCGCGCAGCTCCGCGGCCAGGACTCCCTCCTCGTCCGCGGCCATGCTCGTCGACGGGCTCATGATCTCGTCCTGCAGCGCCTTGGCCGCGGGAATGAGGGCCAGCTCGCCCTTGAGCGCCTTCTTCATCAGCATGCCCGGGATGAGCAGGCGGTTGATTTCGTTGGTGCCCTCGAAGATGCGGTTGACGCGCGCATCGCGGTAGTGGCCCTCGGCGGGGTAGTCCTTCACGAAGCCGTTGCCCCCGTGGATCTGCACGTTCTCGTCGATGACGTAGTCCACGACCTCGCTGCCCAGCACCTTGGCGATGGACGCCTCGACGGCGAACTCCTCCAGCGCCTTCAGCATGGCCGAGGCATCGTCCGCCTTCTTGTCCGGCGCGGCCGCGATGTGCGCATCGATGAGGCCGGCCGTGCGGTAGATCATGCTCTCCAGCCCGTACTCCCGGGCCGTCATCTCGCCCAGCTTGTGCCTGATGGCGCCGAAGGTGGAGATGGCCACGCCGAACTGCTTGCGCGAGGCCGCGTACTTCGCTGCCTCGGCGAGCGCGGCCTTCGCGCCGCCCGAGGCCATCGCCCCCAGCTTGAAGCGCCCGAAGTTGAGCACGTTGAAGGCCACCTTGTGACCCCTGCCCACCTCGCCCAGCACCGCGTCGGCCGGCACCTTCACGTCCTGCAGGATGATGGGCGTCGTGGACGAGCCGTGCAGCCCCATCTTGTGCTCTTCCTTCCCGCTCGAGACGCCGGGCCACGCCTTCTCGACGATGAAGGCGGTGAAGTGCTCGCCGTCCACCTTCGCGAAGACGATGAAGACGTCGGCGAAGCCGCCGTTGCTGATCCACATCTTCTCGCCGGAGAGGACGAAGCTGCCGTCGGGCTGCGTCATCGCGCGCGCCTTCGCGCCGAGCGCGTCCGACCCGGCGCCGGACTCGCTGAGGCAGTAGGCGCCGACGATGTCGCCCGCGACGAGGGGCGGCAGGTACTTCTGCTTCTGCGCCTCGGTGCCGAACATGAAGATGGGCAGGATGGTGAGGTTGGCCTGCGCGCCGAAGGTGACGGCGAACGACGCGTAGCGCGACACCTGCTCCGAGACGATGAGCGTGGAGATCTTGTCGAGGTCCACGCCGCCGTAGGCCTCCGGCACGTTGGTGCCGAGCAGCCCCAGCGCGCCGCACTTCTTCACCAGCTCGCGGTTGAGCGCCCAGTCCTTCTGCTCGAGCCGCTCCGCCACGGGGAGCACCTCGCCGTCGATGAACTCGGCCGCGGTCTGCCCGATGAGCACGTGCTCCTCGGTCCGCTTCTCCGGCGTCATTACCGCGGACGCGTCGGTCTCCTCGATCAACCACTGTCCGCCCCTGGTGGTCGTCTCTGTCATCGAACTCATGATCGTCTCCCGCTATGAACCCCAGAACCCCAGAACCCGAGAACCCGAGAGCCTACAACCTCTCGAAGATCCCCGCGGCCCCCATACCGCCGCCGACGCACATGGTCACCATGCCGTAGCGCGAGCCGCGGCGGTGCATCTCGTGGATGAGCGTGGCCGTGAGCTTCGCGCCCGTGCAGCCGAGCGGGTGGCCCAGCGCGATGGCGCCGCCGTTCACGTTCAGCTTCTCTGGATCGATTGGCAGCTCCTTCAGGCACGCCAGCACCTGCGCGGCGAAGGCTTCGTTGAGCTCCACCAGATCGATCTGGTCCAGTGTGAGGCCCGCCAGCTTCAGCACCTTCCTGACGGCCGGCACGGGCCCGATGCCGAAGAGCTCTGGCGGCACGCCGGCGGTGGCGTAGGCGATGAAGCGCGCCAGGGGCGTCAGGCCGTGCGCCTTTGCCATCGCTGCCGAGGTGACCACGACCGCCGCGGCGCCGTCGCTCATCTGCGACGAGTTGCCGGCCGTGACGGTACCGTCGACGTGGAAGGCGGGCTTCAGCTTCGAGAGCGCCTCGAACGATGTGTCGCGCCGGGGACCTTCGTCCGTGTCGAGTACGATCTCGCGGACGGCCGGCCCCGGCGCCCGGCCGCCGCGCGCCGGCGCTCCGCCGTTCGGATCCGCCACGCGCACGGTGAGCGGCACGATCTCGTCCTTGAAGCGGCCCGCGTCGATGGCGGCCACCGCGCGCGCGTGGCTCCTGGCCGAGAACTCGTCCTGGGCCACGCGTGGGATTCCCGATTGCCGGGCGTGATTCTCGGCGACGAGGCCCGTGCTCAGGTACGCGTCCGGATAGCTCTCCACCAGCGCCGGGTTGGGCGAGACCTTGTTGCCGCCCATCGGCACCATGCTCATGGATTCGGTGCCGCCGGCCACCACGGCCTGCGCGTGACCGAGCATGATGCGCTCGGCGCCGTACGCGATGGCCTGGAGCCCGGACGAGCAGAATCGGTTGACGGTGACGGCCGACGCCTCGACCGGCACCCCCGCGCGGAGGCTGGCGATGCGCGCCACGTTGAGCCCCTGCTCGCCCTCCGGCATCGCGCATCCCACGATCACATCGTCGATGAGTGCCGGATCGAGCCCGCCGGCGCGCTTCAGCGCCTCGGCGATGACCGTGGCGCCCATCTCGTCGGGCCGCACCGTGCTGAGCGTGCCGCGTGGCGCCTTCCCGACGGCGGTGCGCACGGCTGAAACGATGACTGCATCCTGCATGGTGTCCTCAACTGCCCTTCGTGTCCTTCGCGTTCGCGGTTACGTCCCGTTCAAAGTCCCCGAGCAGGTCCTCGATCGCCTCGCCGACGAGCGAGGTCCTGCCGTCGAACACGTGATCCGCGCCCTCGATGACGACCAGCTCCCGGGGCTCCGGGATCTCGCCGTACAGCTTCCGCACCTCGCGCACCGAGACCACCTCGTCTTCCTCGCCGTGGATGATGAACTTCGGCTTGGTGCACGTCTTCAGCGCGTCGTAGGCGTAGCGGTCCACCGGCGGCGCGATGGCGAGCAGCAGCGTGACCCGCGGATCGTCCGCGCCCACCGTGAGCGCGATCCACGACCCGAACGACATGCCGGCCGCCCAGATGGGGAGGCCGGGAAACCGTTCCGCCGCAAAGTCGATGGCCGCGCGGAAGTCGTCCTTCTCGCCCGCGCCCTCGTCGAAGGTGCCGGCACTGAGCCCGACGCCGCGGAAGTTGAACCGGAGTGCGGCCACGTCGATGGCCGCCAGCGCCTTCGCCGCCCGGCACACCGCCTTGGTGTGCATCGTTCCCCCGAGGAGGGGGTGCGGGTGGCCGATGACGGCCACGGCCCGCGCCGCGCCGCTCGGGAGATCCAGCCGCGCCTCGAGCGGCCCGACAGGGCCCGGTATCTCCCGCAGCGCCTCGTTCACCATGCGACCCTCGTTCCCTGCGGAGGGGGAGCTGAAGCCGGGACGCTCTTCCCGACCCGCCCGGCGTCAGCAGCCCCGCCGCCCACCGCACAGGCGTGCGCTCCCACGAACTCGTCGAGCACCTTGCAGAACCCCTCGGGCTTCGTGACGATGCCGAGGTGGCCCGTGCGCGGCAGCACGACGTGCCGCGCGTGCGCGAGGCGCGCGACGTTGCGCCGGCTCACCTCGACAGGCACCACCCGGTCGAGCCCCGGCTCGCCGGTGACGACGAGCGTGGGCGCCTGCACGTGCGTGGCGTCCGCGAACCGATGGTGCTCGGCCCACTCCAGGCGCCGGGCCATCTTGGTCGGTGACATCGGGGCCGTCGTCACGCGCCAGCCGTGCCGCGCCATGAAGCGCAGCCGGTCACCGATGGCGGGGAACGCCGCCCGCACTTCGGGCTGGAGCCGCATCGGCGCCGTGATCACGAAGACCGGGCTCAGCAGCCGGGGCGCCCGCAGGTAGAAGCGGGCCCGGCGGTCCGGCGTCCAGTCGGTGGGCAGCGCCGAGGCCAGCACCAGGTGCGACACGCGCCCGGGGAACCGCGCGGCGAACTCGGTGGCGATCAGGCCGCCGTACGAGACGCCGATGACCGTGGCCTCCCGCAGTCCCGCGCGATCCATGGCCGCGCCCACCTGCCGGACGTAGTTCTCGAAGCCGAGCGCAGGGTCGCAGTCGAACGGGCTCGTCCGCTCGTCACAGAGCGAGTACGCGATCACGCGGTGCCGCCGCACCAGCCCCTCGACGGCCGGCTGCATCCACTCCCACCGCCCCTGCAGACCGGGGATGAGGACGACTGGTTCACCGTGCCCGATGTCGATCATTGAACCCAGAACCTCCGAACCCGAGAACCCGAGAACCCGAGAACCTGAGAACCTGAGAACCCGAGAACCTGAGAACCCCAGAACCCTAGTTCCTGAGCGGTTTCCCCGTCTTCAGCGTGTGCTGAATCCGCTCCAGCGTCTTCCGCTCGCCCAGCAGGCTCAGGAACGCCTCGCGCTCCAGGTCCAGCAGGTACTGCTCGCTGACCGTCGTCGCGTGGGGCAGGTTCCCCCCGCCGAAGATGTGCGCGAGCTTGCGCCCGATCAGCGCGTCGTGGTCGCTCGCGCGGCCGGCGCGCCACGCCAGGTGCACGCCCAGCTTCAGCGCCGCCGACACCGATTCGCCGCCCACGCGGATGGCCGTTCTCGGAGCGGGCTTGTGATACCCCTCGCGCACGCGCTCCAGCGCCTTCGCCTTCGCGTCCGCCATCAGCCGCTCTCGGTTCATCGTGAACGCATCGGTCGGCGCGAGATAGCCCAGCCGCGCCGCATCCGGCCCGCTGGCCGAGACCTTCGCGAGGGCAATCGTCTCGAACGCCTTCTGCACGTAGGGCAGCGGATCGCTCTGCGGCGTGGGCAGCCCGGCCATGGCGCGGACCAGCATCTCCTTCGTGCCGCCGCCGGCGGGGATGAGGCCGACGCCCACTTCCACCAGCCCCATGTAGGTCTCGGCGGCCGCTTGTACGCGATCCGCGTGCAGGATGATCTCCACGCCGCCACCGAGCGCCAGGCCGGCCGGCGCCGCCACGACCGGCACGTCCGCGTAGCGGAGCATCATCATGGCCTGCTGGAACTGCCGCACCATCAGCTCCAGCTCGTCGAAGTTGCCCTCCTGCGCCTCGAGCAGCACCAGCATCAGGTTCGCGCCTGCCGAGAAGGTGGCCGAGTCGTTGCCCACCACCAGCGCGCGGTGGTGCTTCGCCGCTTCCTTCACGCCCGCCTGCAGCATGGCGATGGTGTCGCCGCCGATGGCGTTCATCTTCGAGTGGAACTCCACGGCCAGCACGCCGTCACCCAGGTCCACCAGGCTCGCGCCGGCGTTCTTCTTCACCACGCGCTGCTGATCCTTCGCGCTCCGCAGGATCTGCAGGTCCGGTGCCGCGGGCGCGGCGAGGCCCTCGCGGAAGCGGTTCGCGTTGGCGTCCAGCACCGACTGCACGAGCGGCGGGATGCCGCCCTTCATCGCGTGCCCGCCCGTTTCGGCAGCGGCCGCCATCACCTCGCGCACGCCGATCGTGTCGAACAGCTCGAACGGGCCGAGGTCCCACCCGAACCCCCACCGCATGACGCGGTCCACGTCGTCCATGGAATGCGCGATCTCCGGCGTGACGCGGGCGGTGTAGACCAGCGTCGGCGCGAGCGTCTCGCGCAGGAACTGGCCTGCCTTGTCCGTGCTGTGGAACAGCATCCGCACGCGCTCGGCGAGGTCGTCCATGGACTTCCCGGCCTCGATGGACGCGATCTTCGCGGACTGCTTCGGGCGGTACTCCAGCGTCCGCAGGTCCAGCGTCCAGATCTCGGACTCTCCACCGGTGCCCTTGCGCCGCTCGTAGAACCCCTTGCCGGACTTCTCGCCCAGCTGACCGCGCGCGATCATCTGGTCCAGGAACGAAGGCACCGCGAAGGCCGCGCGGTCTTCCGGGTCCGCCAGCCGCTCGTTCAGGTTCCGCATCACGTGCGCCAGCACGTCCACGCCCGCGATGTCCATCGTCCGGAACGTGGCCGAGCCGGGCCGCCCGATGGCCGGGCCGGTGATGGCGTCGATCTCCTCGATGCTGTACTTCCCCGAGGCCAGCGCCTGGAGCATGCACGCCACGCCGTAGAGCGCGATGTGGTTGCCGATGAAGTTGGGCGTGTCCTTCGCCACCACCACGCCCTTGCCCAGCAGCCGATCGCCCACGCGGGTCACCTCGGCGACGACGGCCGGATCGGTCTCGGCCGTCGGGACGAGCTCCAGCAGGCGGAGGTACCGCGGCGGGTTGAAGAAGTGCGTCCCCAGCCAGTGCCGCCGGAAGTCCTCCGATCGGCCCTCGGCCAGCGCGCCGATCGGGATGCCGGACGTGTTCGAGCTGACGATGGTGCCGGGGCGGCGCTTCTCGTCCACGCGGGCGAGGAGCTGCTGCTTGACGTCGAGCCGCTCGACGACGGCTTCCATCACCCAATTGGTGGAGGCGATTTGATCGAGGTGGGTGTCGAAGCCGCCGGTGGTGACGAGCGCGTATACGTCCGGGGTGAACTGCGGATCGGGCCTCAGCTTCCGCGCCTTCTCGAGCCCCTGCTTGGCGATGTCGGCCGTGAGGTCCAGCAGCAGGGACGGGATGCCCACGTTGGCGAAGTGCAGCGCGATCTGCGCGCCCATCGTGCCGGCGCCCAGCACCGTGACCGCGTTGACGTTGATCTCGCTCATCGTCCCAGGCCTCCGATCAGCAGGTCCACGACCACGTCGGCCTCGGCGACCAGGTCGTACTTGCGGCGGCTCAGCATCCAGTTGGTCGCCATCTCGTCCAGGGCGCCGAAGAACACCTTGGCGGCGGTGTTGGCGCTCACGTCCCGCCTGAACGTCCCGGCGTCCTGTCCGTCCGCGATGGTGCGGCGGATGATGTTGAGGTAGTCCTGCAGGTGGGTGGAGGAGAAGCGCTCCATGAACTTGATGGACTGGCGCAGCTCCACCTGCACGACGACCGCCAGGTCCCGGTCGCGGCCGAGGCGCTCGAGGTGGAGCCGCGCGATGCGCCGCAGGCGCGCCTCCGGATCCGGCACCCCGGCCAGGGCGGCCCGCCCCTCGGCGATGGCGTCCTTCATCGTGCGCTCGAAGATGGAGACGAGCAGGTCGTCCTTGCTGCGGAAGTAGAGGTAGACGGTGCCGGCGGCCACGCCCGCCACGCGGGCGACGTCGGCCACTTGCGACTGGAAGAAGCCGTGGCGCGCGAAGACCCTCACCGCCGCGCGGAGGATGGCGTCGCGCTTGTCGGCGATGGGGGCGGGCTTCATGGTGGCCAGTCGGCGGGCGGAGACGGCGGGCATGGCAATGAATGAATGGTCATTCATTTTCGGAGGGGGGTCAATAGCGAACTCGGGTTCTCGGGTTCTCGGGTTCTCAGGTTCTCGGGTTCTGGGTTCTGGGTTCTCGGGTTCTCAAGTTCTCAGGTTCGCGGGTTCTCGGCTTCGCGGGTGTTGCCAGGCGGAGGCTCACTGATAGGGGTTGCGATGGGACAGGAGATAACGCCTCAGGCTTACCGCGGCGGCGATGGCCCCCCGGGCGAGATGGATGTGGTCGTCGCGCTCTTCAGCGCTGATGTATCCACGATCGCAGGCGTCGATGATGTGGTTGCGGACCTCGTGTTCCGAGCCCACGGCAATCTTCAGGAAGTGCGCGAACTCCCGTCGATTGAAGCGGCCGAATCCTTCGGCCACGTTTCGCGGGCCCGACCGTGCGGCGTCGGTGATCTGGTCCACGAATGCCGGATCACGTGCCACTACGGGTCGCTTGACGATGTCATAGACACGAAGCTTCAGTTCCCCGGGCAAGCTGCCAGGCGACAAGGTCGGTGAACTCGGAGGCCATGCCGAACCTCGAGCAAGCCCGGTGCCACTCGATAGCCGCCCAATCCCAGTCGAAACCGAGCGATGCCGTTCGCCAATTGACAACCCTGGTTGCCTGGAGGCAACTGCAGTTACCCCGCAGCTTCGCCCAGAAACCAGAGAACTCGTGAGCCCGTGAACCCGAGAACCTGAGAACCCGAGAACCTGAGAACCCGAACCGTGACCACCCCCACCGCTTCTGCATCAATATGGGGGAAGGGACCCGGCGTTCCGCTCCCCAGGGTCCCGGAAAGGGGGCGTCATGAGGCGCCTCGTGCTGGTTCCTGTTCTGCTGGCCGCCCTCGCGGCCGGGTGCGATTCGGATTCCTCTCCGACCTCGCCCTCGCCCACGCCGCCCGTCGGATCCACTCTCACCGCGGCTGTTCGCGCCGCGATGGAAGAGGCTATCGTGGACGAGTACCGCGCGGAGACGATCTACACGGGCGTGGTGGCCGACTTCGGCGCCCTCGCGCCGTTCACGAACGTCCTGACGGCCGAGCAGCGCCATTCCGCGAGCATTGCGAACCTCTTCGTGAATCGCGGCCTGGCGGCACCCGTCAACCCCTGGACCCTTGCCACCGTGCCGCACTTCGGCACCTTCCGCGAGGCGTGCGCCGCGGGCGTGGTGGCCGAGCAGGAGAACATCGCCATCTACGACCGCTATCTCGGGCTCGACCTGCCCGCGGACGTGCGGCAGGTGTTCGAGAACAACCGCGCGGCGTCGCTCCTCAACCACCTGCCGGCCTTCCAGAGGTGTGCCACTTAGGGTGCTGGGGTTCTCGGGTTCTCAGGTTCTCGGGTTCTCGGGTTCTGGGGTTCTCGGGTTCTCGGGTTCTCGAGTTCTCGAGTTCTCGAGTTCTCAGGCTCTTGGCTGCGAGTGCTCGGGTTCCGGGGGCGATCAGGGGGATTTCTGGATTCGGGACGCGTGGACGCCACGAACCAGAGAACCAGAGAACCCCAGAACCACAGAACCACAGAACAACAGAACCAGAGAACCCGAGAACC
>JBFWQE010000065.1:0-27671 GCA_050249615.1 Vicinamibacterales bacterium
GAAGCCGGGAGCGGGCCCGCGGCCCGCTCCCGGCTCCCGTGTCAACCCGTCCGCCCGACTAGAAGCGGAAGCGCGCGCCGAGGAACGCGCGGCGCGGCTGCACCCACTGGATCGGGTCGCCGAACGCCGTGGCGCCCGAGCCGGCCACCAGGTCCTGGTTGCGGACCGGATCCTGGTTGTTCAGCACGTTGAAGAGGTCCACGAAGAACTCGACGTTGGTCGTGCCGAAGCCCTTCACGTACTGGGCGCGGAGGTCGAGCTGGCCCCAGGAGGGATTCTCGAGCGAGCCCACGGCGTCTGGTGCGAGCCAGCGCTGCGTCGTGCCACCGAAGGTGTAGGCATCGGCGGGAGCGACGCGGATTGGGAGGTTGCGGCCCGACGCCAGGAACGTGCGGCTGGCGACCGTGCCCGAGTTCCAGCTGACGGTTGCGCCGAGCTGGAGCCCGAAGTTGAACGTGTAGGAGCCCGCGCCCTTCACGATGTTCTTGATGAGGCCGGGCTGCGTGCCGTACTGGTACGGCGCGCGCGGGTCGAGGAACAGCACGTCACCCTGGAAGTCAGCGTTGCTGTCCGAGTTGGTGTTGCCCTCGCCGTCGTTCCAGTTGTAGGACGCGAGCAGCTGCCAGTTGTCCGCGAAGCGCTTGCGGAACACGAACTCGAGGCCCTGGAAGTTGCGCTCGCCGCCGGCCAGTGTCGCGATGACGAAGTTCGAACCCGGGTTGGCCGCGTAGCCGAAGTAGCCGTACCCGAGGAACAGCGTATCCGGCGCCAGGTAGCCGTTCGGATCGTCGCTGTAACCCTCCGGCTCCGCGTAGAGCTCGAGGTCGTAGTCCTCGAGGATGTCGCGGGTCTTGCGATTGAAGTACAGGGCGTCGAAGCTCATGTTGTTGCCGAGGTCCACGCCGTAGCCGATCTGCAGGTCATCCGTGTAGGGCGTCTTGGTGGTCGGCGCGAAGAACGCGTCCTGCACCGACGGGCCGCCGCGCGTGCGGTAGGTGACCCAGTCGCCGAGCACGTAGATCTGCTCCTCGAGGATGGAGCCGGTGAGCGTCCCGGCGAAGTTGGTCATGTTGTTGCGGATGGGATCGTAGTACCGGCCCCAGTACCCCGACACCTTGTGGCGACCGTCGCCCATGAGGTCGTAGACGGCGCTCACGCGCGGTGCCCACATCCAGTCGAACGTGTAGATGTTCTCACCGGTCGTGGCGAAGTGCTCCCATCGCTCGGCGCGGAGGCCGACGTTCAACGTGAGGCGGTTGAACGTGACCTGATCCTGGGCGAAGAAGCTGATGCCCTTCGACGAGGTCTCCTGGGGGCCAGTGGCCGCCTGGAAGGTGCGGTCGTAGTTGACCGTGCCCAGCTGGCCGACCGTGTTGAACACGATGGCCTGGCCGGCCTCGGCCGACGTGATGACGCCGTCACCGTTCAGGTCCAGCGCCGCGTAGAAGCGTGCCCGATCCGGGCGACCATCGACCGTGCGGATGAAGCCATTGAAGTCGCTCGTGTTGCTCACGTCGAAGTCGAGGCCGCTCCAGCTGCCGCCGGGGATGTCCGCGGCGCGGATGCCGGCCCCGGCGTAGCGGGCGGCCAGCGAGGTGTAGGTGGCGCCGCCCACGTACAGCGTGTCGCGGAAGTTGATGTGCTTGTCCCAGTTGAAGCCGCCCTTGATGGTGTGGGCGCCAACCGTGTGCTGCAGCGTGGCCATGAAGCCGATGTTGTCGCGCTGGTTGATCAGATCCTGGCCGAAGCCGCCCAACTGCTGGTCGGTGAGGGCGCGGGGATCCTGCTGGCGGAAGAGTGCAGTCACGGCCGATTCACGGATGGCCGAGTTCTGCGACACTTCGCCGTTGTGCTTGTTGGCCGCAACCTCGAGGAGCGTCGAGCCCCACACGCGCGAGTAGTTGCCGGCAAAGCGGTGGCCGCCCTGGTCCTGGCCGCGGTCGCGCGCGTTGGTGATGTCGCGATCGCGACGGCCGGTGATCTCGGTCGGGTCGCTCAGGTAGGTGAAGCTGAGAAGGTCGTTCTGCGTGGCCGCCCAGGTGCCCTTGGCGAAACCCTGGTGCTGCGTGTTGTCCACCGAGCGCATGAACTCGTTCGTGTCCAGCGTCGCGACGTCGTCCTCACGGTTCACGTAGCGGTAGCTCCCGAAGAACCACGCCTTGTCACGGTAAATCGGGCCACCCAGCGTGTACCCGTTGTCCTTCGTCGAGAACTCCTGCGACGCACCGTGCTCGTTCTCGGCCACCAGGCTGCTGTTCTGGAAGAAGTAGTTGGCCGAGCCGTGGAAGGCGTTACTGCCCGACTTGGTGACGACGTTGGAGATGAGGCCGGGCGAGCCCACGTACTCGGCCGGGATGCCGCCCGTGATGACCTTCTGCTCCTGGATGATCTCGGTGTTGAGGTTCGCGCCGAAGGTGCCGGTCACCGGGTCGGTGACGTTGATGGCGTCGAAGTAGTAGACGTTGTCCGACGACACGCCGAAGTTGCCACCGATGTCGCTGTAGTTCATCCCGGACCGCGCCGCGGGGTTGCCGCTCTGGGTCTGGTCGTCCGGCAGGACGCCGGGGACCAGCTGCAGGTAGCTCTGGTAGCTGCGGCCCGTCGGGAGCGACTCGGTGAGCTGGAGGGTGATGTCCTGGCCCGCCGTGGCGCTCTTGACGTCCACGATCGGCGTGGCCGCGGTGACGGTCACGGCCTCGGTGAGGCCGGCGATGGACATGGTGACCCGCAGGGAGGCGGTCTGGCCCGTCCGGACCAGGACCCTGTTCACCGTCTGGTTCTGGAAGCCCGAGAGCTCGGCAACGATCGTGTACTGGGCCGAGGGCGCGAGCGCGTCGAGAGTCGCAACGCCCTGGCCGTCGGTCACGGCCGTGCGCTTGGTGACCGTATCGGGGGCCGTGGCCGTCACAGTGACGCCCGGCAGGCGGCCGCCGTCGGTGTCCTCCACAATGACTTCAATCGTGCCCACATTGGCCACTTGAGCCGCGGCGGCGCTGGGCAGGAAGGCGGTCAACGCCCCCACCAGCACTGCCACGAGCCAGCTGTTTCTCTTCATTCACTATCTCCTTGACTCATGCGTGATACGAACAATTCAGATGGCCGAACGTTCAGTCAGATTGAAATTCCCGTGCCACTCATCCCGGGACGAGATGTGGCCTTTTTGCAACGAGTTGCGGTTGACACCAGCCTGGCGCGAGTCACGTCATCCGTAAAAATGGCGAATTGCATCCATGGATTTGGATTGCTCCTGGGATGAACGGTCGGTCAAACTTCCGCCGTCCCGCATCAATCCAGGGCGGCGCTGTTGAACGACCGTTTGATAGAATGTGCCGCGATGCGCACGCCCGACGTCGTCATCCTCGGCGCCGCCCGGACTCCCATCGGGAAGTACGGCGGCTCGTTCAAGGACCTCCATCCAGCCGAGTTGGGAGCCGTGGCGGCCCGGGCCGCCATCGCCCGGGCTGGGGTGTCACCCTCGGATATTCAGGAGGTGCTGATGGGACACGGCCGCCAGGCCGGCTCCGGACCCAATCCCGCGCGACAGGTTGCCTACCGAGCCGGGGTGCCGCACGCGGCCCCGGCCCAGACCATCAACAAGGCGTGCGCGTCGAGCCTCCAGGCCATTGCGTCAGGGGCCCAGAGCATTCTGCTGGGCGAGTCGGACCTCGTGCTGGCCGGGGGCATCGAGTCGATGAGCCGCATGCCGTACCTGGTCGACAGCATCGATGCGCGCTGGGGCCACAAGATGGGCCACTTCCAGTTCGTGGATGCGATGTACCGGGACGGGTTCCAGTGCCCGTTGTCCAACCTGATCATGGGCGAAACCGCGGAGGTGCTCGCGCGCCAGTACGGCATCACGCGGGCCGAGTCGGACGCCTTCGCGCTCCGCAGCCAGCAGAAGGCCGAGGCGGCGCAGGCCTCGGGGCGTTTCGACGACGAGATCGTGCCCGTTACGGTCACGGAGAAGGGCCAGGCCCGTGACGTGTCCGGCGACGAGCACCCGCGGCCTGGCACCACGCTGCAGGCCCTGGCGAAGCTGGCGCTCACCTTCCCGAAGGTGGAAGGTCATGACGGCATCATCACGGCGGGCTCCGCATCCGGCATCACGGATGGCGGCGCCGCGATCGTGCTGGCCTCGCGAGCCTTTGCGGAGGCACGCGGCCTGAACCCGCTGGCGACCATCACCGGGTGGGCGAGCGCGGGGGTGGATCCGCGCATCATGGGGATTGGGCCGGTGCCCGCCATCAGGAAGCTGGAGCAGCGCACCGGGCTCTCGGTCGATCAGTTCGACCTGGTCGAGCTGAACGAGGCGTTCGCGGCGCAGGTCCTGGCCGTGCTGCGGGACGTGCCGATTCCCGATGACAAGCTGAACGTCAACGGTGGTGCCATCGCCCTCGGCCATCCCATCGGGGCAACCGGGGCGCGCATGGTCGTGACGCTGTTGTACGAACTGCGGCGGCGCGGCCTCTCGCGCGGCCTTGCTACCCTGTGCGTGAGCGGGGGCATGGGCATGGCGATGGCGGTGGAAGCATGCGGATAGCCGTCATCGCGGGTGATGGAATCGGGAAGGACGTCACGGCCGAGGCCGTCAAGGTGCTGGGCGCGGTGGCCGACGCTTTCGGCCGCCCGATTGCGCTCGAGCCGCTGCCGTGGGGCGCCGACCACTATCTGAAGACGGGGGAGACGCTGCCGGCCAACGGCTACGACCTTCTGCGGTCCTTCGACGCCGTCTTCGTCGGCGCGCTCGGGGACCCACGAGTGCCCGACAACCGCCACGCGCGGGACATCCTGCTGGGCACCCGTTTCGAGCTGGACCTGTACGTCAACTACCGGCCCGTGCGGCTGCTGGACGATCGGCTCTGCCCCCTGAAGGCCCGTGGGCGCGCGGACGTCAACTTCACCGTGTTCCGCGAGAACACGGAGGGAGTCTATGTCGGCGTGGGTGGGCGCTTCAAGGCCGGCACGCCGGACGAGGTTGCCATCCAGGAGGAGATCAACACCTACAAGGGCGTCCACCGCATCATCCGCCATGCCTTCGAGCATGCGAGGGCACACGGGCTGACGAAGGTCTGCATGGCCGACAAGAGCAACGCCATGCAGCAGGGGCATGCCCTCTGGCAGCGGGTGTTCAAAGAGGTCGCGGCCGACTACCCGGGCATCAGCGCCACGCACCAGTACATCGACGCGCTGGCGATGTTCCTGGTCAAGGACCCAGGGCAGTACGAGGTGATCGTCACCAACAATCTCTTCGGCGACATCATCACCGACATCGGCGGCGCGCTCCAGGGCGGCCTGGGGATGGCCGCATCGGGCAACATCCATCCCGGGCGCACATCGCTCTTCGAGCCCGTGCACGGCTCGGCGCCCCCCCTGGCAGGGAAGGACGTGGCCAACCCGATGGGGGCTATCTTGTCGGCGGCCCTGATGCTGGACACACTCGGACGAGGGGAAGAGGCCGCGGCCATCGAGCGCGCCGTCGAAGCCGCCGTTGCCGCCGGCCAGACGACCACTGACATCGGCGGCTCGCTCGGCACCCGTGCCGTCGGGGACTGGATTGCGGAGCGCGCGCGCCGCTCTCGCTGAGCGTCGCGCACTGCAGGTAACCTGGCGCCCTGTACCTGGCACCCTGCACTTTGCACCTTGCACCCTGCACCCCGTTCCGTGAACTCTGCACTTTGAACTGACAAGGATGCCAACCGCATGACTCCATCCGTTTACATCCTGGGCGGGGCCCGCACCCCGATGACCGACTATGTCGGCGCGCTCAAGGACGTCTCGGCCATCGATCTCGGCGCCACGGCCGCGCGCGGCGCGATGGCCCGCACCGGCGTGCAGCCCGACTGGGTGGATCACGTCGTCTTCGGCAACGTGCAGCAGAGCAGTGTCGATGCCCATTACGGCGCCAGGCACGTCGGGTTGAAGGCAGGCCTGCCCATCGAGGTGCCCGCGCTGACCGTGAACCGGCTGTGCGGGTCCGGCATCCAGGCCGTCCTGAGCGCGGCTCAGCAGATCCAGCTCGGCGAGGCGGGCATGGTGCTGGCGGGCGGCATGGAGAACATGAGCCAGGTGCCGCACGTGATCCGCGGCCTCCGCTCCGGGCTCAAGCTGGGGCAGGGCAAGCTCGAGGACTGGCTGTGGGAGGGCCTGAACGATCCCTACGCGGGCTGCTCGATGGCGATCACTGCCGAGAATTGTGCCGCCAAGTACGGCGTCACGCGCGAGGAGTCGGACGAGTTCGCGGTCCGCAGCCAGCAGCTGGCGCATCGCGCGTGGACCTCGGGCCTGATGAAGGACGAGGTCGTGCCGGTCGAGATCAAGGGGCGCAAGGGCGCGACGCTCGTCGAACAGGACGACCACCTGCGGCCCGAGACCACCATGGAGATCCTGGCGAAGCTCCCGGCTGCCTTCAAGAAGGACGGGATCGTCACCGCCGGCAACGCGAGCGGCATCGTGGACGGCGCCGCGGCGCTGCTGATTGCGGGTGACGACGCCGTGAAGGCAAGGGGCCTGACCCCGCTCGGCCGCATCGTCTCGTGGGCCACCGTGGGTGTCGAGCCGTCGCTGATGGGGATGGGACCGGCGCCGGCCATTCGCAAGGCACTGGACCGCGCGAACCTGTCGCTCGGCCACATCGATCTCATCGAGATCAACGAGGCCTTCGCGCCGCAGTACCTGGCGTGCGAGAAGGAACTCGGGCTCGACCGCGAGAGGGTGAACGTGAACGGCGGCGCCATTGCGCTCGGCCATCCGCTGGGCGCCAGCGGCGCGCGGCTCCTGCTGACCCTGCTGCTCGAGCTTCGCCGGCGCGGCAAGAAGTATGGCGTGGCCTCGGCCTGCATCGGTGGCGGCCAGGGGATCGCGATGATCGTTGAAGCGATTTGATCGCGCGAAAGTGTACGGCTGTCGGGAGCGAGTTGCGAAGGGACTGAACAGCGACGGGACCGTGGCCCGCGCGCAGATGGGCAGGGGAGTGGACGGACATGGCGATCAAGACGGTAGGCGTATTGGGATGCGGGTTGATGGGGGCGGGCGTGGCGCAGGTGTCGGCCGCAGCCGGGTTCCGGACCATCGTGCTCGAGGTCAACGAGGACGTGCTGAAGAAGGGGCTCGGGAGGATCGAGAAGTTCCTCACCGACGGCGTCGCGAAGGGCAAGGTCACCGAGGAGGTCAAGGCCACGACGCTCGGCAACCTCACCGGGACAACGAAGTACGGGGACCTGACGGACTGCGATCTCGTGATCGAGGCCATTGTCGAGAATGTCGACGTGAAGAAGCAGGCCTACGCGCAGGTGGAGTCCGTCGTTGGGCCGGCCTGCCTGATCGCGAGCAACACCTCGTCGCTGTGCGTGACTGAGCTGGCGGCCTCGACGAAGCGGCCCGACAAGTTCGGCGGCCTGCACTTCTTCAACCCGGTACCGCTGATGAAGCTCGTCGAGGTCATCAAGGCGCTGTCGACGAGCCAGGAGACCTTCGACGCCCTCTTCGGTTTCGCGCAGGCGATCGGAAAGGAGCCCATCACGGCGCCCGATCGCGGCGGGTTCATCGTCAACCGGCTGCTGGTGCCGTATCTGCTCGACGCCATCCGCTGCCTCGAAGAGGGCCTGGGCACCGTCGGGGACATCGACAAGGGGATGAAGCTCGGGTGCGGTTACCCGATGGGGCCGTTTACGCTGCTCGACTTCGTCGGCCTCGACACGACGTACTTCATCGCCAACATCCTGTTCGACGAGTTCCGTGAGACGCGCTTCGCTCCGCCGCCACTCCTGAAGCGGATGGTGCTGGCGGGCTACCTGGGCAAGAAGTCCGGCCGCGGCTTCTATCAGTACTGAGGGACGAAAAGAGACCACGAAGGAACAAAGCAGGTCGAGGTCCACGAAGCCTCACGACGCCTGGGCCCAGGCCCAAGGCCCAAGACCCAAGACCCAAGACCCAAGACCCAAGACTCCTCGTGTCTTCGTGGTTTCGTGTCTTCTAGCGCGCGAGCTGCTTCAGCAGCGCCTCGGCCTGCTGCTTGAAGCGCCGGTCTTCCGGGGCCCAGTCGGGGTCCAGTGGTGCGTCGAGGGCGGCCTGGGCCTCGCGCCGGGCCTCCTCCCGGCGGCCGAGCGCGACGAGCGTCTCGGCGAGGAAGACGTGGGTAATCACGCTGTGCGGGTTATAGGCGAGGGCTTTCCGAAGGTGTTCTTCTGATCGGCGGTCGCTACCGCCGAAGAGCCCCGGAACCTTGAAGTACCAGCGGCCGAGCGCGCGATCGGCGGAACCGTGGAGGTACGACGGGTCGAGCGCGAGGACGCGCTCGAGCGCCTCGCGGATGGCGCCGCGATACCTGATGCCCTGCCGCAACCCGAACGACTCTGCCAGCGCGCCCATGTTCGCGGCCATCCAGAAATGACCCTCCGGCCGTCCTGGCTCGAGCGCGGCCGCCGTTCGTCCCTCCGCGACGCCCTGCTCGAGGGTGCCCTTCCGCTGCTCCGGCGGCAGGCCATGCGTGCCCAACCAGTAGCGGGCGCGCGCCAGCTTCCACGCCGATTCGAAGTCGCGAGGGTTGGTGGCGAGGCGTGCCGACCAGATCTCCACGGCCCGGCTGGCGCTGGCGGGCGATTCCCTATCCCGATAGAGCTCGTCGGGGTCCTCTACGGGAACCTGAGCGGCTCTCACGGCATCCAATCCCGAGATGCCGATGACGACCGATGCCCTGCCGGACGTGGGTTCCGTAGCGCCGGCCACGACGGGGCCAGCGGAAGCCGCCATATACAATACGACGATGCAGCATCTCATCCAGCAGCTGCTGGTGCAGCTGGGCGAAGATCCGTCGCGCGAGGGGCTGGTGAAGACCCCGAAGCGGGTGGAGACTGCGCTGCGGTTCCTGACGAGTGGATACGAGGCCGACATCGACGCGGTCCTGAACGACGCCCTGTTCAGCGTGGATTATAGCGAGATGGTGATCGTGCGGGACATCGACTTCTACTCCCTCTGCGAGCATCACCTGCTGCCGTTCTTCGGGAAGTGCCACGTCGCCTACATTCCCAACGGGCGCGTCATCGGCCTCAGCAAGATTCCCCGGCTGGTGGACATCTTCGCCCGCCGCCTGCAGCTGCAGGAGCGGATGACCAACCAGATCGCCGAGACGATCCGGGAAAAGATCGATCCGCTCGGTGTCGCCGTCGTCTGCGAGGGGACGCACCTCTGCATGGCCATGCGCGGCGTCGAGAAGCAGAACTCGTACACCGTCACGAGCGCGATGCTCGGCGCCTTCCGGGACCACGCCCGCACCCGGATGGAGTTCCTCGAACTGCTCAAGCTGCGGAACCCCAGCCTCACGCAGGCCCTGCTGCCGCTGCCGGCGCCGGTCACGCACCTGGAGGACTAGCGCACGGAGGTTCGAACCTCCGCGCTTCGAACCTCTGCGGCTCGAACCGTCGCGCTTCGAACCGTCGTGGTTGAACCTCCGTGCCCGCGTCCCGCTATACTGGGTTCCGATGCGGCTGCTGGCGATAGCGCTCATGCTCGCGTCGCTGGCGGTTCCGCCGGCTGGCGCGCAAACGAGGAAGGCGGCGCCCGCGAAGAAGACCACGCCGGCTTCACGGCAGGCGCCGAAGAAGGTCACGGCACAGCCGGCGATCACGCGCGCGCAAGCCGAGCTGAGCTGTCCGTCCGAGCTCGGCCTTGGCGTGGCAACCAAGCGCCGCTTCTGTGATGTACTGGCCGGCCGGGAGCCCGCAGGCGGTGTTCTCGTGACCATCCCGCCGCATCGCGGACCGGTGACCCTGTCCTTCGAACTTCACAATCGCCACACCTATTCCGAAGAGCTCGTGAAGGCGAAGCGGGCCTTCCGCCAGTACACCGCAACCATCGGTGTGTTCACGATGGACAACACGCTCATCGACCGCGCGGCCATCCAGACCGAGTTCCGCACGGAGCGGGATCTGTTCGATCGGGTCAGCGGCGGCGCGGGCCCCGGCGGCGTGAAGGCCGTCGCGCCGGCCGGGTCTGAGTTCATTTCGATCGAGCTGCCCGCGGATGTCGGCGAGCAGGTGAGCCTCGTCGGCGAGAAGCTGACGGTGATCCGGCCGGACGGCACCGATACCTTCGTGTCGGAGGGACGGCCCATCGCCACCATCAGCAATGTCATGGTCGAGTACCGACCCGGCCCCGCCCCTCGTAAGACCCCGACCAGAAAGCCGTGAATGCCGCCCCTGCGGGGTGTAGGATGGACGTATGGTCCCCGAAAGGAAGGGCTGCCGTGCGCGCCTCCTACTTTGCAGCGGTACTCGCGGTGGTGGCCATCCCCGCCGTCTGGGCCGCCACTGACGAACCCATCAAACCCATCAAGCCGGCCGTCATCGTGCAGCCGGCGCTCGTGGAACTCGGCAAGAAGCTCTACTTCGATCCGCGGTTGTCCCGCTCCGGCTTCATCTCGTGCAACTCCTGCCACAACCTCAGCATGGGTGGCTCTGACAACCTGTCGACATCGATCGGGCACAACTGGCAGAAGGGGCCCATCAACTCGCCGACGGTGCTCAACTCGGCCATGAACGTGGCGCAGTTCTGGGACGGGCGCGCCAGGACCCTGCAGGAGCAGGCCGCTGGTCCGATTGCCAACCCGGGTGAGATGGCCTTCACGCACGAGCTCGCCGTGGAGATGCTGGAGTCTATTCCGCAATACATGGTCGAGTTCGAGAAGGCCTTCGGCCCGGGGCCCCTGAACATCGACAAGGTGACCAGGGCGATCGCGGCCTTCGAGGAAACACTGGTGACGCCGAACTCGCGCTTCGACAAGTGGCTGGAAGGCGACAAGCAGGCCCTCACCGCCGAGGAGCACGAGGGGTACCAGCTGTTCAAGTCGAGCGGCTGCACGGCGTGCCACAACGGCCCGGCCGCCGGCGGCGCCTCGTTCCGCAAGATGGGCATCGTCGAGCCCTACCGGACCGACAACCCTGCACTGGGGCGCGTGGCGGTCACCGGGCGTGACGCCGATCGCTTCAACTTCAAGGTGCCGACGCTCAGGAACGTGGAGCTCACCTACCCCTACTTCCACGACGGCGCCGCCGACACCCTGACGGAAGCCGTGGAGGTGATGGGACGGATTCAGCTGGGCCGGAAGTACACGCCGGAGGAGAACGCGAAGATCGTCGCGTTCCTCAGGACACTGACCGGGGACCAGCCGCGGTTCGAGATCCCGCTGCTCCCGCCCTCGTCTGACCGGACGCCACGGCCGAACCCGTTCAAGGACCCGCCGCCACGGTAAGATGCCCGGCATGACCGCCAGGTGCTGGTGTGCCGTTGCCGGGTTCGCGCTCCTGGCCGCCTGCGGCGGCGCTCCTGCGCCGCCGCCCTTCCAGCCGGTGGCCGACGTCAAGCAGCTGATGGCGTCGGTCCTGGAACCGGCCGCGGACGTCTACTGGGACGCCGTCGGATCCATTGTGGACGAGAAGGGCGTGATGGAGTTCTCGCCGCAGTCGTCCGAGGAGTGGGACAGCGCGCGCAACAGCGCGTACGTCATCGCGGAATCGGGCAACCTGCTGATGATGAGCCCGCGGGCGAAGGACGGGGGAGAGTGGATGGCATTGTCCCGGGCCCTGGTGGACGTGGGACAGAAGGCCATTCGCGCGGCCGAGTCCCGCGACAAGAACGGCGTCTTCGATGTGGGCGCCGAAGTCTACGACGCCTGCACCGCCTGCCATGCGAAGTACGCCCTGGAGTTGGCGCGCCCCGGCGGCTAACCGCCGCCAGGCCTGCCCCTCACGGGCGCCACCCGTAGCCCGGCCTGAAGTGCGTGTGGCAGCTCGCTCATGCTGCCGACCGGATGAGGGGCCGGGGCCTGTGCCACAGCGGCCGATCCCAGGACGAGACACCCTGCGACGAACGAAAGGATGCTCCGCATGGGCCTGGAGTTTATACTCTCGCCCGTGTCCATCCTCGGCCTGCTCGAATGGGTGGCCGCCACGCCGTGGAGCGTGGCGCTCCACGAGTCGCTCTACATGTGGCCGCTCGTGGAGTCCACGCACGTCCTCAGCCTGGCCCTCTTCGTGGGGACGGCCATCATGCTGGATCTCCGGCTGCTGGGCGTGGCCATGAAGCGCGTGCCGGTTTCCGAGGTGACGGGGCGCCTGCTGCCGTGGACACGCCTCGGCTTCGTGGTCATGCTGGCGACGGGCCTGCTGCTCTTCTACGCGACCCCGGTCCGGAACTACCAGAACATCTTCTTCCGGCTGAAGATGATCCTGCTCGTGGTGGCGGGGATCAACGTCTGGCTGTTCCACTCGCGCATCCACCGGAGCGTCGGGGAGTGGGATCTCGCGGTGCCGCCGCCACGCGCCGCCCGGGTGGCGGCGGTGGTGTCCCTCGTCGCCTGGGGCATCGTCGTCGTCTCGGGGCGGTTCATCGCCTACAACTGGTTCGACTGCGACATCCAGCCGCAGTCGGCCTTCGTCAACTGGGCCGCCGGCTGCGTGGTGCCGGAGTGACACCCGCGGAGTTCCGCCCCGGGTGGCGCCCGGGAGCCTCCTCATGATGCTGCCGCTCTTCGAGTGGTTCGAGGCCTCGGCGCTCGGCGATGCCGTCCGCACGTCGCTGTGGCTCTTCCCCGTGCTCGAGGCCATCCACCTGCTGGGGCTGTGCCTGCTGGGCGGGGCGGTCCTGCTGCTCGATCTGCGGATGTTGGGACTGGGGCTGACTGCTCAGCGGATTGCCACACTCGCCCGGGAGGCGCGCCCCTGGCTGGTGGCCGGGATCGCCGTGATGGTGCTGACCGGCATCCCGCTCTTCCTGTCGGAAGCCATCAAGTGCTACTACAACCAGTCGTTCTGGGTGAAGATCGTCACCCTGCCGGTGGCGCTCGTCTTCACCTTCACGGTGCGCCAGCGGATGGCGACCGACGAGCGGCTCGATACCTCGCTGCGCAGCCGTGCGCTCGCGCTGATCTCGCTCGGGCTCTGGTTCACCGTGGCCGCAGCCGGCCGGTGGATCGGGTTCTCCTGAGGCCAACGAGACCACGAAGGCACGAAGAGGCACCCGTGCCTTCGTGGGGTCTCTTCTCAGCGGTCGCCGGGCTTCCTGGTCGGGGGCTCGGTCGGGTCGCGGCCATCGCGGGGGGCGCCGGTGCCCGACGATCCCATGAAGATCTTCCGCCCGTCCGTGAACGTGACGTCGCGGCCGTTGGCGCGCTTCAGCGAGTGGTCCTTGGTCTGGTAGCCGTCGACGATGAGCTCGGTGCCATAGGTCAGCGAGTCGCGCGTGAGCCCCCGGCGGAGGAGGGTGTTGGGCGTGCCGCCCTCCACCATCCACACCTCCTTGGTCCCGTCCGGCTTGGTGATCTCGATGTGAATCCAGGCATGCGGGTTCACCCATTCGAGCTTGACGACCGTGCCCTGGAGCCGGATCGGGGCATTCGGGTCGAACTCGGCGCCGAACGCGTGATGTCCCGCGAGCGGCACGGTGGCTCCCGCCACCACGGCGCCGGCGAGCACGATTGACACTGTGGTTCGCATGTCGTCCCCTCGCTACTGAGCTTTCTTCTTCGCCGCCTGGCGCTCCTGTGCGCGCTCGCCGCTGAGCACGTTCGACAGGGCGTAGTTCCCCTCGTGACAGGCGTACTCGAATACTAGGTCGTTCAAGGCCTTGAAGGGAAGCTCCCCGCTCCAGGGGCGGGTGAAGGTCTCCGGATCCTCGATCGTGAACTGGTAGTTGATGGTGTCGGCGCTCACGCGCGTGAGGCGCTCGGTCACCTTCAGGGTGTCGGAGGCGCCGCGGAAGATCTGCTGGGGGTGGAAGTTCGTGGTCTCGATGACGAGGGTATCACCCTCCCAGCGGCCGATGGAGTCGCCCATCCACGGGCGCACGTGCGTCGGCAGCCGCTCCCCGCCCATGCGGACGATGCGGGCATCGTGCACCATCTCGGTCAGGATCATCACGTGATCCTTCGTCTGCACGATGGTGTAGTTGTTGTTGTAGAAGTAGTTCGGCAGCATCGGCGGCCCGGCGTTCGAGCCGAACGACATCAGGCACCGCTCGGCCAGCGGCCGGTTCTCGGGGTTGTCGTACTGCCCGAACTGCCGCGCCCGGGCCAGGCGCTCGGCCTGCCGGCGCCGTCCCACCTCGGTGAGCGGCGGCACGCGCCCATCCGGGGTGTCCGTGATGATCGAGCTGCGATACTCGCCGTTCACCACGGCGATGCGCTCGCCCGGATCGATCCAGAAGTTGTTGTAGCCGCCGACGTTGCCCGCGGCGCCCGTGGAGCCGTCGCCGCCCTGCGGCGGGGCCGGGCGGTCGGGATCGCTGGGCTGGGCGAGCCGCTCCACGCGATCGGCCATGCCCTTCTCGATGCGCGCGGCCTGCGCCGGCGTGAGCGTGGCCGACTGGCCCTCCGGGCGCTCGAGCGGCGTCATCGTCGCGTTCGTCCAGTTCCCCTGCAGGTCGGGCTTGCCGTCGGGCGTCCGCGGCATGGTCCACGGCCGGGCAATACCGGGTGGCGTCTGGGCCGACGTGGACGCCCATGGGAGGGCCGCAGCGATCGCCACGCCGAGGGCGCCGAGCACGTGTGCGTAGCGGTGGGACATCGGAGGCTTCCGGCCTACTTGAGTGGCGTCTTGCGCAGGTGGCCGTACATCAGCTCTTCCACGAACTCCACGCACTTGAACTGGCCGAGCCGCGCGTCGGGGTTGACGTGCCGGTACAGCGGCATGCGGACGGTCCACGGGCGGGTGAAGGTCTTCGCGTCCTCGATCGTGGCCTCGTACTGCACGTGGTCGGGGGTGGTCATCGTATAGCGCTCGACCACCCTCAGTATCTCGCTGTGGTGGTTGCCGGATCGGTCGAACCACGATTGGTCGTTGAAGCCGTTGGTCGTGACCACGAACGTGTCGCCATCCCAGGCGCCGACCGACTGTCCCATCCAGGAATCGACCTGCGGCGGGCCGGGGTCCTCGAGATAGATGTTTCGCACGGCCCCGGCGTACTCGTAGGCGATGAAGAACGCGGACTCGCTCTGGAAGATCTGAAAGGGGAAGGGCATGTAGGTGGCGCGCGGCACGCCCGGGAGATAGCACTTGATCTCGGGATCCCGCGAGAGCCAGTTGGCCTGGTTCTCCTTCTTCTTCGCGAGGCCCTCAGGCGTGTACGGAATCCCGCCGCCGACCACGACGCCCATCCCGGACGGCACGGCGCCGACGGCACCGAGTGCCAGCACCTCCCTCGCCGGCACCGGCACGACCGGGCCCTCGCGCATCGCGAGCGCCGCGCGAGCCGTGTGCGGCTCGAGGTCCCAGTTGGCCGTGTTCAGCGCCTGCCAGATGCCGTTCAGGTCCGGCTTTCCCGACGCCGTGCGCGGAAGGTTGGGCCGCGGCGCCTGCCCGGACACGGGCAGGGCGGTGATGGCGGCGAGCGCTCCCGCGGCGGCGGCCACGACGGCAACCGCCACCAGCTTGACGGCCTTCGGCATCGCTACTGTGCCTCCCAGACGCGCGCATGCTCCCATTGGGGCCTCGCGAAGTCAAGCGGTCCAGGGGCGAAGGCGGGTTAGAATCGCCGCCCAGCGATGGAGACCCCACTCACGCCCCTGGAGTTCATGCGGCGCGCGCGCCGCCTGTATCCGGACCGCGAAGCCGTCGTCGACGGCCCTTGCCGCTTCACCTATGCCGCGTTCTTCGAGCGCTGCGACCGCTGGTCGGCCGCGCTGCAGGCGCTCGGCGTGGCCCAGGGCGACCGCGTCGCCTATATCGCGCCCAACACGCACGCCCAGCTCGAGTCGTTCTACGCGGTGCCGCAGATCGGCGCGGTGCTGGTGCCGATCAACTACCGCCTGGCCCCCGACGAGTTCCGCTACCTGATCGAGCACAGCGGCGCGACGGTGGTGTGCGCGGACGGCGACTACCTGGATGCCGTGGATGGGATCCGGGCCCACCTGAGCGGCGTGCGCCATTTCGTTGCGCTGGACCGCGGGCGCGAGGGCTGGCTCGACTACGAAGGGCTGCTGGCCGCCTCGTCCGGGCAGCCCCGCCGGCCCGAGATTGGCGAGCGCGACCTGCTCACCATCAACTACACCAGCGGCACCACGTCCCGTCCGAAGGGCGTGATGATCACCCACCGCAACGCGTGGATGAACTCGGTCGGGATGCTGGCCCACATCACGATGTCGCCCGCCGACTCCTACCTGTGGACGCTGCCGATGTTCCACGCCAACGGCTGGACCTTCACCTGGACGGTGACCGCCGCGGGGGCGAAGCACGTCTGCCTTCGCAAGGTGGAGCCGGCCGCGGTCTTTCGCCTTGCGACCGCCGAGAACGTCACCTGGCTGTGTGCGGCGCCGACGGTGCTCATCGCGTTGGCCAACGCACCGGCCGAGCTGAAGGGGTTCGCCCCGCGCGGCGTCCAGGTCATGACCGCGGGGGCACCGCCTGCCGCCGTCACCATCGAGCGCCTCGAGGAAGGGCTGGGCTGGTCCGTGATCCAGATCTACGGGCTCACCGAGACGGCGCCAGCCATCTCCATCTGCGAGCCGCGGCCCGAGCACCACGGCCTGACGCCTGCCGAGCGCGCGCGCATCAAGGCGCGCCAGGGCGTCGAGCTCATCACGTCGGGGGAACTGCGGGTCGTGGACGACCACGGCGCGGAGGTGCCGGCCGATGGCGAGACGATTGGCGAGATCGTCGCGCGCGGCAACGTGGTGATGGCGGGGTACTACCGGGACCCGGAAGCCACGCAGAAGGTCATGGGCGACGGCTGGTTCCACACGGGCGATGCGGCCGTGGTTCACCCCGACGGGTATGTCGAGATCCGCGATCGCCTGAAGGACGTCATCATCAGCGGGGGTGAGAACATCTCGTCAGTCGAGGTCGAGTCCACGCTTCTCGGCCACGACGCCGTGCAGGAAATCGCCGTTGTCGGAATGCCGGACGAGAAATGGGGCGAGGCCCCGCACGCCTTCGTCGTGTTCAAGCCCGGGGCCTCGGCCACCGCCGACGAGCTGCGCGCGTTCTGCCGCGCGCGCCTGGCCCATTTCAAGACCCCCCATAGCTTCACGCCCGTCGCCGAGCTGCCGAAGACCGCCACCGGGAAGATCCAGAAGTTCATCCTCCGCGGGCGCAGGGCGAACCTCTCGAAGCAGTGAACGCCGCCCGGTGTCGGACCCGCAGGCTTCACGATCCGTCTTGACACCTTCCGGCCACGAAGGTCAGAGTACGCCGCTCATGCCGGCCCACGTGCCGGCGCCGTTCACCAACCACAGGCGAGGGTTCCATGCGACGTGCGGTAGTTCCTCTTCTTCTCGTGGTGCTGGCCTGTCCCGCCCTGGCGGCCGCTCAGGGTGGCCCCGCAACCTCGAGCGCCATGCCGTTCAAGCTCGGGACCTTTGAAATCGAGGGCGAGCCGCGTCTCGGCATGGTCCTGGAGGACAAGGTCATCGTCGAGCTGCTGGCAGCCAACCGTGCGCTCGAGCGCGATCCGGCCTACCCGCCGGTCCCGATGCCGACGGACATGCGCGCCCTCATCGGGCAGTACGAGTACGGGCTGAAGCATCGTCTCTATGAGATCGTCAACGACCTGGTGGCGGCGCGCCGGCTCTCGGCCACGCCCCGTCCCCGCTATGTGCACGACCTCGCGCAGGTGAGGACGCTGGCGCCCCTGATGCCGCGCAAGATCCTGAACGCCGCCGTGAACTTCTACAGCCACGTGGGCGAGGGCGGCAGCCCGGAGGAGCAGAAAAAGGCGGCGGAGGAGCGCCGGCGCACGCGCGGCGTGCCCTACCTGTTCCTCAAACCCACCGAGGGCGCGATCATCGGCAACGGCGATGCCGTGGTCCTGCCGTACGGGCGCGACCGCATCGACTGGGAGGTGGAACTGGGCATCGTCATCGGCCGCGCGACGAAGTACGTGCCGGCGACGAAGGCCGCCGAGCACATCTTCGGCTACATGGTCACCGTGGACATCTCGGACCGGGGCGGCCGCCCGCCCGACTCCCGGCCCGGCTCGGACTGGTTCGTCGGCAAGGGCCACGACACCTTTGCGCCCATGGGCCCGTGGATCGTCCCGAAGGAGTTCTACGGCGACCCGATGAAGCGCCTGCGGCAGACCTTGAGCGTGGGCGGGCAGCAGATGCAGGAAGGGCTGCCCGGCGACATGATCCACTCGGTGTACGAGCTCATCGAGTACGCCTCGTCCATCATCACGCTCTATCCAGGCGATGTCGTGAACAACGGGACATCGGGCGGCGTGGGCATGGGCACGGCCGTGCGCGGCAAGCAGATGTTCCTGAAGGCGGGCGACGAGATCGTCGCCAGCATCGAGGGCATCGGCACGCTGAGGCTGCCGGTGGTGGCCGAGCCCGCGCCGACGCCGGGCACCGGGTCGTACCTGCCCCCGGTGAGCAGCTACCGGAAGCCGCAGCCGTGATCGCCGCTCACGCGATCGCCTCGCGGTGACACCTGAGGATGGCGTCGGCCGAGCGGTCGATGTCATCCTCCGTCGTCGACCAGTTCGAGACGGAGATACGCATCACCTGGCGGCCCTGCCACACGGCGCCTCCCGCCCAGCACGTGCCATCCGCCTGCACCCGTGCGATGACGTCGCGCGTAGTGTCGTCCGGGCTCCTGCCAGGCGCGCCCGCGAACTGCACCAGCACCTGGTTGAGCGCGACCTCGTTGAGGACGCTCACGCCAGGCTGCTCCGGAAGGCGGCCAGCCATCCGGCGCGCCAGCGCGCAGCTGCGGCGGACGAGGTCGGCAATGCCCTCGCGGCCGAGCGCGCGGATGAGCGCGTAGAGCGGGATGACCCGCGCGCGCCGCGAGGATTCCGGCACCCAGTCCATGCCGATGCGTTCCTCGTCGTCGCCACGCTGCAAGTACGAGGCTTGCAGGCTGAGGGCTGCCCGATGCGGGGCCGGATCGGCCACGATGGCCAGGCCCGAGTCGTAGGGCACGTTGAGCCACTTGTGTGCGTCGGTCGCCCAGGAGTCGGCCCGTTCGACACCCTCCACCTGTGCGGCCAGTTCGGGCACGGCCGCTGCCCACAGGCCGAACGCACCATCGACGTGGACCCACGCGCCCTTCGCGTGCGCCAGGTCGACGATGGGCCCGACGGGATCGCTGGCGCCCGTGGCGACGTTGCCCACCTGTGCGCAGACGATCATCGGGCCGGTGACGGCATCAACCGCGTCCTGCAGGCCGTCCATGCGCATCCGCCCTTGGCCGTCCACCGGCACGCGGACCAGTTCCTCGGTGCCGAAGCCGAGCATCCGAAGCGCGCCGACGGCGGAGACGTGAACCTCCTCACCCACGATCACCGTGACGCGAGGCGCCCGCTGGAGGCCCCGGGCCTCGACATCCCAGCCGGCGCGCCGGAGCACTTCGTGGCGGCCGGCTGCCAGCCCGGTGAAGTTGGCCATGTGGCAGCCCGTGACGAAACCCACGCTGCAGCCCCTCGGCAGGTGCAGCAGCTCGACCAGCCACTCCGAGACGATGTCCTCCATGACCGCGACCGCCGGTGACATCACGTACAGGGCGCCGTTCTGGTCCCAGGCGCTGGCGAGCCACTCGGCCGCCACGGTGACCGGCACCGCCCCGCCGGTTACGAAGCCGAAGTAGCGCGGCCCCACCGTGGCGGTCAGCCCGGGTTCGGCATCGCGGGCCACCTGCTCGATGACGGTGGCCGAATCAGTGGGCCGCTCCGGCAACGGCCCGCCCAGCGCCGCATGGAGCGTCGCGGCGGTCGCGGTTCCCCCAACGTGCCGCTCCGGCACTCCCTTCAGGTAGGCGAGCGCGAGGGAGCGCGCGCGGTCGAGTACCTCGTAGTCAGCGCTGAGAGTGTCCATTCCCTGCTATGGTAGCCGGTCGGCGTTTTCGTACCCGTCCGCGCAATGGCCGCACGTCCGCAATACGAGCAAGGGGCAGGTCGAGGCGCGCGGCCCATCGCTCCCATTGAAGCGCCGTGCGCGAGCGCATCACGTCGGCCAACGCGTGGCCCTCTGGGAGATCGAGCGCCTGGTAGAGCCGCTCGCGGAAGTGCGGCTCGAGCGCTGCCACCGCCACGAGCCCGCGCCTGGTTTCGTAGATCCGATAGGTCGGCAGGCGGCCGCCGAGCGGCCCTCCCTCGGCCGTGACGCCAAAGCGGAGCGGCGAGCGCACGGTCTCGAGCGCCTGAGCGAGACCGACCTGCTCGTGGGCGGGCGCGGATCGCCGCAGCAGGAGTACGGCCGCGCTCACGACGCGTTCGGCCCCGAAGAGGTCCGCCAGCAGCGTGCGGGGCAACTCGCGGCCCGCGAGGCCTGCTCTGGCCTGATAGGTGAGATCGTGGCCCGCGCGGTCCGGTTCACTGGTGTCGCCGACGATGTTCAGCCAGCGGATGTGGGGATGTGCGTGGCGGATGGTGTCGACGTCGAGTCCGAGCCTCGCCAGGGCTGCGGGCCGCTGGCTGGCCAGGAACAGCTGCGCTCGGTCGAGGAGGCGCGTGAGACGCGCACGGCCCTGCCGGGACTTGAGATCGATGCTGTGGACCGTGATGCCTCGATGCAGCTCACGGTACCAGGGGAGGCAGAGCGTCCGCAGGGGGTCGCCCCCGGGCGGCTCGATCTTGATCGCCGTGGCGCCCTCGGCGACCAGGCGCGCCAGCGCGACCGGCCCCGGTACGTTCTGGGCGATGCTCACGATGCGCACGCCGTCCAGGGGCGCCGCCATGACCGCCTACTCGCCGAAGTGGATGCGGTGCTCGACCTCCGCGAAGCGCCGGGCGGCCTCGGGCTCTGGCGAGGCGAGCGAGACCACGATGCCGACGAGGAACGAGAGCGGGATCGTGATGATGCCGGGATTTCGCAGCGGGAACCAGGCGCTTTCGGCCTTCAGGATGTCCACCTGGATGGCCGGCGAGAGATAGATGAGGGCTAGGGCGGAGACCGTGCCGACGATCATCGAGAACTGCGCGCCACGCGTGGTGAAGCCCCGCCAGAAGATGGAGAGAATCAGCGCGGGGAAGTTCGCGCTGGCCGCGATGGCGAACGCCAGGCCCACCATGTACGCGACGTTCTGCCCCTTGAAGGCGATGCCGAGCAGGATGGACGCGATGGCCAGCACCACCGTGGACGCGCGCGCCAGCACGAACTGCTCGCGCTCGGTGGCCCGCCCGTGGCGCACGACGCTCACCCAGATGTCGTGCGACAGCGCGGCGGCTCCCGCGAGGGTTAGCCCCGCGACCACGGCCAGGATGGTGGCGAAGGCGACCGCCGCAATGAAGCCCAGGAACGCCTGCCCGCCGACCACCTCGGCCAGGAGCGGTGCCGCCATGTTGCCGCCCACATCCACGGCGCGAATGGCGTCCTGGCCGACGAGCACCATCGCGCCGAAACCCAGGATGAAGGTCAGCAGATAAAAGGCGCCGATGGCGGCGGTGGCCACCGACACCGAGACGCGGGCGGTCCTCGCGTCGGGCACCGTGTAGAAGCGCATCAGGATGTGCGGCAGCCCCGCCGTGCCGAACATGAGCGCGATGCCGAGGGAGATGGCGTCGAGCGGGTCCGAGACCAGGCGTCCCGGCGCCAGCACCGCTTCGCCGTACTGCTGTGCCGCGGCGTCGAACAGCGCCAGCGGGTTCATCGAGAACTTCACCAGCACCAGCATAGCCAGCAGGAACGCGCCGCCGAGCAGGAGGACGGCCTTCACGATCTGCACCCAGGTCGTGGCGAGCATGCCGCCGAAGAGCACGTACGCCAGCATGACGAGGCCGACAATGAGCACCGCGGTCTCGTAGGGCAGCCCGAACAGCAGGCGGATGAGGTTGCCGGCCCCCACCATCTGGGCAATCAGGTAGAACGCCACGACGGCGAGGCCGCCAAAGGCCGAGGCCACGCGCACGGGCGTCTGCTTCAGGCGGAACGCGACGACGTCGGTGAACGTGTACTTGCCGAGATTCCGCAGCGGCTCGGCGATCAGGAACATCACCACGGGCCACCCGACCAGGAACCCGATGGAGTAGATGAGGCCGTCGAAGCCCGAGAGCGAGACCAGGCCCGCGATGCCCAGGAAGCTGGCGGCGCTCATGTAGTCGCCCGCCAGCGCCAGCCCGTTCTGCGTGCCGGTGATGCTGCGCCCGGCCGCGAAGAAGTGCTCGGTGCTCTTCGTCCGCCGCGCCGCCATCCAGGTGATGACCAGTGAGAGGCCGATGAACAGCACGAAGCCGCCCATGGCGACGATGTTGGGTTGCGACGCGCCGTTCACCTAGGTATCCGACTGGCGCCGAAGAGCGGCGAGGGCTGTGTCGTAGTGGCGGTTGGCCCAGCGCACGTAGACGAGGATGAGCAGCCAGGCGGCGAGAATGACGAGCACGCCCAGGAGGATGCCCAGCGAGAGGCCGGGCGCGACGCGCGTGGCCAGCAGCGGCTTCGCGTACGCGATGAGCAGGATGAAGCCGACGTAGATGCCGGTCATCGCCGCCGTCAGGCCGATGGCGATGCGCCAGCGGGCGGCGTCAAGGGCACGAAGCTGTTCGGGGACCGGCGGCACCGGGCGGCATCATATCCCAAGTGCCCGCCCCCTCGATCAAGCGTCGGCCGGCGCGACTCACTCGGCGGCCGGTGGCGGTCCGAGCCGGCCGGCAGGATCCTCGATGGCAATCTCGAATGCGTGGACGAAGACGCCGGTGCCACAGGACGACACCACCAGGTGCACGAGAACGAGGGGCAGGAGCCGGGCACGCATGCGGCATCACGTTTACCACGCGGCCGCAACCTCCCGGCGTCCCGGGACGGAGTCCCGCACTATGATGAGCAGCGGAGGACGACATGAAGGCGATGGGCGCATGGGCCGCGAGCCTCGCGGCGATCTTCGCGGTATCGGGGCAGCTCGTCGCTCAGCGGGGCGCCGCTGTCGAGCGGCTGGCGCTCGTCAACGCCACCGTCGTCAACGTGGCGACGGGCACGCTGCAGGACGGGCAGACCCTTGTCCTCGACGCCGGGCGGATCGAGTCGCTTGGGCCCGGCCCGGCGCCGGCCGGTGCGCGGGCGATCGACATACGGAACCGGTGGGTGGTGCCAGGCCTGATCGACGCGCACGTGCACATAGCCAGCGCCCAGCAGATGCGCGCGGCGCTGCAGTCCGGCGTGACGACGGTGCGAAGCGCCGGGGTCTCCCACTACGTGGATGTGGGCCTGAGGGAGTTGGTGAAGCAGGGGCACCTGGCCGGCCCCGACGTGCTGGCGGCCGGCTATCACGTGCGCACGATGCCCGCGCCCGAGCTGTTCCTCTCCGATCCGGACCTGGGCGACCTGATGGGCGGGGTCACCACCGTCGATGCACTGCGCCGCGTCGTTCGGGCGAACCTGGCACACGGCGTGGACTGGATCAAGGTGAACGCGACCGAGCGGGCGGGCACGCCCGATACGGATCCACGCAAGCAGATGTTCAGCGCCGCCGAGCTCGAGGTCATCATCGGAGAGGCCGCGCTCAAGAGCATTCCGGTGCAGGCGCACGCGCACGGGGCGGAAGGGGCCGACGCGGCCGTGAAGGCCGGCGTCCGCAGCATCGAGCATGGCACCTACCTCACGGACGCGACCTTGAAGCTGATGGCGGCCCAGGGCACGTTCTTCGTGCCCACGGCGGACATCGTGACCGATCTGGCCGAGCCCGGCGGCGACTACGACGACGCCGCGCTGCAGCGGCGGGGCCAGATGATGCTGCCCATCCTGAAGGCGGCCATTGGCCGCGCGAAGGCGTTCGGCGTGAAGATCGCGGCGGGCTCGGATACCAGCTATGGCCCGCGCAGCGTGACGACGCTCGCACGGGAGGTCGTCGCGCTGTCGGACGCAGGGCTCGCGCCGCTGGAGGCGCTGCAGTCCGCCACGGTGCGCAACGCCGAGCTGCTACAGCGCGAGAAGCAGGTGGGCCAGCTCGCGCCGGGCTTCGAGGCCGACGTGCTGGTCGTGGCCGAGAACCCGTTGCAGAATATCCGTGCGCTGCTCGACCCGCTGGTGGTGATCAGCAACGGCCGCGTGGCGCTGGACAGGCTGAATTTCGGCAAGTGACGCGGATACCTGGAGCAGAACTCATGACCGGTGAGCAGATGGTGGCGCTGACGAAGCGCCACACGTTGTACGAGTGGTCGGCACAGGCCCATGTGGATCCGATTCCCGTGGCGGGTGCGAAGGGCGTCCATTTCTGGACCCCCGAGGGCAAGCGCTACATCGACTTCAACAGCCAGCTGATGTGCGTCAACACCGGGCACGGCGACCCGCGGATCATCAAGGCCATCCAGGACCAGGCGGCGACGCTGGCGTATGCCAACCCGTTCATGGCCACCGAGGCGCGCGCGCGGCTGGGCGAGAAGCTCGCGGCGATCACGCCGGGCGACATCGACGTGTTCTTCTTCACCAACGGCGGCGCCGAGGCGAACGAGAACGCCATGCGCATCGCCCGCCTGGTGACCGGCCGGCACAAGATCCTCGCGCGCTACCGCTCGTACCACGGCGGGACGGCCGGCAGTCTCACGCTGACGGGCGATCCGCGACGCTGGGCGATGGAGCCGGGCATGCCCGGCATCATCCACGTGCCGCACCCCTATCACGGGATCCAGCGCGGCACCGACAGCGCCGCCGACGCGCTGGCCCAGCTCGAGGAGATCATCATGCTCGAGGGCCCGCACACCATCGCGGGCTTCATCTTGGAGACGGTGACCGGCACCAACGGCATCCTCGTGCCGCCGGATGGCTACCTGGAGGGCGTGCGCGCGCTCTGCAACAGGCACGGCATCATGCTCATCTGCGACGAGGTGATGTCGGGCTTCGGGCGGACGGGCGCGTGGTTTGCCGTGGATCACTGGAAGATCGTCCCCGACATCCTGACGATGGCGAAGGGGCTGACGAGCGCGTACGTGCCGCTGGGCGCGGTGGGCATCCGGCGGTCCATCGCGGACCACTTCCAGCAGAAGGTGTTCTACGGCGGCCTCACGTACAACAGCCACCCGCTCGGCTGCGCGACGGCGCTGGCGACCATCAAGGTGTACGAGGAGGACAACCTCATCGCGCGCGCGCGCGACATGGGGAAGGTCATGCGGGCCCTCATGGACGAGCTCACACGCAAGCACCCGTGCGTGGGCGAGGCGCGCAGCATCGGCCTCTTCGGCATCGTCGAGCTCGTGCGGAACCGCGAGACCCGTGAGCCGCTGGCGCCGTTCAACGGGACGTCGCCCGAGATGCAGGCGCTCGGGAGGTTCTTCCGTGAGAAGGGGCTCTACACCTTCGTCCGGTGGAACACGTTCTTCGCGAACCCGCCGCTGTGCATCACGGAGGGCGAGCTGCGCGAGGCGTTCGCCATCATCGACGAGGGTCTGGCCCTGACCGACGCCGCGATCGCGTGAGCATGTCGGTGCGCGACATCCTCATCGTGGGCGCCGGGCCCTCGGGATTGGCCACGGCCATCGCCGCCCGCCATCACGGCCTCGACTACCTCGTCATCGAGAAGGGAACGGTGGCCGATGCCATCTACCGCTTCCCGACGCACATGGTGTTCTTCACCACGCCCGAGCTGCTGGAGATCGGGAACCTGCCGCTCACCACGCCCTACGAGAAGCCCACGCGCCTCGAGGCGCTCCGCTACTACCGGAAAGTGGCGGATACCTACCAGCTGCAGGTGGCGATGCACGAAGAGGTGACGGCGGTCGCGGCGACCGGCGAGGGGGACGGGCGCCTGTTCGAGGTGGAGTCGCGCTCGGCCCGCGGCCACGTGCGCGTGCGAGAGGCGCGGGCGGTCGTGCTGGCGATGGGGTACTACGGCCGGCCGAACATGCTGAACGTGCCGGGCGAGGACCTGCCGCACGTGTCGCACTACTACCAGGAAGCGCACCCGTTCTACCGGCAGCGTGTGGTCGTCGTCGGCGGGAAGAACTCCGCGTGCGAAGCCGCGCTCGAGCTGCATCGCGCCGGCGCGCACGTCACTCTCGTGCACCGTGGCGAAGCACTGGGCGAGTCCGTGAAGTACTGGGTGAAGCCCGACATCGAGAACCGCATCAAGGAGGGCGCGATTGCCGCGCGCTTCTCGACCGAGGTGGTGGAGATTCGGCCGACACACGTCGTGGTGCGCGGCGCCGGACAGCTGGAGACCGACACGGTGCCGGCCGATGGCGTCCTGCTGCTGACCGGCTATCAAGCCGACCACGACTTCCTACGGCGCGCCGGCGTCGAGATGGATCCGGAGACGATGATCCCGCGCCATCATGCGGACACGTTCGAAACGAACGTCCCGGGTCTGTTCATCGCGGGGGGGCAGCTCGCCGGCCGGCGCACCGGGACCATTTTCATCGAGAACGGCCGGTTCCACGGCGAACGGGTCGCACAGGTGCTCGCGGCGCGCCTCAGGACGGCCGGCCGCTGACCCTCCGCGGCCGGTTGTCCATTGATGATTGCCGATTGCCGATCCGGCGATTCATTGGGCGATTGGGCGATTGGGGCATCGGGCATTCGGATTCGGTGATTGCGTGAGTGGGTGATTGGGGCATTGATCGCCTCGTCGAATGTGCCCGGGCGCCGCGCCGCCACGAATCGGTCAATCGGCGATGCGCGAATGCCTCAATCCCTCAATCCGCGAATGCCCCAATGCCCCAATCGCTCAATCGCCCGATGAATCGCTCAATCACCAATCGGCAATCGCCAATGGACGCGTGCCGGCCTCGCGGCCTCACACGGCGAGCAGCCAGCCGTGCCGGTCGGCGACGGCCCCCGAACGGATGGCGTCGAGCTCGGCGCCGACGCGGCCCAGCGGCGAGTCCGGGGTCACGGCCGGCACCGTAATTTCGCGGTCCCTGTGCCGCAGGCGGCCGAGCGGCGCGATGGTGGCCGCCGTGCCCACGCCCGCGGCGCCCTGGAGCCGGCCGGCGGCGTGCGCCTCGAACACCTCGTCGATGGCGATGCGGCGCTCGGCGACGGGAATGCCCATCTCGCGCAGCAGCGTCAGCACGGAATCGCGCGTGATGCCGGGCAGGATGGTGCCCCCGAGGGGCGGCGTGACCACCGTGCCGTCGATCACGAACACCACGTTCATCAGCCCCGCCTCCTCCACGTACCGGCGCTCGATGCCATCGAGCCACAGCACGTTGTGGAAGCCTTTCTTCTGCGCCTCGAGTGCCGCCAGCATGCTGCCCGCGTAGTTGCCGCCGCACTTCGCCGCGCCGGTGCCGCCCGGAAAGGCCCGGACGTAGGTGTCCTCGGCGATGAGGTCCACGGCGCCCGAGAAGTACGGCCCGCTCGGGCAGGTCTCGATGAGAAAGCGGTACGTGTCCGAGGGCCGCACGCCGAGCGGCTCACCCGTCGCGAACATCACCGGACGGATGTAGAGCGCGCTCCCGGGCTTTGCGGGGATCCATTGCCGGTCCACGCGCACCAGCGCGGCCGCGCCGTCGATGAAGATGGAGGCCGGGATCTCCGGCATCGCCATCCGCTGGCACGAGCGGTTCATCCGGGCGTGGTTGGCGCCCGGGCGGAAGAGCACGGCGCCGCCGTCGGATCGGGGGAACGCCTTGAAGCCTTCGAAGATGCCCTGGCCGTAGTGCGCCACGCTGGGGGCCGGCGGCAGGTGCATCGGGCCATAGGGCACGATCGCCGGCTCGCTCCAGGTCCCGTCCGTGTACTCCGCCACGAGCACGTGGTCGCTGAACACGGCGCCAAAGGCTGCCGAGTCGCGCAGCTGCTCCGAGAAGCGCGGGGG
>JBFWQE010000066.1:0-27666 GCA_050249615.1 Vicinamibacterales bacterium
GGGAAACAAAGGACACACGGGCTGGGAACGTCCAAGCACGCGGGGAGTGGACGTCCTGCGCCGCGGACGGGGGCGTTATCGGGTGCGGACAGGTGCGGGCGGGTGCGAATGGGTGCGGGCGGGTGCGGGCAGGTGCGGACGGGTGCGGACGGGTGCGGGCAGGTGCGGGCGGTTAGGTGCGGGACTGAAGCGCACTACGGTGGGCCGTCCACCTCTGCCCCGTCCGCCCCTGCGGCACGCGTCCGCACGCGTCCGCACCTGCCCGCACCCGCCCGCACCTGTCAATACACCCCCAGGTATCGCTCCATCTCCCACGGCGAGACGTGGCGGATGTAATCGGCCCACTCCTCGCGCTTGGCTTCGAGGAAGTGGTGGAAGACGTGCTCCCCCAGCGTCTCGCGCACGAGGCTGTCCTTCTCGAACTCGTCGAGGGCCTCGGAGAGGTTCACGGGCAGGTCGTCGATGCGCAGGTGCCGCCGCTCGCGGTGGCTCATCTTGTAGATGTTCTTGTTCACCGGCGGGCCCGGGTCAATCTGCTGATCGATGCCGTCCAATCCTGCCCGGAGCATCACGGCAAGGGCGAGGTACGGATTGCAGGCGGGGTCCGGCAGCCGCAGCTCGATGCGTGTGGACGCCCCGCGCGCAGCCGGGACCCGGACCAGCGGGCTGCGGTTCTTTCCCGACCAGGCGATGGCCGTCGGCGCCTCGTATCCGGGGACCAGCCGCTTGTACGAGTTCACCAGCGGATTGGTAATGGCGCAACAGCCCTTGGCGTGGCGGAGGAGCCCGCCGATGTAGTGCAGGCACGTGGCGCTCAACTGCCCCTCCGCGTGCTCGTCGTGGAACGCGTTGTGGCCGTCGCGGAAGAGGGACTGGTGCGTGTGCATGCCCGACCCGGCCACGCCGAAGATGGGCTTCGGCATGAACGTGGCGTGCAGGTTGTTCCTGAGCGCGACGTTCTTCACGATGAAGCGGCACGTGCTCACGTTGTCGGCCGTCGCCAGCACATCGTCGTAATGGAAGTCGATCTCGTGCTGGCCCGGCGCCACCTCATGGTGCGCCGCTTCCACGTGCATGCCCATCTGCTCGAGAGCGAGGACGATCTCGCGGCGAACGTCTTCGCCCAGGTCGACCGGCGCGAGGTCGAAGTAGCTGGCCGAGTCGTGGGTCTCGGTGGTCGGGCGCCCGTCTCGACGCTGGAAGAGGAAGAACTCGGTCTCGGGACCGGCCTTCATGGTGAAGCCACGGTCGGCGGCCATCGCGATCACGCGTTTCAGCGTGCCCCTCGGGCACCCCACAAACGGGCTGCCGTCGGGATTGGCGATGTCACAGATCAGACGTCCGACCCTCGCCCCACTCGGGTCGGTCCACGGGAACACCTGGAACGTGGAGAGGTCGGGCTTCAAGTACATGTCCGATTCCTCGATGCGGACGAAGCCTTCGATGGAGGAGCCGTCGAACATGATGCCGCCGTCGAGCGCCTCGCCGAACTGGCGGTCCGGAACCTCGACGTTCTTGATGACGCCCAGGATGTCGGTGAACTGGAGTCGAAGGAACTTGACCCGCTGCTTCTCGGCCCGCTCCATGATGGCCCTCCGCAGCTCGGCGTCGTTGGTCCCCGGTTTTGCCATACCCGGATTCTAGTGCCCCGACCGTCGGGACGGCACGGGCGTCTCAAATCACGGAGGTTCTCAAATGTCAGCGAAGGTTCGGTTCTGGTCGCTCGGGGCAGCACTCGCAGGGGGGCTCGTCCTGGCCGTCTCGTCGCTGGTGGCGCAGGATCGCGGACAGCCGGAGGCGCCGGAGCGCGGCGCCCGGCAGGAGATGTTCCTTCTCGACGGGCGCGGGAGCCGGCTGGGAGTGACCGTGCGCGACCTCGAGGCTGCGGAGGTGACGGCCAGCGTCCCCGGAGGCGCGAAGATCGACGATGTGGACCGGGACAGCCCCGCCGACAAGGCCGGCCTGAGGGCTGGAGACGTGGTCGTTGAATACGACGGTGAACGCGTGCGAAGCGCGCGGCAGTTCACGCGGCTGGTGCAGGAAACGCCGGAAGGCCGGCAAGTGACCCTGGCCGTGCTGCGGGATGGCTCTCGCCAGACGCTCACCGCCACCCCGGAGGCACGCGGGCTCTCGTGGAACATGGACATCGACGGCGAGCGGCTCAGGCGCGAGGTGGAACGGGGCATGCGCGGGCTGGACGGCCTGCGTGGATGGCGCATGGATCCGCCGGCGTTCGACTTCAGGTTCGATCCGGAGGCCTGGCCCATGGGCCATGGGAGGCTGGGTGTGACCCTTCAGTCGCTCACCGACCAGCTGGCGCGGTACTTTGGCGCCTCTGACGGCGGCGCGCTCGTGACGAGCGTTCGTGAGGGATCGCCGGCGGAGAAGGCGGGCCTCGAGGCCGGGGACGTCATCACCTCCATCGACGGCGAAGCCGTGCGCGATGCCGGCGACGTGATGTCGCGGATCCGGCGCGCCTCCGCCGACGAGGTGACCATCGGATATCTGCGGGACCGCAAGGCCGCGTCCGTGAAGGCCACGCTCGAGCCACGCGGAGAGCGCGGCCGGCGCACGGTGAGGCCGGCGGCGGGCGCGTGACGAGAAGCGAGAAGTGAGATGTCAGGACTTGAGACGTGAAGAGCACGGAGTGTGGGGGGCGAAAGCGAGAGCGGGACGCGCGGACGCTGCTTCCAGGCTCCGTAGCGTCTCAACGTCACTTCTCACTTCGTCAGGGCACCGCCCGTTCCGCCAATGGTTCGGGGGCGGGGAACAGGCCAGCCATCTGCGCGGCCACCACCGCCGCAAGGGCGACGGCCTGGTCGATGTCGCCCTCCGGCCACACCTCCGCCGCAAGCACGCCGGCTGTCCCGTTCGCCGAGACAATGGGCACGGCCACCGCCGCCGCCCGATCTGACGTCGCCGGGCTCGTGGCCGGCACGGCGGAACGGAACGCGGTGGCTGTGAGGTTGTCGGCGTCCAGTGCGACGGCACCCATGCGTGCCATCACGTTTGGGTCGTAGCCGTAGGCAAAGGCCGGCGCGAGAGCCTGCCCGTGGTCGGCGAGCAGCCACACGACCAGGCCCCTGGCATCCAGCAACGTCGTGGCACGCGCGAGGAGCGGCTCGAGCTCCCCCGCCTCGGCCACGCGGCCGAGGTCGCCGCACAGGCTGGCCAGGTCGCGAAGCACCGTCGGGCCCGGGGCCTGCGGCGCCGACAGCGACGCCGGAGGCGCGGGAGCGGGTGCATCCGCGACGGCGTCGGGACGGGGCGACCCGGCCACGATCGCGGCAGGCGCCGGTGCCAGGTCCGCCACGACGTCTGCCGCGGGAGGAGGCTCCGGGCCCTTCACCTCTGCGAGGGAGAGCGTGGCGGCAGGTGTCGCCGGCACGGGCTCCGCTGCCCGTGGCAGGGGCACCATCAGGATCAACGCGACAATCCACACCGCCATCATGGCGCCTGCCAGCAGCGACTGCTCGTTGGTCATCCCGGCCTCACGCGCAGACGTCGCCCGCGCCATTGACTGGCGGGCCGACGACAGCTCGCGGGTGATGGCATCGATGAGATCCCGAGCTTCGACGAAGATGATGTCCCCGGCGGCCAGCGGCTGGCCGGTCTGCGCATAGTCCTGCGCGCGGCGTGCGGAGGCCGCCAGGCGGTCCACGCCATCGAGGGCCGTGGCCAGCGAGTAGCCGGCCGCGGTCGACGCCGGGTCGACCTCCAGCAGGCGCGCGCGCACGTTGTCCAGGAGATCCGCGGCGCGGGCAGACCAGAACGACTCGCTCTGCCCGGGCGCGACATAGGCGTGAAGGCTGGCACGCAGGTCGGCCAGCAGCCAGGTGGCCTCGGCGGCCGTGGCATCCGCGTACTGCGACGCCATGCGCGCGCGGCCGCGCGCCTGCTCGTTCGTCGTCACGCGCCAGACGCCCCCTGCCGTGAGCAGCGTCGTGAGCAACAGCACGAAGAGACGCGCGGGGAGTCGGCGCATCGTGGGCTCAGGGTATCCCGACCGGGGTCAGTCCGACGCGCGAGAGATCTCGTCGACCACCAGCTTCAGGGGAATCACCGTCGGCGAAGGCGATTGCTCCATCTGCACGTTGTGCCCCTTCACGGGCGGCAGGTCCTCGAACATGTCGTGCCACTTCATCCGCTCCATCGGATTACTGGCCTGGAGCCAGTGCTCCGCGGCCATGGGACGGTTGAAGGCCACATCGCCGAGCGCCGCGTAAGCGGGCTGGTCGGCCAGGGCCGTGGCCACGTCGGCCCGCACCTGCTGTGACGAGGTGTACGAATACGGCAGGCCGAGAGCGGCCGCCACGCTCGTGAGGATCTGCCAGTCGTCCACGGCCTCCCCGGGGGGGTTGATGGCCCGTGAGGTTGCCTGTACGTGGCCCTGGTCGTTGGTGTAGGTGGCGTCCTTCTCCACCCACGCCGAGCCCGGCAGCACCACGTCTGCCGCCCTCGACACGGCCGTTGCGAGCACGCCCTGGTAGATGAGGACCGGCAGCCGTCCGCTCTTCCGTGCGTCCACGAGCCACTGCAAATCCCCCATCGAGCCGTCGGGCCCCGGGTCGAGCACGTAGAGCACGGCGACGCGACCCTGGTCCACGGCGGACTTCAGGCCGGACAAATCGGCCTCGCCCTCCAGGCCCGCGCCCACGTGCAGCCCGAGCGCGCGCGCGCCCGACACGTTCGGGGCGTCGGTGGCGGGGACACGGAACTTCGTCTCGGCCGGCTGCTCCTTCTCGGTGCGCTTCCAGGCGACGTGGACGTGGGAGATACCGTCGTCGCCCTTCATGTCGACGGCCAGCCGCTTGAGGAGGAACAGCTCCTCGTGCGAGGCGTGCGCCGAGGCGAGCATGCGCACCGAGCCCGGATCCTTCCGGCCGGCCGCGTTGAGCAGGTCGCGTACCTTGAGCAGCGCGTCCTTCCAGGAGACCGCCTGCTGCAGCCCGTCCTTCGCCAGCAGCTGCGGGCGGCGCAGGCGCTGGTCGCCTTCCACCCAGAGGTACTGGAAACGGCCGATGTCGCACATCCAGTAATCGTTCACGGCGGGGTTGTAGCGCGGCGTGACGCGCACTAGGCGCGAGCCCTTTGCCCACTCGGGCTTGGCCTTGAGCCAGGCCGTGGTGCTGCAGCCCTTCGAGCACAGCGTGCAGGTGGTGTCCACCGCGTGCGGGTTGTCCCAGGGACGCGAGCGGAACCGGTACTGCTTGGTGGTGATCGCGCCCACCGGGCAGACGTCCATGAGGTTGCCGGAGAGCAGGGAGTGGATGCCCTGATCGTTGAACGTGGCGATCTCGCTGCCGTTGCCGCGGTTGATCACGCCAATCTGCGCGTCGCCGTCCACCTCGCGCATGAAGCGCTCGCACCGCGTGCACATGATGCAGCGATTGCGGTTGAGCATCAGCGTCGGGCCGAAGTCCACGTCGGCCTTCACGCCCTCGCCGTCGAAGGTGCGCCGCGGGAAGTCCATGCGGCTCTCGGCGTTGCCAAACTTGTACGAGAAGTCCTGCAGCGGGCACTCGCCGCCCTTGTCGCAGACCGGGCAGTCCAGCGGGTGGTTGATCAGCAGGAACTCGAATACGCCGGCGCGGCCTTCCACGGCCTCGGGGTCCTTCGTGTGCACCACCATGCCCTCGGCCACCGGCGTCGAGCACGACGTCTGCAGCTTGGGCATCTTCTCGATCTTCACCAGGCAGACGCGGCACGACGCGTCGATGCCGAGACCGGGGTGGTAGCAGTAGAAGGGAATCGGGATTCCGGATTCGATGGCGGCCTGCAGGACGGTCGTGCCCTTCGGCACCGAGACCTGGCGCCCATCGATGGTCAGCGTGACTTTTTCCACTCGGAAATGATACTTCAGGGGCGATAGCACGCGCAGGAGCCCCGATGCGGTCCCTTGCCGAATGGGTGGTCGCGCTTGGCGTCCTTGGCGGCGCCGCCTGGGTGGGAGCCCCGTACGTCCAGCGGTGGCTGCCGGAGATGTCCTCGACCGTCACCCTGGTCGAGTCAGCGCTGCCGGCCCTGCCTGCGGGCGTTCCCCCAGGGGCGGACAGCGTGCCCTTCCTGATGCTGCTCGACGGCACGGACATCCAGATCGGGATGAGCGAGAGCGAGCTGAAGAGCCTGGGCGTCGCGCGGTGGACGGCCGGTCCTGCCATCGCGGAGGCCGGCGTCATCGATCAGCGGCACATCCTGCCGTGCCGTGCCGGTGGTACGCGCTTCTGGGTGGTGCTCGACCGGACCGAGGAAGGAAAGGAGCGGCAGGTCACCGCCATCTATCTTCCGTGAAGGATCCGCCTCAGCGGGCGCGCTCGAAGTAGGCCAGCGCCGCTTCGTCCTGGTTCAGCTCGACCGTCCGGACGCCCCCGGAGACGGGGATGCGCGCTTCGGTCACCGCGTCGGTCGCCAGCACGACCTCCTCCGTGACCCGGCCGTCGGCGTGCTGAATCGTGACGGTCACGGGCACGTCGTAGACCTCGCCAGACTGCTCGATCCGCACCGTCACCTCGTCCGCGGAGACCGCAGTCGCGTAGCGGAGGCGCGGAATGCCGGAGTCGAAGATCCACCGGGTGAAGAAGCGCGACAGGTCGCGGCCGCTCTCGGCCTCCATGGCTTTCCGGAGATCCTCGGTGCCGGCCTTGCGGAAGCGATTCTCGCGGTAATACCGCCGCAGGCCCCGGAAGAACGCCTCGTCGCCCACGAACCGGCGGAGCATGTGAAGCACGGACGCGCCCTTGTTGTAGACCAGCGCCCGGAACACGCGCGGCTCGCCCTTGATATGGCCGAGGCGATACCCGAGATAGATGGGGCCCTCGTTCGACTGCTCGATGCCCCAGCGGCGAAACTGCTTGAGGATGGCGCGGAACGTGCCCTCGCCCCGCTGCTCGCGGGCGAAGAGCGCCGCCAGGTACTGCGCGAAGCCCTCGCTCAACCACTGCTCGTGGTAGTTCTTCCACCCGACGGCCTGTCCGAACCACTGGTGCGCCAGTTCGTGCGCCAGGAAGAACTCGGGGAACCCCGAGAAGTGCGCCGGGTCGTTCCTCCACGAGAACGGCGACGTGGGCAGCGGGTTGTTGATGACGGCGACGTAGCCGGGAGCATGTCCGCCCGGCAGTTCGTGCTCCACCATCGCCACGGTCAGCGAGTCGTACGGGACGTCCCCCACCATCGCGGCATAGAACCGCAAGCCCTCCGCCACGATCGGCAGCGCATTCCGGCCCCGGCCCTCCTGGCGCCGGTTGGCTTCAATCGCGAGCTCCACCGTGTTGCGCGATCCCACCGGAGGAACCGCGGGAGCGGGATGGAGGACGCCGCCGCCGTTCGTGCCGGCTGCCTTGACCTCCTTCGGCGGGATGATGTCCAGGGCGACGGTGGCCGCATCCGCCCGCGACATCCGGCTGACCACCATGCTGAGATAGCGCACGGGCTGGGGGGTGGTGAACGCGTAGAGCGACCGCCCGCCCTGGCCGTTGGGCTGGGCGCCCACGGTGACGGGCGAGCCCGACGCCTGCACGCCGCTGGCGACGACCGCGTACTCCGAGGGCACCGTGATGCGCATCGTCGCGGTGGCGTAATCGGTGACGGAGCCCTGGGGATACCACTGCGCGCGGTTGCTGAACAGCCAGTTGGGCTCGGGCGCGACCAGAGGGAGCGCCTCGTCGGGCTGATCGAACGACCGCGCGCGGCCGGCGCCCTGCTCGTCCGCCGACACCTCCATCGAGTCCTCGTTGATGCCCTGCTGGGGCAGCCGGCCCTGGTACGAGATGGTGAGCGTGAGCTGGAAGTCCCGGGCCACCGGCGACGGCAGGTTGACGACGATGCCGTTCTGGTTGCGGACGCGGAGGAAGAGCAGCCGGCCGAACTGCTCGCTCACCACGGAATTCACCGTGAGCGCGTCGGCCAGCTTCATCTGGATGGCGGAGAGCGCGAAGGCACGCACGCGGAGCCGCACCCTGGTGCTGCCCTCGAGCCAGTCGCGCTCCGGGGAAAACGTGCTGTCCACGGTGTAGTCGAGCACGTCGTACTCGGCGAGGTCGTCCTCGTCGTAGAACTCGCCCCGGCTGGCGAGCTTCTCCTCGGACGCGTAGATGGAGATGTTGCGCTTCCGTCCCCGCTGGAACAGCGACACGTCCTCGGGCTCGCCCGTCGAGCGCGCGTAGGTGAGCTTGTCGAAGCGGCGCGTGCGCACCTCGGCGACGAAGTCCCCCGGCTGCGGGAGCAGCGACCAGGTGTCCCGGCTGAGATCGCTCAGGTCGAGCGTGAAGGAGTTGCCGATGTCGTCCTCGAACACCTGCTGCGCGCGCCGGAACGCGCGGTTGTCCACCGTGTCGACCGGCACGAGCGACGACTCGGTCACGAGCGTGCGGTACTCGAACGGGCTGATGCGCAGCAGCGCCGTCGTGAACGCCGCGTCCAGTTCGTCGGTGCCGGCGAAGATCCGCACCTGACCCCGCTCGACCTTCGGCGCGGGCGAGAACACGATGGTGCCGTCACCCAGCAGGACGAGCGCGGTGACCCCCTCCGGCGTCTCGGCCACGAACACCTGGCCGGATGGGAGGCGCACCTCGAAGTCCACCGAGCGGATCACGAGGTCCTGCGCCGCGAACTGCTTGTCGGGATGAAGGACGAGGCGGTGGAGCCCTTCGATGGAGGACAGGCGGTCCTGCGAGACGATGCGCCAGGGCTGCCGGTCCTCGATTTCGCCGCGCGGCTTGCGGATGTCGAGGTTCCAGGTGGCGATCCGGCCACGCGGCCCGGTCTCCATGAACACCTCGGTGACGAGACTGAAGCCGTCCCCGGGCAGGGCGCCGAGCAACTGCGCCCGGGCACGCTCCTTGACCACCACGCGCGTGATGCCCTGCGGCACCATCGCATCGAAGAACTCGAGGGCCTGCTCGCGGTCGGCGTTGGCCGACAGCAGTTCGGTCCACCGCTGCCGGTCCATGGTGGAAATGGCGGTCTCGACGGCCTGCAGGAAGGCCTGGATGGACAGATCCTCAGCGCTCAGCGGCTCGGTTTGCGCGGCCGCCGGTCGGACGGTCACCAGGAACGCGAGGCAGAGGCAGAGCAGCCCTCGCATATCGGAATTAGACGCCAGTCGCGGCTAGGTGGCTACCGAATTCGTCACACGGCTCAACACGAGAACGGTGAGGTCGTCCGAGAGGCGCTTGTCGCGGCGGTGGCGCTCCACGGCATCGAAAATCGCCCGGCCGAGCTCGGCGGCAGCCGAGGTGCCGAGCGTCCCGGCGTGCAGGGCCAGCGTCCGCTCGAGCCCGGCCTCGTCGAAGGGCGTCCCGTCCGGGCTCTCGGCCTCGGTGATGCCGTCGCTGTACATCACGACCGCGTCGCCGGGGCCCAGATCGATGTGCCCCTGTTCGTACTCCGACCCCTCGAACATCCCGAGTGCCACGCCGCCCGTGCTCAGCCGGACGATGCGGCCATCCTGCCGGCGGAGCAGCGGCGGGGTCTGGCCCGCGTTGACGAAGTGCAGCCGCCCGGTCGCCGGATCGAACGACGCCAGGAACAGCGTGATGAACCGCGACGCCGGCGCGTGCCGGGTGACCTGGGTGTTCAGCCGCCGTGCCAGGGCCGGCAATGGCAGGTTGTCGTCCACCAGCGTCCGCAGCATGGCGAGCAACAGCGCCATGAGGAGCGCCGCGGGGCTGGCCTTGCCGGCCACGTCGCCCAGGGCGATGAGGACCGTGCCGTCGGGCCGCGGCAGGATGTCGTAGAAGTCCCCGCCGACGGTGTTGGCCGGCTGGGTGAGGCCGAAGGCCTCGACGTCCGGGCCGGACCAGGTCCCCTCGGGCAGCATGGCTCTCTGGATCTCGCGCGCGACCTCGAGGTCGCGCTTGAGCGACAGCCGGTCCGCCACTTCCAGCAGCACCAGCAGGTTGAGGAGCAGGAAGCCCGAGAGCAGCCAGAGCGTGCCGTCGGCGAAGAGAGGCCCGGGAATCCCGAAACGCACGAAGAACAGCGCGATGGGCAACCGGAAGCTCAGGATACCGAAGCCCTGGAAGAGCTCGAACAACCCGATGACCGACGTGAAGAGCGCCAGGCCGTAGATGGCGCGCCTGGCCGGCGACAGGCGCATGGTGAAGGCCAGGAAGAACGCCTGCACGTACTTCACCGCGCGGCGATGCCACGACAGGCCCTCGAGCTCCGCCGTGTTCACGCCGCGGGCAAAGAAGCGGTAGGCCTCGGGGGTCTCGCGCGTGAACAGCTTGCCCAGATCCTCGGCGTTGAGGTCCTGGGTGTAGGTGGACAGGAAGTCCCGCGCCTTCGACCCGGCAGGCATGAGCAGTACTACGACCTCGTGAAAGGCCCGGTTCCCGCCCCGGGGCGGTTACTCAAGGCGATACGCCGCCATCTCGTCGAAAATCTCGCCAAGCTCCTGCGGCGACGCCAGGAACACGACGCGGAAGAAACCGTCGGCGGCGTCGGTGCCGAAGCCGGAACCATACACGACGAGGATGCCCGTGGCCTTGAGCAGGCCGAGGACGTAGTCCTTGTCGGTCTTCCCTGGCGGCAGGGTCATTTTCGGCATGGCGTAGAACGCACCCTTCGGCGCCACGCACGACATGCCCGGAATCCTGTTCAACCGCTCGGTGGTGAGCTCGGCACGCAGGCGCAGCTCGCGGCGGAACGTGTCCTGGTGCGAGCGGTCTCCGGTGAGGGCGGCGGTCACCGCGTACTGCATGGGCCCCGGGCTGCAGAGCCGCCCATCCGCCAGCTTCTTGATGGCCGCCAACGCCGGATCGAGCCGCGGCGAGCGGCCCACCGCCATCCACCCGGCTCGCCAGCCCGGCGCGAGGTACGCCTTCGAGAGGCTGGAGTAGGAAATGATCGCGGCATCCGGCGCGAGGACCGCCATGGGCGGGACCGGCCCGTCGTACGCCAGGTCGCCGTAGACCTCGTCGGCCAGGATGACCAGCCCGTGCTCTTCGGCGATGCCGATGAGCGCCAGGCGCGTCTCGTCCGAGTAGATGGCGCCGGTCGGGTTGTTCGGGTCAATCACCACGAGCGCGCGCGTCTTCGGCGTGATGGCCTTCCGGATGTGATCGAGATCGGGCTGCCACGCGTTGGTGTGGTCCGTGCGGTAGTAGACCGGCGTCGCGCCGATCTTCGCGAGCACGGCGGTGTACAGTGGATACGTCGGCGCCGGCACCAGCACCTCCTCGCCGTCGTCCACGATGCCGGTGAGCGCCAGCTCGATGCCTTCGGAGGTGCCCGAGGTGATGAGCACACGGTCCGCCGACGTCTCGACCCCTCGTCGAGTGAAGTCCGCCGCGACGGCCTCGCGTGCCTCGGGGATGCCCGGTGACGCGGTGTAACCGTTGTGGCCGTCCCGCATGGCCCTGGCCACGGCCTCGATGAGATGCGGGGGCGTCACGAAGCCGAACTGATTCGGGTCCCCGATGTTGAGGTAGCGGACCTTCTTCCCCGCAGCCTCGACCTTCTTCGCCTCGGCAACGATATTGCGAATGGCGTAGGTGAAGCGATCGACGCGCTTCGCCGTGCGGATGGGTGTGCTTGCGGGGGCAGTAGTGGCCATCGGGGACATGGTAGCAGGGTGGGGTGCAGGGGTGCAGGGTGCCGGGCCGTGCGGCGGCGTGGCGGCGGTGCCGATACAGCCGTCGAGGAGTCACCACGTCGTCGTGTAAATGCTACACGGTTACATAAGGGCCGGCGGCGCCCACGGGGACGTCAATAGGTGTTTACGGCAATGTTTTCAACAACTTACATGCTTGGCACGCTTCGTGGATATGGGAGGGGCATGCAGCGGCGCCTCCTCGCCGGAAGCATGCTGGGTGTTTGGCTGTTCCTGATGCCTTCCCCGGCACCGGCGCAAGAACCGGAAGGGGGCCAGGCGGTTTTCAAGTCGGGCGTCGACCTCGTGACGGTGAGTGCGACGGTCCGCGACAGAAAGGGGCGGCTCGTGACTGGCCTCCAGGCCCGGGACTTCGAGGTGATTGATCGCGGCGAGCGCCGTGTCATCAGCCAGTTCCGCACGGACCGCGCGCCGATCAGCCTGGCGATCCTGTTCGATATCAGCGGCAGCATGGACGTGGCCGCTCGATTCACCGCTGCGAAGTTTGCGGCCCATCACCTCCTGTCATGGCTGGAGCCGGGTCGCGACGAGGCCGCGCTGTTCGCGTTTGACAGCCGGCTGCACGAGGTGGCCCCGTTTACGGTCGATACGCGTGCTTTGAACGGCGCGCTGGGGGAGGTCGATCCGTTCGGGGCCACCTCACTGCACGATGCGATCTCGGAGGCGGCCGACCGGGTCGCCCAGCGCAACCACCCGCGCCGCGCGGTGGTGGTGCTGACCGACGGCATCGACACGTCGAGCTCGAAGACACCGGCCCAGGTGTCCGGCGTGGCGGCCGCGATTGACGTGCCGGTCTACGTGATTGCGACGGTGCTGCCCATTGACGATCCCAACTCGGATCGGGCGACGCCGCAGGCGGGTTTCCGTGCCCCGGCGCACATCGGCACCATCGAGGATCTCTCGCGGTGGACCGGCGGGGCGTTCTACTACGCCAGCGGCCCGGCGTCGGCGAGCAAGGCGGCGAAGGACGTCATCGACGAGCTTCGCCACCTGTATCTGATCGGCTTCGAGCCGGGAACCGCCACGGGATGGCACCCGCTCGAGATTCGGACGAAGGAAGCGGACCACACAGTACGGGCGCGCGGAGGCTACAACCTGACGCGCCAGTGATGAAGCGGGTTCATTCGGGAACGATGGTACGGTGAGTGGCTCATGGAGGCCTTTATGCGTAGACAGGTGATGGTGTTCGCAATTTCAGCGGCGACGCTGGCGGTCGCGCCGGCATGCGCCACCAAGGGCTTCGTTCGCCAGTCGGTGGGCGAGGTCAACGAGAAGGTCGGCACGCTCGGCAAGTCGCTCGAGGAGACGCAGGAGCGCGTGCGGCAGAACGAGCAGAAGATCGGCGAGGTCGATCAGAAGGCTGCCGCCGCCAACACCGCCGCGGGCTCTGCGCAGAAGGCTGCAGACGCGGCGGCCGGGCAGGCGCAGGAAGTCGGCAAACGCGCCGACGCCCGCGCCTCGGCCATCGAGGCCGAGACGCGCAAGCTGATCTTCGAGACCGTCATCAGCGAGGACAGCGGCGAGTTCAAATTCGGCGCCGCCGAGCTGCCCGACGGGGCGAAGGCCGCCATCGACCAGATGGTCAACCAGCTGAAGACCGACAAGAAGGCTGTCTGGATCGAGATCGAGGGGCACACCGACAATGTCGGCGACGCGACCTACAACGAGCGGCTGGGCATGGAGCGCGCCGAAGCCGTGAAGCGTTACCTCTACGAGCAGCACCAGGTGCCGCTCCACAAGATGAACACCATCAGCTACGGCGAAGAGAAGCCCGCGGCTGACAACAAGACCCGCGACGGCCGCGCCCAGAACCGCCGCGTCGTCATCAAGGTGCTCGCGTAGGAGCCAACGCGGCCTTCCGGGGCCGCACGAAGATTCGCCAGAAGGCCATCGGCCGGTGCCCCATGCGCACCTGCCGGTGGCCTTTCCTCTTGTACGGGCGTCCCCGCCGGAGCGTCCGGGGCTTCAGCCCCGGCGCCGCGAACGGCTAGGCCCGCGGCTGGCCGCTCACCGTGCTCGCGGTGGGGGCACCTGGTAGACGCGCGCTCCGCCGAAGTCACCGTGGCTTAGCGCGCCGCGCGTCGTGAGCCAGCGATCCAGCTCCTGAACGTAGGCTGCGTCCCACGCGTCCGTGTGGACCACGACGTGCGTGGCCTGGCCCGACTCGAGGGCCCGCCACGCCTCGTCCGGGGTGCGAACCGGGTTCACGAGCCAGCGCGCGCGCTCGGTGTAGGCCGGCGGGAAGAACGACGTGAAGCCGTTGACGAGGGGATGCCAGTGGAAGGTCGAGAAGTACAGGTAGCGCGTGTTGTACCAGAGATCGGTAAACGGCAGCTCGGCCACGACCGTGGACGAAGGGAGCGATGACAGGTAGCGATAGACGTCGGGCGGCGCACCGCCCGGCGTGAGGTACGGCGCCGGGGGGCGCACGTCCAGGGTCGGCGCCAGGGGCTGGTTGAGCGGGAAGCTGACGGGAGCGTTCATCAGCATCGACCACACGCCGAGTGCCGCCACGAGCGGCGCTGCCATCGGCAGTCGCGCGACCAGCGCCCCGCCCATGCCGGCCAGCACGCCGAGGAACAGGAGGAAGACAATCCCGAAGCGTGACGTCACCCGCAACGCGTCCATGCCCGGCACGTGTTCCTGGAGCAGGCCATACAGGCCGAGCGCCGGGTAGACCTCGCCACCCCAGGAGGGCGCCGGTCCCAGCGACAACCAGAACGCGAGCGTCGCGCCCGCGGTTGCGAAACCAAGGAGCGGCATCGAGCGGCGTGCACGGCCCATCCGCATGACCGCTGCGGCCATCAGCGCCAGGCCGGCGAACGCGAACGGGATGATCAGCGGCTCCATGCCGGCGATGTAGCCCTCGACCGCCGCGGCCATCTGCGTGGTTTCGTCCACGCTGCGCGCGAAGCCCAGGCGCCGCTGCGCCTGGGCGTACGGCCACACGAACGGCGCTGTTGCGAGGATCGCCCCCGTTCCCGCGGCCAGCAGATCCCGCCACATGCGCGCACGGCCCCACCAGCCGCGGGACGTGATCTCCCAGCCGGCGTAGAGCAGCACGAACATCGGGAACATCAGCATGTAGTAGCCGGCGCTCAGGTTCAGCAGGACGATGCCGGCGGCGCCGGTCCAGAGGCCCGCGCGCGACCCTCGCTCGAAGTACCGGCGCAGCCCGTAGAGCGCGAGCGGCATGCCCCACGCGGAGATCACCTGGAGGTGCGACAGCTCCCAGACGAGGAAGAACGGGTTGAAAGCGAAGGTGCAGCCGGCCAGGACGCCCGCCGCAGCGGACCCCGTCACCTCCCGCACCAGCAGCCACGTGCAGAAGCCGCACAGCACGTACGCGGCCAGGTAGGCGAGGCCCAGTACCAGCAGCGGATTGCCGGTCAGCCAGTAGACGGGCGCCAGCGGCACGGCCTGCGCGATGAAGTGATCCGACAGCGCCAACGTGCCGGGCTCGGGGTGCAACTGGTTCGCGTCCCAGAAGCCGAGCAGGGCGTCGAGGTCGCCAGTGAGCGCGCCGCCGAGGCGGTGCGCCACCCAGGCCATCGCCCACGCCACGAAGAGCGGATCTCCGTAGTCGCCCGGCACGTCCTTCCCGAGGCCCGGCAGGAGCGGCCACGTCGCCACCACCGCGAGGCCGAAGAACAGCCCCAGTGCGGCCCACGGAGAGCCCGCGCGGCGTGCCAGCGGAGAAACCGGTGCGTCCACCGTGGCGCGCCCCTATGTCCTCGTCTTCAGCATCCGATCGAGTTGGCCCAGCCGCTCGTTGCTGCCGAGCAGCGACAGCACGTCCCCCTCCCGCACCACGTCGTCGGGTCCGGGGGCGATGTTGGTCACCGGGCCGTCGCTGGTCTTCGTCGAGCGCTTGATGGCGATGGTCGTCAGGCCGAACCGCGACCGGAGGCCGATCTCCTTCAGGGTCTTGCCGAAGAAATCGGGCGGCGCCGGCACGTCCACGATGGAGTACTCGCCGGAGAGCTCGATGTAGTCGAGCACGTTGGGAATGACGAGGCTGTGCGCCAGGCGAACGGCCGTCTCGCGCTCGGGGAACACCACCCGCGAGACGCCGAGCTTCTCGAGGATGCGCCCGTGCAGCGGCGTGACCGCCTTCGCGATGATGTTCTTGATCCCGATCTCGCGCAGCAGCGTGACGACCAGCAGGCTGGCCTCGATGTTCTCGCCGATGGAGACCACGGCCACGTCCACGTCCTTGATGCCGGCCCTGAGGAGCGCCTTCTCGTCGGTGGCGTCGAGCTGGACGGCCAGCGTGAGGACGTCGGCGAGCGCCCTGACGCGATCTTCACTGCCATCCACGCCGATCACGTCGTGGCCCAGCTCGGCGAGCGTGGTGGAGATGGCGGAGCCGAAGCGGCCGAGCCCGATCACGGCGAAGCTGCGCTTAGCCAATCAGCACCTTCCCTTCAGGATAGCGGAGCCGCGGTTGCAGGGTGGCGCGCCGCGCGAGGGCGAACGCGAGCGTCAGCGGCCCGAGGCGCCCGACGAACATCATGAGGATCATCATCAGCTTCCCGATGGGCGTGAAGAAGGCGGACAGCGAGACGGGGGCGCCGCTCTCGCCCATCGAGAGGCCCACGGTGCTGAAGGCCGACGTGGCCTCGAAGAGCGTGCGCATCAGGTCGCGCTGTTCGGTGACGAGGATCACCCCGGCCGCGGCGTTGAGGGCGAGGAACGCGATGAGGGTGACGAAGAAGGCGCGGGCCACGAGGTCCAGGCCCAGCCGGCGCCCGAAGACGTGCGGCTCGTCGTCTCCGCGCACGGTGGCCCAGAGCGCGGCCACGGTGATGCTGAACGTCGTGGTCTTCACGCCGCCGCCGGTGCTGCCCGGCGACGCGCCGATGAACATCAGCGCCATCGTCAGGAACAGGGCGGGTACGGTCATGGCGCCGTAGTCGATGGTGTTGAAGCCGGCCGTCCGGGGAGTGACCGACTGGAACCAGGCGGCGAGCCACTGCTCGTGCCACGGAAGGTCCGCGAGCGTCTTCGGGTTGCCGGCTTCGAGGGCGTAGATGGCCACGGTGCCCAGGACCAGCAGCGCGGTCGTCGCGAGGAGGACGAGGCGCGTGTGGACCGAGAGCCGGACCTGGCGGTTCCGCTGCAGCAGCTCGGTGATCACGAAGAACCCGAGGCCTCCGGCAATGATGAGGGCCGTGATCACCAGGTTCACGGTCACGTCGCCGCGAAAGCGCATCAGGCTGTCGCTCCACAGCGCGAAGCCGGCATTGTTGAACGCGGAGACGGCGTGGAAGAGCCCGTACCACGCCGCGGGCCCGGCGCCCATCTCACCCCACCATCGCACCGCGAGGACGACTGCCCCGGTCAACTCGACGAAGAGCGTCAGCTTCAGCACGGTGAGCGCGAAGCGCAGCAGGCCGTCCAGCCCCTGCACGTTGAGCCCCTCCTGCAGTGTCAGCCGCTCCTGCAGGGTGACGGAGCGGCCGAGGGCAGCGGCCAGCACGGTGGAGATGGTCATGTAGCCGAGCCCGCCGGCCTGGATGAGCAGCAGGATCACGGCATGGCCGAACCACGAGAAATGCTCCGGAGTGTCCTGGACGATGAGGCCGGTGACGCAGACCGCGGACGTCGCGGTGAAGAGGGCGTCGATAAACGAGGTGGAGCGGCCCGGCGCCGCGGACACCGGCAACCAGAGCAGGGCCGCACCCGCGAGGATGAGTCCCGCGATGGACAGCGCCAGCACGCGCGGGGGCGAGAACAGGCGGCGCCGTTTCCGGGACGCCGCGACCCTGGCGGGCACAGACGCCGACGGCGATGCTAGGGACACAGACGGGCTGATTGTACAGGCAGCAGGTGTATGCTGAGCCGGTCATGGCAGACGATCGCCTTTCCTCGCAATGCGGCTTCGGCCCCGAGCCCGCGGGTGTCGGCCCGGCGCATTGCGGTCCCGCTAGCGGGCGCGCGTGCGACTGATGGATCGCCGGCATGCAGCGACGCCGCCGGAGGCCAGCCCCCACGTGCGGGAGCTGCTCGTCGTCGGGCCGCCGTTTCCGTGGGAGGAGCTCGGCCTCGCCCCGACGGACTGGCCCGGTGGTCGCGTCACCGAGATCCAGCGCGAGGCCGACGCGATGCGCCACCTGGCCACGCACGCCGTGGACGTCGTCGTCATCAGCCCCGGCACCGCGGCGAGCCGGGCCGTGAACATGGCGGCGGAGGCGCGGCGCATGCAGCCCGGGGTTCCCGTCATCGTGCTGGCGCCGGAGCTCTCGGCGTCCGATATCATCGCGGCCCTGCGGACCAAGGTGTACGCGTGCTTCACGCTGCCGGCGCCCGCCGCCGACCTGCGTACGGCCATCGGCGAGGCGCTGGCCGCCGATGGCTGGCACAGCGGCATCGAGGTGGAGTCGGCCGTCCCCAACTGGATCGCGCTCCGCGTCGCGTGCCGGCGCGTGAACGCCGATCGGCTCACGCACTTCATGAGCGAGCTGGCGGGCGACGTGCCCGAGGCCGAGCGGTACCAGCTGAGCACGGCATTTCGCGAGGTCCTGCTGAACGCCATGGAGCACGGCGCCGGGTTCGACCCGCGGAAGGTGGTCGAGGTCGCCGCCGTGCGCACGAAGCGCACCATCGTCTACTACTTCAAGGATCCGGGGCCGGGCTTCGACGTGCGCGCACCCAGAATGGTGGCGAAGGACCACGACCCCATCAGCCATCTCGGGGATCGGGAAGCCGAGGGCAAACGGGCGGGCGGCTTCGGCCTGTTGCTCACGGGGAAGCTCGTCGACGAGGTCCACTTCAACGAGCGTGGCAACGAGGTGATTCTCGTGAAGCACCTCGAATAGCCGGGGACGAGCCGTGAGCGGAACGCCCGGCCACGAGCCCATCGTCGCCTTCCTCCGCCGGCCGGACGCGTATCCCGAACCGCCGCCGGAGGTCACCGTCATCGAGACCCACATGTCGTGGGTGTTCCTCGCCGGCGCGCACGTCTACAAGCTGAAGAAGGCCGTCCGGCACGAGGGGCTGGACTTCAGCACGCCCGAGCGCCGGCGGTTCAACTGCCTGGAGGAGGTGCGGCTGAACCAGGTCCTGGCCCCAGGCGTGTACCTCGGCGTCGTCACGCTGACGCGCGAGGCCGACGGCAGGCTGGCGCTCGACGGTGAGGGGACGCCGGTCGAGTGCCTCGTGCACATGCGGCGGCTGCCATCGGGCCGCAACCTCGAGGCGATCATCCGCGATGGGCGCACGCAGGCGGACGAGCACAAGATTCGGAAGGCGGCCAGACACCTGGCGCGCTTCTACCAGGCGGCGCCTCCCGAGCCCATCGAGGCGCCTGCCCAGCGGGCGTGGCTGGAGGCGGGCGTGCGCAGCGATCTCGAGGCGCTCTCCGCGGCGCGGTATGGGCTGCCGCTCGACAGGCTCGAGGCGCTCGTCGAGGGCCAGCTCTCGTTCCTCGCGCGGCACGTGCCGCTCTTCGAAGCGCGCGTGGAGGCCGGACGGGTTGTCGAGGGCCACGGGGACCTGCGGCCGGAGCACATCTGGCTGGACGGCGAACCGGCCATCATCGATCGGCTGGAGTTCGACCGCGCGCTGCGGGTGCTCGATCCCGCTGACGAGCTCGCCTTCCTCGATCTCGAGTGCGAGCGGCTGGGCGCGCCCGAGGTGGGTGGATGGTTCCTGGAGACTTACACGGAGGAGACCGGCGACGATCCACCCGCGCCGCTTCTGCGCTTCTATCGCGTCTACCGTGCGCTCCGGAGGGCGACGATCTCCGCGCGGCACCTGGACGATCCCGCCGTGGCGGATCCGGCGCGCTTCGCCGCGCGCGCCAGCCGCTATCTGGAGATGGTCGAGCCCCTGCCGCTCGACTAGCCGCCCTCGCGCATCTCGCGGATGGCGTCCGCGATGAGGCCCGCGGAGTCCACGACCTGAACCTTGCCGGCTGCCGGCGTTCCCTCGAGCACCGCGGGCGCGATGTGGTCGAGGACGAAGATGCGATCGATGGGAGCGTCGGCCAGCACGCGCGAGGCCTCCGGCACGAACGCGCCGTGCGCGGCGGCGGCGACGACGGCCCGGGCACCCGCGCGCCGGCAGGCGCTGGCTGCGCGTGCGAGCGTCGTGCCGCCGCAGACGAGATCGTCCACGATCACCACGGTTCGATCCTTCACGTCTCCGACCAGCGCCTCGCCGCTGACCACGTCCTGGCTGCGGTACTTCTCGACGAAGGCGGTCGGCACGTCATGGCCGATGCGCTCGGACAGCGCCTGCCGGTAATGGTCCGCCCGCTTCACGCCGCCGGTGTCCGGCGACACCACGGCCAGGTTCGTGTCGGTCAGCTCGCGCGCGAGGACGTCGGCGAAGAGCGGTCCCGCGTCGATGTGCTCCGTCCGGCAGCGGAACGCGTTCTGGTAGGCCGCGAGGTTGTGCACTTCCACCGTGGCCACGCGGTCCACCCCGATGGCCTCGAAGAGCTGGGCAACGTAGCGGGTGATCACCGGGTCTCTCGGCTTGGTCTGGCGCTCCTTCCGCGAGTAGCAGAGGAACGGGACGACGGCGGTGAGGCGCGCGGCGCCGGCATCGCGGAGCGCGCCGAGGAAAAACAGCAGCCGGCACAGCTTGTCGTTGACACTGTGGGTGGCATCGCCGTGGAGGGACTCGACGACGAAGACGTCGCGGCCGCGGACGCTCTCGAGGGGCCGGGTCTTGTGCTGGCCCCACTCGAACTCGCGCTCTTCGTGAGCGCCAAGCTCCACCCCGAGCGTGGCGGCCACGCGCTCGGCCAGCGGCCGGCCGGTCCGGAGCGAGAACAACGCGAGGGGTTCTGCGGTCATACTTGGACTCCACGGGTGGATTGCGGCAGGACGCGCGCCCGCGCGCCCGCGCGGGCCGCGGATCGGCGGTCCCGTTCATCGCCACCTGAATCAGGAGACACGATACCGTGAGACTGAGCGAGCTGGGCAGGGAGGCCGAATCCGCCGCGCGGCTGATGGTCGAGGCGGCGCGCCTGGCGCGAACCATCCAGGTGAACGCGGCGGGCAGGGCCACCAAGGCGGACGAATCGCCGGTGACGCTCGTCGACTTCGGCGTGCAGGCCGTGGTGGCGCGGCGCCTGGCCGCGGCGTTTCCGGACGACCCGCTCGTGGCCGAGGAGGACGCCGCGGCGCTGAGGGAGCCTGCGGCGGCCGCGCTGCTCACGCGCGTGGTGGAGGCGGCGCGTCGGGCGGAGCCTCGTCTCGAGGCGGCGGAGTTGCTGGACGCCATCGACCGCGGGCGCGGCGAGCCCGGGCGGCGCTTCTGGACGCTGGATCCCATCGACGGCACCAAGGGACTGCTGCGCGGCGGGCAATACGTGGTTGCGCTCGCGCTGGTCGTGGAGGGCGCAGTGGAAGCGGGCGCCATCGGGTGCCCGCGGCTGTCGCTGTCGGTGGGCGGTAGTGCGGAGGGCGGAGTGGCGGTGGCCGTGCGGGGACGGGGGAGCTGGTGGATGCCGCTCGACGGTGACGAGCTGTCGCCGCTGCGGGTGTCTCACGTCACGGACGCTTCGCGCGCGCGCATCGCGCACTCGGTGGAGGAGTCGCATAGTGACACGAGCCGCCTGAACGCCCTGCGTGCGGCGCTCGGCATTCACGCCGCGCCCGTGCTGATGGACAGCCAGGCGAAGCACGTGATGGTGGCAGCGGGCGAGGCCGACCTGCTCTTCCGCTTCCCGCGCGCGGGCTACAAAGAAGCGATCTGGGACCAGGCGGCGGGGACGCTCCTCATCGAGGAGGCAGGTGGGCGCATGACGGATCTTGCTGGGCGCCCGTTCGACTTCTCGACAGGGCGGCGGATGACGGCCAACGACGGGGTGCTGGCGTCGAACGGCCGGGTGCACGAGGCGGTGCTGGAGGCTCTGGCTCGGGGATGACTGAGGCCCGGATGCGACGGCCAGGCGTCCACCGGGATGAACCTTTTCGGCCGGCACGCGACTATGTGAGTGGAGCCGCCGAGTGTCACATCAGGAGAATCTGGACGATTTCGCGCCCGGCCGTGTGGCGGACGAACTGCTGGTTGTCCGTTGCCAGTTGGGCGAGCCGGACGCCTTCGATGCCCTGATCGCACGCTGGCACCGTCCGCTTTGGCTGTACGTCCGACGGATGACGGGTCGCGACGACGAAGCACAGGACCTCCTCCAGGAGGTCTGGCTGCGCGTCGTTCGGGGCATCGCGAAACTGCGCGACGGATCCCGGTTTCGAGGGTGGCTGTTCGGCATCGCGCGGCGGGCGCTGATGGACCGTTTAAGGCACGAGTACGCTGCGCTCCCGACGAACGATGTCGATGTCGGGGACGTAGCTGCGGAGGCCGAGCCGAGCGACAGCGAGACTGACCTGGCCTCGCTGGAGGCCGCACTCGAAATGCTGCCGACCGTCGAGCGTGACGTTCTCACGCTCTTCTACCTTCGCGATCTGACGCTCGCCGAACTGGCCCAGGCGCTGGGCGTTCCCGTTGGAACCGTCAAGTCCCGACTCTTCCGCGCGCGCAAGATGCTGCGCGCGTCCATGCAGGAAAGGCGTGATTCATGACCCCGATTCAACCGCCGGATCCCTCCGTCGTGGCGGGCCTCGGATACCTTGCGCGCACGGAGCTCTCGCTCCGGGTGCGTCTCGGGCATGTGCTGCTCGCACTCGTCGCGTCCGCGATGACGATCGTCGTGGCGTCACTGTGGCTGACCGAACCGGCCCTGCCGACCCGAACGGGGGTGGCGTTCGCCCTGTTGACCGTCATCGGTCTGGCCTGGGTGGCCTACAGCGTGTGGGTGTTGAGTGCCAGGCGCGTGATGCTGGCACGGCAGCGCGTCGTCGCCGGTCGCCTCGCCGTGGCATTCACCGGCGCGTTCACCGCCGGGTGCCTGCTGCTCGCCTCGACGACGGCTCCAGATGCCGCATGGCCGGCGCTCGTGATGAGCCTCGCGCTCCTGGCGATCGCGCTCGTGCTGTGGCGACGCGCCGAAGCGGCGCACGCCAGGCTGCTCGCCAGGCGTGAAACGCTCGAACGAGAACTGACGCGAGGTGCGCGATGAGCTATCCCCACCGCGCATGGGCACCGCCCACGCTGTGCGGCCGCGGCGGCCGAGCCGTCGCGCGACGGGCCCGTCGACATCCGGACACGAACCGGAGTGTCGGCGGCTCCGTCCAAACAGTCTGGAGTTCACTACTGCCATGCGTGTGCGCACACGACTGATCATCGCCTTCCTCGCCCTCTCGGTGCTGCCGCTCACGGCGGTCACGCTCTACTCCTACTCATCGTCCGTGAACGCGTTCCGTGCGGCGGTGGCGAACGAATCCGAGCGCATGGCCGCCGACCTGGAGCAGCGGCTCGACACGGTCACGGCCGACCTGGGCCGCCAGATGGGCCGGCTGTGGGAACCCGGCGTGGCGGGAGCCAATGCCGAGCCGGTGACGGCTTCCAGCCTGCCCGTCGACGTGCGCGTGATCGACCAGGTGGCGCGCCTGCTCGGCGATTCGGCGATGCTGCTCGAGCGCGTCGAACTCACGCCCGCGAGGGTGCCGGTGCCGCCGGGTCCGCCGGCACCGCCGCCCTCGACAATTCCACCGGGCGCGCCGCCGGCCTCCACGCCACCTGCAGGGATCGCCCGATCCGCACCGCCATCCCTGCCGGCGCCCATCGTGCTCGATCTGCACGAAGCCATGGCTGCCGTCGAGAAGGACCTGACCGCCGAGGGCGTGTCCCCGGAGATGGCCGCCCGCCTGCGACAGTGGGGCGAGACGCTCGGACCCGCGCTCCAGGCGGGACTCAAGATCGCCGGCTCGGCCACACGGACCGCCGCGGCGGCCATTTCGGAGAAGGCCCGGCAGCGCGCGCTCGAGCGCGCCGCCCGTGCCCGCGAGCTCGCCGCCGCGGATCGGCGCGCGGCGTTCGAAGGGGACGCCCTGTCGGTGCCCATCGTGCGGGATGGCCAGCTGGTCGGCAGTGTCAACGCGCAGCTCAACCTCCCGCGCACGTTCGCCACGGTGCTCGGCAGCACCCAGACCTCGCAGGGCGAGATTCCGTTTGCCATCGATGCCGATGGGGTCGTGCACACCAGCAGTCCCGAACAGGAGCGTGAGCTCGCCGCGCTGAAGGTGGCGTCGCTTCGCGGATCGGCCGTCACCCAGACAGGTGACTGGGTGGTTGTCACGCGCCAGGCATCCTCGAACATCACCTTCGGCATCGCCCGGCCCGTGGCCGGGTCGCTGCAGGAGATCAGGAACGCCTCGATGAGGAGCCTCCTGCTGGGGCTCGCCGTCATCGGCCTTGCGCTCCTCGGCATCGTCCCCCTGTCCCGGCACATGACGCGCAACCTGACGACGCTGACCGACGGCGTGCAGCGGATTGCACGCGGCGAGTTCGCCACGCAGGTGCCCGTGCGCTCGCGGGACGAATTCGGCGCGCTGGCCGCGGCCTTCAACGACATGGCGCGCGACGTCGCGCACCATCAGCAGCTCGTCGTCGAGCGCGAGCGGCTGCAGCGCGAGCTCGAGTTGTGCCGGCGCATCCAGTCCGAAATGCTCCCGCACGCGTCGCTGCGCCTGGGTCCCACCGAAGTCAAGGGCATCTCGATCCCCGCGCGAGAGGTCGGCGGAGATTTCTTCAACTACTTCGAGCTACCGGGCGGGCACATCGCGGTGCTGGTGGGCGACGTGTCGGGCAAGGGCATCAGCGCCGCGCTCCTGATGGCGAACATCCAGGCCACGCTGCGGGCGCGCCTGCCGCTCGAGCCGGACCTGGCCAGGCTGGCGTCCGCCATCGATGGGGAGATCGAGGCGGCCACCCCGGCCGGCGTCTATGCGACGCTCTTCCTCGGCATCCTGGATCCGGAACGCAAGACCCTCCGCTACGTCAACGCGGGCCACCACCCGCAGTTCCTGATCCGGGGCGATGGCATCGAGGCGCTCTCGAGCAGCGGGATGCCGGTGGGCCTCTATGCCGGGCAGGGCTACGTCGAGCGCGCCGTGCAGCTCGCCGACAACGACCTGCTGTTCTTCTACACGGACGGCACGGTGGAGGTCGAGAACGAGCAGACCGAGATGTTCGGCGCCGAGCGGCTGGAGTCGCTGCTCCGCACGCACCGCGATCAGGGCGTCGACGGACTGCTGGAGCGAATCGAGGAGAGCGTGCGTCGATTCCGCGGCGCGGCCGACCCGTTCGATGACGTCACGATCATGGCACTCCGGCTGGGCACCCAGCCCGCCGCGGCCGCGGCAGGGTCGCCCGCGGCGTGACGGGGGCCGCGCCTCGGCATCGGCCGATGGACAATCGCGAGTTTCACGGGCGCCCGGACCGATTGATCGCGACGCTGCGTACGACGCCAAGATGCCGCGCTGGCAGCAGTTGATCAATGCGCTGCCACTCCACACACATCACCGCCCTGCCAGAACGTAGCTCGTGCTCCTCCCACCACGCGTGCCCCGCACGAGCACGCCGCGGTCGACGAGCTGCTGGATATCCCTCAGGGCCGTGTCCTGCGAGCACTCCGCCGCCGCCGCCCACGTGGACGTCGTCAGCTTGCCCTCGGCGCCTTCGAGCAGGCGGGTGATCATCAGGCGCTGACGGTCGTTCAGCGGCACGTCGAACAGCGTCTCACGGTCGCGCGCCTTCGCCAGCAACTCCGAGAGCACGGTGCGCGCACGTTCGAGGGCGCGCGCCAGGCAGCCCAGGAACCACACCATCCACGCCGTGACGTCCATCGTCCCCAGCTGTGTCCGCTCGAGGATGCGGTAGTAGTCGTCGCGCTCTTCCCGGATCTGTGCGGACATGCTGTAGAAGCGCTGCACGCTGTTCTCCGACCGCGCCAGGGCCAGGTCGGTGATCGCTCCCGCAATCTCGCCGTTGCCATCGTCGAACGGATGAATCGTCACGAACCACAGGTGCGCCTGCGCGGCCTTCAGCACCGGCTCGGTGGTCGTGTCGTGGTTGAACCAGTCGAGGAACTCCCGCATCTCGCCGCTGATGCGCACGGCCGCGGGCGCCTCGAAGTGCACGATCCCCATTGGTCCGGAGACGACGTGCATGAGCGCCGCGCTGTCAGTACGCCAGGCGCCGGCAGGGTGCCGGTGCTCCTCGGCGTCGCCAGCGGGGAACCCCCCGGCATCCCCGGTGGGGAACAACGCCGCGTGCCAGGTGAGGAGCCGCTGCTCGGTCAGCGGCTGGTCGTAGCGCGCGGTGGCATCGGGCGTCTGCCCAAGATCGACCCGCCCAGCCGCCTCGGTCCTCGTGGTGCCGGGCAAAGCCTTCGCCAAGCCGATGAGCTGGCCCTGGAGATACCGGGCCGAAGCCAGCGGAGCCATCAGGGACTCGTGTCGCCACCTGAAGCGGGGCCAGTCGGGCAACTCGTGGATGTAGGCGGACATTGAACCGCTAAATTAGCGGTGATTATACGACCGATGGCTGTGACGGAAGCCAAATTACGCCTATTCACCGCATCTGCGAGGGTGACTAGGCGCTTCGAGGGTGCCGAGTGCTACGCCGGCCTCAACCTTCGGGCCAGGAGCCCCGTCGCCTGGTTGAGGTCGAGGTCCGCCGTCAGCAGCCCGGCCTTGCCGTAGGGCTGATGACAGAACAACGTCCCATCCGGCCTCACCACCGCGGAGGTGGTCGGCGAGCCTTCGCTCGCGTAGTTCACCGTCGCGAACCAGCAGGTGTTCTCCGCGGCGCGGCACAGCGCGGCCTTCTCGTGGAACGAGTTCGCCGGGTCCGCGAAGGTCGTTGGACGGTACCCGCCCGGTTCGGCCTCGTGAAAGCCGGGGTGGAAGACGACGTGTGCGCCCTGGCGGGCGGCCCAGCGCACGGTCTCCGGATAGCGCCAGCCTTCGTGGCAGATGACGATACCGAACCTCAGGGGGCCCGCCTGGAACATCCGCCTCCCAATGCCAGGCGTGTAGACCGGCTCCTCCGACGGATCCAGCTGGACCTTGTCCTGGAACCCGTCATTCGTCCCATCGTGATTGATGACGAGGGCCGAGGCGAGTAGCCTGTCGTTCTCGACGCGCTCGGTGCCGAGCACCACGGCAACACCTGCCTTCCCGGCTGCGGCCGCGACGGCGGCCCAGGCGCGCTCCAGGAACGCGGGATCGGGCGGCGGCACGCGCTTGCCAGGCGCGCGGTAGCCTGGGACGAAGCACTCCGGGAAGCAGACGCCGGCGGCGCCGAGGTCGGAGGCCTGGTGGATGGCCGCCTCGGCCAGCGTGACCGATTCGTCCGGCGTCGCGGGAAACGGCAGGTTGGCGAGCGCGATTCGAACGGTGCTCATCTCCGAGGGTCCCCATGGTAGCAGCGCTGCAACGGCTCCGTCAGCGCAAGGAGTGGATGCTCTTCGCCACCCTGCCGAGAGCCGACCGATTCCTGGCGTTCACGTGGTGGGTGGTTGTCCTGCTGCACGGGATGCTGCCGGTGCTGTTCGCCGTGGCGACTGGCGTGCTGGTGGCCGCCGTGCAGGCGGGCGACCCGCTCACCGGTCCGCTGGCGCTGGCGGGCGTGACGTTCGTCCTCGTGCAGGTGCTCACGCCCATCCAGACGGCGGTGAGCCACAACCTCGGTGAGCGGACCTCTGCCTGGCTCTACGATCGCCTGACCGAGGCCTGCGTCCGCCCAGCCGGCATCGCGCACCTGGAGGACTCCTCGCTGGCGGCCGACCTCACGGTGGCGCGCGACTTCGACCTCGGCATGACGGGGCCGCCGCTCTCCTATTCGATGGACTTCATCGCTGGCGGGCTCGTCGGCATGGTCGGCGGCCTCGCCTCGGCCGCCGTCCTCTTCGGGTTCGCGTGGTGGGCGCCCCTCGTCCTGAGCGTCGCCTGGCTCTGCACGCACTGGCTGCTTCGCGAGAGCGCGGTCTGGTTCGATCGCAACACCGACGACGTCAAGCGCGCGCAGCGCGACGCGGACTACATGTATCGCCTGGCCGTCGATCCCCCGGCCAGCAAGGAGCTCCGCGTGTTCGGGCTGATGGACTGGACCATCGAACGGTTCATCGCGCGCCGCACGCGCCTCCATCGGCTTCAGTTCGACGCCACTCGCCTGCGCGAGCGGCCGCTGGC